>CAYJWN010000036.1:0-15389 GCA_964373835.1 uncultured Planctomycetales bacterium
GGGAGGTATCGATGCCGGTCGTGCCGCCGGCCAGGGTGATGGTCGCGCCGGTCGTCGTGCCCCCGGCATCGGCGCTCAGGCCGGTGACCACGCCCCCGCCGCCCCCGGAGATGGTGCACTCGGTCTGGCTATTGGCGTCGACGCAGGACACGCCGGACCCGAGGAACGCCACCGTCGAGCGCGCGGTCAGCGCGGTCGTCTCGTCCTTGACAGTCGTGTAGCCGCCAGCGCCAGTCGCATCGGCGGCGCACTCCCAGCCGCTGTTGGTGCCATTGCGCTTCCAGACGAATCCCGCCGAGCAGCCCGTCGCGTCGAGCGCCACGCTCCGGCTATCACCGGTGCCGGTCACGGAGATCGGCGATGTATAGTTCAGCGTCTTGATCGGTGTCTGGGTAGCTGCGGCTGTTGCGGTCACGCTCCACCGTTGGCCCACCACCCCATCGGTGATGAACAACCCGTCGTGCGAGCCGCCGAACCGTATGAAAACACCGGAGCCGACCGATTGATCCATCCCGGTAATGGGCACATTGGTGAGGTCCCAATCCGTCGCCAAGCCAGGGCCTGCCCCATCGTTATCGACGTTATCCCGCGCTCTGAACGTATCCGGGCGATACACGGTGGCGCTCCCGCTGTGCGAGCTTGCATACGTGCCGTATTGGCCGCGGTTACAGCTGGAGAACTCGGTCGACGGCGTGATCGTCTTGGTCGCGCAGGTAATCTTCTCGTTGTCGATGATGATGAAGTACAGCCCGTTATAGGGGGTAAACGACCCGATGCCACCGTTGACCGGGACGGTCGTGGCGCCGGAGGTAAGCGAACCATTGAGGGTGGTCAGCGACCCCGGCAAGCCGTCGATCTCGGCTTCAAAGGTCGTGTTGACCGTGCCGGTATAGCTACCCGATCGATCGAGATAGAGTGAGCTGCCCCCCGTTCCTCCAGAGATCGTTGGAAACCCCAGGCTGGCGCTGGACCCGACCGTCCCGGCCAACTGCGCGAGGGTGATGAGGGTCGAACCATCCTGAAACGTCAGCTTGTTGCCGTTGGAAGGATCCACGAAAATCCGTTTATCTCCGGCGGTGTAGGACGCGGTCGACTGGAAGCTGTTGTACCCGCCCTGGACGTTGAAGCCGGCCGCGGAAAACGTCCACTTGTCAGCATTGACGCTCGCATTCGGGCTGGCGCTGGCAAAGACGATCCGCGCGCCCATCACGTTGTAGTAGTTGGTCCCCGAATAGGTCGAGATGGAGAGCCCGCTTCCGAACGTCCATGAGTTGCCCGCTGGAAAGACCGGGTTATACTCCTTCACATCCACTTTGAACTGTGAGGAGGAGGTGGCGGTTACGGTGATATCGGTCGGATACGGGCCGTAGAATTGTGAGCTGGCATCGAGGCTCAGCGTCTCATTGCCATCGTTGGTGAAGTCTGCGACCGGGGTCATGATGCCGCCGGTGCCGCCCATGTTGCCGGTGAATCCAGGGTCTTTCGAAAACAGCTCAATGCCGCGGGCGCGGACATAGCGGTCCACAACCAGCAGCCCGCCGCCACCTCCGGCGTCGCTGTCCGAGGTCCGGCCGACCCGGAGCGTGCCGTACACCGTCTGGTCTCCGATGTCCACAATCGGATTGGGCGCATAGAGGGGCGCAACGGCCCCCTTAACCAACTGGACCCCATCAAACCGCGCTTCGCCGGGTGCTGCCGTGGCCTGCGAGATGAGGTGGATGGTGACCGATGTTGCTGTAGGCCCAGTGACGAAGGAGCCCTTGTACCGTTTGAAGGTGTTATCCCTCGACACCAGAGGAATAAAGTGGGCTTTCACCGCGTCATTGACAGCATGCGCGCAGCGAGACGTCCCATGGGCCGCCCGAGAGATCCCCTTAAAGACCCCCTTCGTGGTCGTCGCATTAATCGTCTTGAAACTGGTACTCCGATAAACGAGGGCTTCGGTGCACCCTGAGCTCACGATCTCGAGCGCGCTGTTCGGCGGGAACAGCACACCGCCGCTGACCTGGCCGCTCGTGTCCGCAGCGTTGACGATGACTTCCGAGAGGACCGACACCACGGGCTTGCCGCTGGCGTGCGCGATCGCGGTCGTGCCATCCTCCCCGCGCGTCACGCCGGTAAACGTCGTCGCGGTCGTGCCGGTATAGCTCATCCGCTCTTCATTGGCCGTCCCTTCCTCAATGATCAGCACGCCGCGACTGGCAAACCCTGTCGTGCTGCCAACTGATAACGTGGTTCCAGAGGCGCCGGGATCGGCGCTGAGGGTCGTGGATTCACTGGTGATCGCGGTATACAGCGTGCTGGTCGGCTGGTACTCTCCCTCGATGTCGAGGATCGCTCGGCTGTTGGTGTCCGGTGTGCGCATATGCGTTGAAAGGGTATAGATGGTGTTCGGCTTGAGCCCTGTGACGCCCTGTTTGATATGGCCGTCAGGTTGGTTGGTGCCTGTCAGCGTAGCATCTGAGACAAAGGGGTACTTGGGGGAGCTGAGCGTCGTGTCAAAGTAGCTGCCGGTGAAGCCGTTGGCCGTCAGGCCGGGCAGATGGGTATTGATGGTCGGATCAGCAATCGTCACGGCGCTGCTGCCCTCAACCACATCCTGGGTAAACATGGCGGCGGTCACCGTGGCGCTCGTATTAAACAGCGTCGGGGCGTGCTCATAGACGCGTCCGGCGACCCACGTCCAGTCATCCGGCGAAAATTGGTCCCACCCCCCCGCATAGGTTGAGGCGATCGTGCCGCCGGTGGCCGCGGTGGCACCATAGAACGTCTCAAAGGCGCTGAACGCCTCGAAGGAGGAGTTTTTGATCAAGTTGCGGAAATCATGGCCGAAGGCGCCGCGGCTGAACTTGACCTCGTCGGTCTCCGGGTCGTAGATCAGGGTGTTCTGGTTGGCCCCCTGGCCGAACGTCAGGACGGCCGGGGAGGCCCCACGGATTTCCACATCCTTCGCCGAGAAGGTGTCACTCCAGCTGAGCGTCTTCTCTGCCGCGGAGTCAAACGTGAGGGTCTGGACGGTGCCGCTTCGGTCATCGAATTCAAGAACCGCCGGGCTCGACCCAAGCACCTTCAAGGAGTTGCTGATTTCGAACTGGCCTTTTCCATTTCGAGCCGACGGGTTATACCGAAGGTATTCCCAGTTGCCGTTCTGCTTGCCGATTTTGATCACCGCGTCCGAGTCGCCGGCGTCGCTGGGATCAAAGGCCACCGCCAGCGATTTGGCGGCGTTGGTCAGGGTCACGGCGTCGCCGTCGGTCCCGGTCGTGTCGATGGCGACGTCACCGGTGATCGAGACATCGTCATTGACATCAAACTCGGTGTTCGTCGCGTCCCAGAGAATCGACTTGTCGGTCCCGGTGCCCCCTTCCAAGACTAGGCCAGCGCCGTTCGCCACGGCAGAGCCGCTGTTATCGTTATCAATGGTGAAGGTGAGGCTTGTTGTGCCACTCCCGGCATCGCTTGAGGTGATCGTGCTCGTGCACGTAACCGCCCCGCTGGTCACGGTGAGCGCCTGGCCGCTTGTGCAGTTGCTCAGCGACGCATTGGTGCCGCCATTGGCCAGCGGCAGGACCCCGCTGACGTCCGCCGTGAGGCTCACGGCGCTGAACGATGGCGCTCCAGACGCGTTGCCATGCAACACGGTCGTGCTAGTTCCGAGGCTTCCTAGAGTTGAAGGCGTTGCTCCGGCACCGCCGCCCAGCACAATAGCATTGGCGGTCAGTGCGCTTGACGAAGCCAGCGTGCCGGACGCGGTAAAACCTAGCACACCTCCAGAGGTACCGGAGGCGAGACCTGTTCCACCATTTGCAACCGATACGGGCGTCGAGAGCGTCAGCGTCACATCGCCGCTCGTGCCGCCTCCGGTCAGCCCGGTTCCTGCGGTCACGCCGGTGATGTCGCCCACGCCGCTCAATGAACTCGCGGTCACCCATGAGAGCGTGCCGCTGCCGTTAGTCGACAGGAGCTGGTTCGCCGAGCCGTCCGCGCTGGGCAGCGTCCAGGTCGCGTCGCTAGCGATGGTATCCGGCGCCTTGAAGCCAACGTAGTTGGTGCCGTTGGCGGCCAGCTCAAGGAGGCGTAGCCCCGCCGTGCTGCCGGCTGCAGTCCCAGTGGGACTTAGGCGCAGATCATCCGAGAGGGTAAAATCGTCCGTGCTGTCGCCGTCAAACAGAAATGATTCCTGACCGCTCGATTGCCCAAGGAGCAGGGAGATGTCGGTTGAGGTGGCATCGGTCGCACTGCCGATCGTCCAGCTGGCATTGGTCGTGCCCGTCGTGCTCGTGGACCCGCTGATCGTTCCGGAGACGGCGAGATCGCCAGCGACAGCCACGTCGCCTTCCAAGTCCACGCTGAACTTCGAGGTCCCCGCCGCGTTCTGGATGTCCAGCAGCGTGGTGTTGGCGCTGGGGTCGGTCGTCGGTTTGATGAGCAGCGCAAGCCCCGACCGCGTAATGGTCAATTTCCCTGACGTCGAGCTATCGATATCCGTGCGGAGGAATTTGCTGGAATCCAAGCTGTCGAGCTGGTCCGCGTTCATCGCGTAGCCTGTGGCGGTAAGCCGCTGCCTCGGGGTCATCTCGGTATCGTCCGCCACCTGGACCGATAGCCACACGGCGTTATTGAAGTCCACGGAGGTCAACGCGGCGACCGCCCCCAGCACGACGTTGAAAATGCCGTTGTCGGCCTCGCTCAAGGCCACCGTTTGCTGTTCTTGCCACACCTTGGTGCCGCTGGTCGACGCATCGTACAACCGGAAGGTAAACGTGTAGGTCCCCGAAATGGACTTGCCGCCAGCGTCCGTCAACCGGCCCTGGTAGTTGATCATCCAGGGGACGGAAGCCCAGGAAACCTGGGTAAGCAGTAGGCAGTAAGCAGTAAGCAGTAAGGAAAAGAGGGGCAAAAGGCGGCGGGCGCGCATCAGTACGTCTCTCCGTCGTTCGAGGCCGAGCTGAAGCCGCCGAAGCCGCCAGGGACAATGTGCCACCGAGCCCCTCGCATGGTTCCGGAAGCCGACGCGGACGGGACCACCACCGTCACCTTCGTGTCTCGAGTCGCGACCGTCCGTGATGGGCTTGCCGCCATCTGCTGATGAGCGAGGGTCAAGTACGCTAGGCCGGCCACCATCAGAACCAACGCCATCCCGACAGCCGCCGCGCCAATCAACAGGGGGCTGCTGAGCGGCGCGCGCCACCAGGACCTGGTGGACGTGGCCGAGATGACTCCAACTTGTATAGGCTGAAGGCTGAAGGCTGAAGGCTGAAGGCCAGAGCCGTTGCCTTGAGCCTTGAGCCTTGAGCCTTGAGCGAACTCTTGCGTGCCAAGACCTGCCTGCCTGAGTTGCAGGAATGCAGGAGAGGTGGTGCTCACGGCATAGAAGACCATATTGCCCTCATGCATGGCCTTCAACATGCCGGAACTTTCGAGTCGCTTGAGCTCCCTCCGTAGCGGGCTCACGGAAAGCCCGAGGTCCTTCGCGAGCCCACGGAGATAGAACTGACCGGCTGGATGGGTCAGGACGTACTCAAGGAGGGTACGACGCACACGGGAGGAGACGAACGTTTCAAACATGGCTGTGCCCTCCATGCGCACGATCGCACTCAAAAAGGGCACAACCGAACCAAATAAAAACACCTAACCCAGGAATGGAAGTTAGGCGTCCGAAACTCTTCACGTCTTCCCCCTTTGGCAACCCGGCTACTCGCTCCGTACCTGGTACCTGTGGTACCAGGTACGGGTTTGAGCCCGTGGTTTTCCGACCCCGGATTACTCCGCCCGCCAAACTGCTTCGGCGGGTCCGCCAACGCATTGTGGCGGAGGTGTGGCTTTATCAGTAGGGCCGTATCAATTGTCGATTGAAGTATGCCTGAGGGAAAGAGCGGATGTCAAGAAGAGGCGTTGAAAAAACAGCCCATAGTCCATGGCGGACTATGGGCTTAACGGTACCTTTTAGTTCTGTGTTTGGGGAGCTGGCGGTGCTGGCGCTGGCGAAGCCGGCTCAGCCGGCGAGGGAACTTCAATGAGGACCTTTCGCTCGTTATCAAAGCGGTAGTTTTTGTTCACGTCAAGATGGTAGTCCTGGCTCAACTGCTGATTCAGCTGTTGCAGGGCGGCCTGCTCCTCGTTCCAGTACGACTGGAGCACCGTCATCCGCAACCCCGCGCGCTGGCGCTGCTGCCACAGCTTTGCAAACTCATCCATCTTGGCCTGGTCTGCAAAGGTGTACACGATCTTCTCCCCGTCCGGAGCCGCTGCGGTGGTCGTACTTGCCGCCGGCGGCGTAGGCTCGGTCTTGGCCTTGTCCTTCTTGCCGAACAATGCGTCCGCGCTGGTCGCCCAGAGACAGACCCCCAGTGCCAAAAAGATGCCTGCGAACGTGCCGTATGACCGCTTCATCCTCCATCCTTTCTCAAGGCTGCCGCCTTGGTTCCACAACGTCTCATTATATCCCTTTGCCGCCGACTTGCCAAAACCTGGCGACAAACCTGGCGCTACAACACTTCGATGACCGTCAACCGGCGGATAGTCGCCTGAGCGCCGGTGTCGCTTGAGCGGGCGCGCAACGTATACGTCTGGCTGCCGGCTCCGGGCGCGTCCACGGCGTGCACGGTCACGGGAATCTCCGACACCGCGCGGTTGGCCGTGCCGAGACGCACCGTATACGGCGCGTCGACCGCAGCGGCCCCGCGCACCAGCTTCAGATCGACGGTCTTGTTCGTGGGGGTGGCGGTATGCGTCAACTGGACCGTCGCCAGAATCAGCACGGTGGAGCTGGCCTGCGATTTCGTGATGGTGACGGAGAGCAAGTCCGTGTCGGCGGATGTGTCGATCGTCACGGCGTTTGACGCGGAGGCCGTTGCGCGAGCGCCGGGCGTGCCGGCCGCCGCTGCGGCGATCGTGATTGTTTGGCCGTCCTGCGACAAGGTGACGTTGGATCCGGCCGCCAGCAGCGCATCCCCCACAACCGGCCCCTGACCGGACACGGCGATGGAGTGGAGCCCTTCGTGCGCATGGTCCGCCCGCGCAAGGCTGGTTGAGGTTCCTGCGCCATTTGCCGATCCGATGCTGACCGCGCTCGCCGTCGGCAGCGCATCAGCCCCGCCCGGTTGGTGGGCGCTCGCGTGCGCCGGAAGGTCGCCTACCTCTATATCACCGGCCTGGATGGCATTCGACGCAAGCGCCGCAGCTCCCACGCTATCCCCAGCCAACTTGGCCTGTGTCACCGACCCGTCGGCCAAGGCGGCAGTCCCCAGACCGGTGAGGTTCGCCCCGCTCACCGCCGGCAGCGCTCCGCTGCCATCGAGCTGGACGATCTTGCCGGCGGTCGTGCCGACATCGACGCTGAGGGCATCGGCCGCCACGACGATCCCCGGACCCGCGCCGATATCCAGCGTGGCGTCTCCGCTCGTGGCCCCGCCCGTGAGGCCGGCGCCAGCTTGGACCGCGGTGATGTCTCCAGCGCCGGAGGCCGCCAACAGCTGCGTGGAATCCAACCCGTCGATCATATCCGCATTGATGGCGTAGCTCACCGCTGACAGGATCTGACGCGGCGAGAACTCCCCTGCGCCATCCACTTCAATCGTCAACCAGAGCGGAGCGTTAAACGTGATCGTCGCCGGAAACGGGGTCTGCGTCCCCAAGGTCACCGCAAAAATGCCATTGTCCGCCCGCGGCAAGTTTAACTCATGCGGCTCTTCCCACAGCTTGACGCCCCCGGTAGCCGCGTCATAGAGCCGCAGGGTGACCGTGTGCGACCCCGCCAACGGCGTGCCATCCGGCTCGGTGAGCCGCCCTTGGTAATGGATCATGCGCGGCACATCCGCGAAGCAGTGACTAGTGACCAGTGACCAGTGACCAGTGAAAACGGTGACAACAATGAGGAAGCCTGTGAACACCTCTCGAAAATGTTTGATCATTGTGCTTCTCCTACGCTAGATCACCGGTCACTGATCACTAACGAGTCGCTTCAGGGTCACCGGATCGCACCAGCGGATGATATCATCCGGCAGCGGTGCTGACAAGGTGATTGCTTCTCGGGTCACTGGATGGTGAAACGTCAATTGATAGGCATGGAGGAGCTGGCGGGTCACGCCAAGGGACTGCCAGAACTCTGCGCGGTGCCTGCCATAAGTGGTATCGCCCATCACTGGATGGCCCAGATGGGCCATGTGGACGCGGATCTGATGCGTCCGTCCGGTGTCCAGCGACACCTCCAGCACTGTGTAACGAAACGATTCTTGCTCTAGGCTGTAGGCTCTAGGCTGTAGGCTGGTCTTGCCTAGAGCCTCGAGCCTAGAGCCTTGAGCCTCACACCGTTTGATGACGCGGTAGTGCGTGATGGCGGAGCGCCCACCCAAGTGCCTGACGGTCATGACCTTCCGGTGAGCCAGGTGCCGACCGATCGGGATGTTCACCGTCCCGCGATCAAGCGGGACGTGCCCTTCAACAAGCGCGAGATACCGGCGATGCATCGTCCGTGATGTGAGTTGCCTCGAGAGCGCCGTATGCGCGGTGGCCGTCTTCGCCACCAATAAGAGTCCAGAGGTATCCTTATCAAGCCGGTGAACAATACCAGCTCGAGGCAACGTCTGCTCTAGGCTCGAGGCTGCAGGCTGAAGGTCACGGTCTTGGCCTTGAGCCTTGAACCTTGAGCCTTGAGCCTGCTGGAGATGCCAGAGGATCGCGTTGACGAGCGTGCCGTCCCAATGGCCGGGCGCTGGATGCGTCACCAACCCGGCCGGCTTATTCACCACGAGCAGGTGCGCATCTTCGTACACAATCTCAAGAGGAATCTCCTGGGGAAGGAGTACGGCTTCTCCGCCGCGGCTCCCCAATTGGGCAAACGTGGCCGCCACCGCATCGCCCGGACGCAGCCTGTAGTGGACCTTGACCGGCCGACGGCCCACCGTCACGGCGCCCATCCGAATCGCCCGCTGGATCGCCGCCCGGGAGATCGCTGACGGCAGACGGCGCGTCAAGTAGTGATCGAGGCGCAGCCCCGCTTCAACCGAGCCGATCATGAACCGGTACGTGCGCGCCATCTCTTTCTATTGACCAAGATCGCCGTAACTCAAAAGGAAAAACGCAAAAGGCAAAACCACAAGGCAAATTCAAAATTTTACCTTTTGACTTGTGGTTTTGCCTTTTTCATTTTGCCTTTTGCCTTCTCGGCGCGTGAAGAGGATGACTCCAACGAACAACACCCCGAGGCTGATGAGCTGCTGCAACGTCAATCCCGCCCACGCGATCGTTTGATCCCCTCGAACATATTCGATGAGGAACCGCAACACGGCGTAGCCGATGCAATACACCCCAGAGAGTCGGCCCGGCCGCCTGAGGACTTCAGGACGCTGAAGCCTGCGCAACACAAGATACAGCGCCCAGAGGCCCAACGCTTCAAAGAGCTGCGTGGGGATCACCGCATGGGGATCACCGGGAAACACCACCCCGCACCAGGCGTCCGTCGGCTTGCCGTAACAGCAGCCGTTCAAAAAACAGCCGATCCGCCCCACCGCATGACCCAACGCCAGGAAGGGCGCCACTTGATCGGCCACACGCCACCACACCAGCCGCTTGGCGCGCACGTACCACCATGCGGTCAAGAGCCCGCCGAGCAATCCTCCGTACCACACGAGCCCCCCCTGCCAGATCGCCAGCGCATCCAGTGGGGAGCGCGTGAACGATTCTCCGTGGAGCAGCACATAGACCAGCCGGCCGCCGATGATGCCGCCCAGCACCGACAGACAGATGAGGTCGACCAGCCGCTCGCCCGTGACCGCGACGAATGCTCCAGGCAAGTGCCGCGCGGCCCGCGTCGCCTGCCAGACGCAGACGAGGAGCGCGACGACCAGCATCGCGCCGTAGGTGTAGAGCGTCACCGGGCCAATCGTGAAGAGAACTGGGTGCATCTCCCAGATGTCAGAAGTCGGATGTCAGAAGTCAGAATCTGACCTCTGACCTCTGATTTCTGATTTCTGATCCTTGCTTCGTCCGAACAGCGAATGCCAGATGAGCAGCGCAACACCGATCGTAATGGCCGAGTCGCCGAGGTTAAAGACGGGCCAGACGCGCAGGTCGATGAAGTCGATGACATACCCCACACGCAACCGATCGATCAGATTGCCCACCGAGCCGCCGAGGATGAGGGCGTAGCCCCAGACGACGGCGGCGGGTATCGGGCGCTTCCGCAGGAATTCCCATACAATCCACCCGATCACCAGGAGGGTGCACAGGATAAAGAGCGCTTGTTGGCCTTTCAGGAGCCCGAAGGCGGCGCCGGTGTTGCGGACGTAGCTGAGATGAAGCAGCGGAGGCAGGACCGGAAGGCTTTCGCCTGGGACAAAGCAGGATGTGACGCTATACTTGGCGAGCTGATCCGCCGCCAGGGTGATTGCAGCGATCAGCCAGGGACGCGAGCGTGTCATAACCGCACGCGCTAGCGTTTGTTCTTTTGCTCTTTAGCCCGCTGGCAGCCGATGCACAGGGACGCGTACGGCACCGCCTTGAGGCGGCTCATCGCAATCGGCTGATTGCACTGCTGGCAGATGCCAAATGAGCCGTCATCGAGGCGCTTGAGGGCGTCATCGATCTGATAGAGCACTTCCTGCTCGTTGGAGACGATGTTCATCGAGAGCTCGCGGTCAAAGGTGTCTGCGGCCATGTCCGCCATGTGCACGGTGTAGGCGGACAGATCCCCCGACGCCTCCCGCGGGCTCTTCGAGACGTCCTGGGTGATCGACTTGATCTCGTTGGCGAGCTTCACCCGCTCCGTGATCAACAGCTGCCGGAATTGCTTGAGCTGTTCCTTCGTCAGCGCCATCTGCCTGCTTTCGTGTGGCCTGTGCGGCTAACCCGATTGCACGACCCGCGCGCACCGCTCACACAACTGCGGATGCGCGGGATCTCGCCCGACGCTCACCACGTGCTTCCAACACCGCTGGCATTTCTCCCCCGGCGCGCGCTCAACCCGCACATCCGCCAACCCCGCGTGGAAAGCCGTCGCGGCACCGGGCCGCGCGGCCACGCGCGCGTTCGGAGCGGCACCGGGGCCTGCATCCCGTTGGACCGCCACCCCTGACACGACAAACGCCTCTGCCAGCGTGTCGCGGTAGGCGTCACACAGCTTGTGCATCTCCGGATTGGTCACGAGCAACGTCACCTGCGCCTCAAGCGGGCTGCCGATCACCCCGCGGGCGCGCTGTTCCTCAAGCGCCTTCATCACCACATCGCGCAGGGAGAGAAACGTGGCCCACCGCTGTTGGGCTGACGCATCAAGCCCGCGCCCTGCTTCCTCAGGCCACCGCGCGAGATGGACCGAGGGTTCGCTGACCCAGCCCGCCTGCCGCAGAAGCTGCCAGACCTCTTCGGTGGTGATCGCCAGCACCGGCGCCAGCGCCTTCACGAGGTTCAACAGTATATCATACAAGACCGTCTGCGCACAGCGGCGCGCGCTCGCCGACGGCGCTTCCGTGTAGAGCCGGTCTTTCAGCGCATCCAGATAAAACGAGGAGAGATCGACCACGCAGAATTGATAGACGGCCCGCGACACGTCGTGGAATTGGTACCCCTCGTAGGCCTGCGTGACCGCGCCGAGCAGCTCGTGCGTGCGGTGGAGCATCCACCGGTCGATCTCCGATCCCGCCGTGGGATCAACCCGGTCCCGCCTGGGGTTGAAATCGTACAGATTGGCCAACAGGTACCGGAACGTGTTGCGGATCTTGCGGTAGGATTCCGCCACCTGGCCGAGAATCTCCTCGGAGATCCGCACATCCTCACGGTAGTCCGAGGACGCGACCCACAGGCGCAGGATGTCGGCCCCGTAGCGCTGCATCACATCCTGCGGGGCGATGACGTTGCCCAAGCTCTTGGACATCTTGCGCCCCTGCCCGTCCATGACGAAGCCGTGGGTCAGGACCTGCTCGTACGGAGGGCGGCCATGCAGCGCGACCGCCGGAATCAGCGACACCTGAAACCAGCCGCGGTGCTGATCGGAGCCTTCAAGGTACAGGGAGGCCGGCCAGCGGAGCCCTGCCCGTGTTTTGAGCACCGCTTCGTGGCTCACGCCGGAGTCAAACCAGACATCCAGGATGTTCTGATCTTTGATGAGGTCGGCCCCCTGGCATTGGGGGCATCGCGCGGAGGGGGCCAGCTCCTTGGGCGATGCGGTAAACCACGCATCGATCCCCTGCCGCTGCAGGGAGCGCTCGATCGCCTCGATCACGTCGAGCTGCGTCAGGGGCACGTGGCATGCGGCGCAGTGGAGCACCGGGATCGGCGTCCCCCAGTAGCGTTGCCGGGACAGACACCAGTCCGGGCGCGTTTCCAGCATGCCGGAGATGCGGCTTAATCCCGCCGAGGGAATCCACTGTGCCGTCTTGGCGGCCGCAAGCAACCGCGCGCGCAAATCCTCATGCTCGACGCTGAGGAACCACTGCGGGGTCGCGCGAAAGATGACCGGCTGTGTGCAGCGCCAGCAGTGCGGGTAGGAGTGCGTGATGGTTTCCTCGCCCAAGAGCAGGCCGCGGCGCTTCAAGTCAGCGACGATCTTGGGATTGGCTTCAAACACCGATTGGCCTGTGAACGCCGTCACTGCTGAGGTAAACCGACCCTGATGGTCAACAGGCGAGAGGACCTCGAGCTTGCAGCGCTGGCCGATCACGTAGTCCTCCTGGCCGTGGCCGGGTGCTAAGTGCACCACACCCGTTCCTTCGCTCATGGAGACGCCCGCGTCGGTGACCACGACCGGCCGCCGGTCATTGAATGGGCCGGCGCAACGCATGCCCTCAAGGTCCTTGCCGGTCAATCGTCCAACCGTCGCGCCCTCCGCTTTCAGGATCGACGCCAGGGCGGGTGCGAGGGCTTCGGCAATAATCAGGTCGTCATCCCCGGCCGGCCGGCGAAGGACGACATACCGCTCATCCGGGTGGAAGCAGAGGGCGACGTTGGCCGGGAGCGTCCACGGGGTGGTCGTCCAGACTGCGACGGCGAGTTTGTCATGGTGTTGGAACGCTTGCGCTGCTCCCGAAGGAATCCGCTTGGGCGGCTCCACTACCGGAAACGCGACATAAATGGAGGCATCCTGCCGGTCTTCATATGCCACCTCGGCCTCTGCCAGCGCCGTCTCGCAGCTGGCGCACCAGTAGACCGGCTTCTTGCCGTAATAGATGTAGCCCGCCTGGACCAGCTCCCTGAACATCCGGAGGATCGTGAGCTCGTAGTCGCTCGCCATCGTCAGGTAGGGACGGTCCCAATCCCCCAGCACCCCGAGACGCTTGAACTGCTCCCGCTGCACGTCGACGTAGCGCTGCGCGTACGCCCGCGCCTTCCCGCGGAACGCGGTCTGGGTGATCTGGTGTTTCGTGAGCCTGAGCTCCTTGAAGAGCTGGTGCTCGATCGGCATGCCGTGGCAGTCCCACCCGGGCACGTAGGGCGCATCGAATCCGCGCATCGTCTTGTAGCGGACGATGACGTCCTTGAGGATTTTGTTCAACGCATGGCCGATGTGGATGTCACCGTTGGCGTACGGCGGGCCGTCGTGGAGGACAAACGGCGTGCGCCCCTTGCGCGCCGCGCGGATCTGGCCATAGAGATCCTCGTGCTGCCAACGCGCGAGCCTCTCCGGCTCGCGCGTGGGCAGCTCGGCCTTCATGGGAAAACCGGTCTTGGGAAGATTCAGGGTTGGCTTATAATCCATCGAACAACCTCCACCTGGTGTCTGGTTAGCGAAGGCGCAGGCTCAGATCAAACAGGGTGCTCACGAGAAACACCCGGAGAAACCAGATGAACAGGAAGACGATGATGGGCGACAGATCCAGCATGCCCACCATCGTAAACGGCAGGCGGCGGCGCACCCAGTCGAAGACCGGCTCCGTCGCCATCCGCAGGAAGCGCACGATGGGGTTGAAGGGGTCCGGGCTCACCCACGAAATCAAGACGGCGATAATGAGGATGAAGGTGTACAACTGCAGCACCTTATCGAGAATCACGGCGACCGCCCGGATGAGATTACCGATGACAAACATGCGTTAGCTCCTCCATGACAGCGCCTGCGACCGGCGCGCCGCCGCCTGCAACGCTTCGATGAAATGGGCCTGGACGCGCCGCCGCGCGAAGACCTTCAAGGCCGCGTCGGTCGTGCCGCCCTTGGAGGCGACCTTGCTGACCAACGTGGCCGCGTCCTCGCCGCTCTCTTGCAGGAGGCGCACGCTCCCTTCCAGTGTCTGCCGAATGGCCTGCGACGCCACCGCAGGTGGAAGCCCCAGCGACCGGGCAGCCGCTTCTAAGGCCTGAACGAGGAAAAAGACATAGGCCGGTCCGGAGCCGCTCACGGCCGTCACCGCATCCATGTATCGCTCCGGAAGCTCGACGACGCTGCCGACCGCTCCAAACAGGGACCGCGTCATGGCGCGATGGCGGCGCGTTGCCCTTCGGCTGAACGCCACGGCGGAAAACCCGCATCCGACCGTCGCCGGAAGATTGGGCATGACGCGGGCCAGCGGTACTGCGCGCAAGCGCGAGGTCAGCCAGCGCAGCGTGATCCCTGCCGCGATCGAAATCACCAGCGGCCGGCGTGACAGCGACGCAGCAATCTGCCCAACCACCTCAGGAAACTGCTGGGGTTTCACCGCCAGCACGATGACATCGGCGCGGCGGACGACCTCACTGTTATCTGAGGCCGCTCGCACGTGAAACCGCTGGCGCGCGCGGCGGACGGCCTGGGGGTTGGCGTCCGCCACCACAATCGATGACGCCGCAACCCCGTGCGCGCGCAAGCCGCCGATGAGTGCTTGGCCCATCTTCCCTGCGCCGATGATCCCGATGGTCAGGTGCCGCAGAGGGGCGTGGGGCGTGCCCGCCCCGGCTCTAGCGAGGGTCGGGCCGGGGGGGCGTGGGGCACGGGTCATGAAAGCTTCTTTGCTAACGTAACTAACATCGCTTTAAGTCGATCAATCCGGCCAATAATCGGTGCAATGTACTCTCGCGTGAGGAAGCCGAGCTCAACAGCAAGTTGAACCTGGGTATCCAGCTCCGCCAAAGAACCGACTGCTACGTAAACCGATTGCCGATATTCTGATCGATGATTCCTAGCATGACCCTCTGCGATATTTGAGGGAATAGAAATAGCTGCACGCTTCGGTTGGTTGGCGAGTGCGTACTGTTCATCTCTTGGTAACCGTCCGCACACTGCATAGATTTCCTTAACTAACTCAACTGCCTCTTGCCAGACTCGGAGGTCCCTAAACGTTCTAATGGTTCGCCGTCTTGATTCGATGTCCATCAACCAATCCAATTGGATTCCCCTGCCCCAAGCCCCTGGCCCCGTGCCCCGAAGATGGCCGTGCCGATCCGCACGAGATCGGCGCCTTCTTCAATCGCCACTTCAAAATCCTGCG
>CAYJWN010000037.1:0-15199 GCA_964373835.1 uncultured Planctomycetales bacterium
AGGATCATGATGTAGACCGCCGGGTGCGAGTAGAACCAGAACAGGTGCTGCCACAACAGGACCTGGCCGCCGCTATTGGGCTGGACGACGCCGTCAACGATCAAGCCCGCCGGCAGGAAGAAGCTCGTGCCCAGCGTGTTGTCAAACAGGAGCAGGATCAGCGCCGAGGCGAGCACCGGCGTCGCCAACAGGACCAGCATCGCGGTGATGAACAGCGCCCAGATGGCGAGCGGCAGCCGGAAGAAATGCATCCCGGGCGCGCGCAGGTTGATGATGGTCGTAATGTAGTTGATGGCCCCCATGATCGACGATGTCCCGAGCACGATGACCCCGACGATCCAACAGACCTGCCCGGGACGGACCGCCACGCTCACGGCGGACAGCGGCGCGTACGAGGTCCAGCCCGCCTGCGCCGCGCCGCCCTCAAGGAAAAACCCCGCGCAGACGATGGCGATCGCCGGCGGCACGAGCCAGTAGGAGATCATGTTCAGTCTTGGAAACGCCATATCGCCGGCGCCGATCTTAAGCGGAATGAGGTAGTTGCCAAACACCCCCACGAGCAGCGGGATGATGGCAAAAAAGATCATGATGGAGCCGTGCATCGTGAAGAGCATGTTGTAGTAGTCCGGCGCCATCTGCCCGCCGGGGAATCCAGCGGGCGCGACCTTCTCCATGAACGGCAGCAACGCGCTCGGCCAGCCCAACTGCCACCGGATCAGCATCGCCAGGAGGCCCCCGATCAGCAGCATGACCAGGCTGGTGAAGAGGAACTGGATCCCGATGATCTTGTGGTCGGTGGAGAAGATGTATGTCCTGAGAAAACTCTGTGGCTGGGTGGCTGGGTGGCTGGGTGGCTGGGTCATGCGCCTTGTTCCGCCAATGTCGCCGCCAGCCACGTCTGAAACTCTTCTGGCGACTCGATGGTCAAATACCCGCGCATCCGATAGTGGCCGAGTCCGCACAGCTCGGCGCAGGCGATTTCATAATTGCCCGCAGTCGTCGTCGACACCCACAGGCGGCCCGTGAGTCCCGGCACGGCGTCCAGCTTCATCCGGAACTGCGGGACAAAGAAACTGTGGATCACGTCCTTGGATTTCACATGGAAGAGCACGGTCTGGTTCACGGGGATATGCAGCTCGTTGATGGTGGTGATGTCATCGGCCGTGTTGAACTCGCCGTCCGCGCCGGGATAGCGGATGTTCCAGGCAAACTGCTCCCCTTGGACTTCCACTTCAAGATCCGGCGGCGGCGGGCTGCCCCGCACCTGCGACCACACGCGCTGGCTGTGAACCGTCAGCCCGATGAGAATCGCGGCGGGGATGGCGGTCCAGATCACTTCGACCAGCTGGTTGCCGTGGATGTAGGCGGCGCGACGCCCCGGACGGCCGCGATACCGGATCACAAACCACAGCAGGGTCGCCTGGACCAGGACGAACACGGTCCCCGTGATCCCCAGGATCACGTAGAAGAGGCGATCGATGGCCGGCCCGGTGGTCGTGACAGCCTGGGGCAGCCAGATGCGCATACCAGGCTGGCCAAGCGCCCACGCCGCTGGCTGGTCCAACAACCAAAGCAACAAAACGAGGGCCAGCCGCTGAAGGCTGAAGGCTGAAGGCTGAAGGGAAGAACGCTCTAGGTTCGAGGCTGTAGGCTGTAGGCTAGAACCGTTCTTGCCTAGAGCCTGGAGCCTGGAGCCTGGAGCGCCTCGCCACATACGTGAGAGTTATTGCGCTGTAAACGTAAACTCCACCGACGCCGTCTCGCCCTCGCTCACGCTGACCGTCTGCGTCTGGGTGCCGTACTTCTCGTGCCACGCCTCCACGACGTAGGTCCCGGCGGGCAGGCCGGTGATGGCGAAGGTGCCGTCGCCGCCTGAGACGCTGAAAAACGGGTGCTCCAGCACATGGCCGTACGCCTTCATCCAGGGATGGACGTTGCACTTGAACGGAATCGCGAGCTCCGGCTTGGTGAACTTCTTGGTCATCTTCGGCCCCTTGTCGCTCGGCTGGGCCAGATTGAACGGCTGGTTGACGGCCGGTTTGGCGTTCACGTTGTGCAGCGTTGGATCGCTGTTGACGATATCAAGCGGCTGATTGACCTGGATCCCGAAGACGTGGGGGACATACCAACAGCCCTTCTGATCCAACGTCACCGGCGTGGTGGGCGCCGCAAACGGCCCCTTAGCACCCTCCTTCACGTACACGAACACGTTCTTGAGCGTCCCGTTGCCGTTGACCGCGACCTCTTCTGAAACGACGGGCGTGGCGTGCTGCTGCTTGCACACCGGATCGGCGTCCATTTTGATCTTCGCCGGCGCGGGGGCTCCTCCCTGGAACGCGACGGACCCGCGGATCGAGGCCGACCCGCCGGCCGCCGCCGGTGCACCACCAGCCGTCGCCTCAGCGACTTGGATGGGTGGGTCGGCCTGTTGGCGGGAGTCTGCGGTGGCGGATGCGTCCTGGGGCTTGCCTGCCCGCCCCTCTTTCGCAGCGCCTGCAGGCGGGCCGCTCCCGCAGCCAATCGCCACAATGACCCCCACGAGCAACGGGGACATCCATCGAGCGTGTTGCATGAGTCACTCCTTCTGGTTGTGTTGCCGTGAACGTTTGCGAAGGACGATGTCCACCCACGGCGAGACGGCGCGCGCATCGGCATTGGCGCCGTCCCACACGGCGAACGCGATCGACGTAAACTGATCCAGCGCCATCACCGCCGACCCTGCCGGTTCAGCCGGCTGCAGCGGCCGCTGCAGAAGCAGCGTCCACCGCCCGTCCTCATAGGCTGAGACCGCTTTCAACGCCGCGCGCGGGAGCTTGGTCTCTGCCATCACATGTTCAAAGTCTAATGCGAGCTCCTCGACAGCCTGATTCGCCCGGGCGTCCCAGTGGCACATATCAAGCGCCGGCGCCCCGGTGTACGGCCAGGCCTGCAGCGTCGCGACATCTCCCTGCATGGCCGCAGGCTTGAGGACTAGCGCGATGCGGTCAGTCGATCCCTCCTGGTCCTGCGTTGGATCATCCCACGACAGCCGGAACGCCGCCGCCTCGTCATTGTGGAGCACCTGAACGGTGATGGCCTGAATCGTCGGAGGGTTCGCCCATTCGCCCTCCGGTGTGACCACGTTGCGCACGCGGAGGGTCGTCCGTTCCGCGTCAGCCCAGCGGGCATCATCGATCGTTTCAGGGAGCTGCCCATGCGCGTACTGGGCGCGCGCAATCATGTTCCAGTGGGGCGGCTCCTGCAGAGAAGCCACGTAGTAGGCCAAGTGCCAGGCGTCTTCCGGCGACACGGCACCGACGTAGGAGGGCATCCCTGCGCCGTCGATCCCCGCCAAGAGGCGCATCATGATCGATCGCGGATCGCTCCCGGCGCGGTAGGACCAGCCCTGGGTGAGGTTGGCCGGGCGCAGCGGCATCCCCCAATCGTCCACGAGGCCGGGGGCGGAGGGGCCGTTGGCGCGTCCTTGCGGCCCATGACAGGCGGCGCAACCGAGTTCTTCATACACCGCGTTCCCCCGCGTGAGATCCGCCCGCTTCGGGCCGGGATCGGGCGCCGCCTCAACAGGAGCGGGCGCGGTCTGCTCAAAGACCGGCGAGAGACTTTTTAGGTAGTCGACCAGCCGCCAGCGTGTCGCTTCGTCAAGATGCTGCCAGTCGGGCATATTCGTCCCCGGCAGGCCGGCGGTGATCGTGCGGAAGAGATCCTCGTCGCTGGGCGGGGTCCCGCTGGCGGTGGTGCGGAATTTGTACACCCCAAACGTCAGGTCTCTGGGGCGTGGATAGAACCGCTGGGCGTCCACCCCATCTCCCTTGCCGGTGTCTCCATGGCAGCGCGCGCAGTGCTGGTCATAGGCGGTTTTGCCGGCTTTCAGGTCCGGCAGCGGGCGCTCACCAGTTGCCGCCTCCGCGCCGGGCCACGACAGCAGGAACGCTGCAACAGCCCAGAGGACGCTGCGAATGCGGGAATGGAGACGCGGATGGACCACGGACATGAGATAGGAATGTATTCTAACGAATGAGGACTGATTCGTCAACGCACCGGCGACAGGGTCTGGGCCAACCAGGAGCGAATGAGACTGGTAAATCGCACGGGGTCATCGCGAAAGAGCGCTTCGGCGTGGCTGCCGCCCTGAACGATTTCCAGCCGTTTGGGTTCTGCGGCCGCGGCGTAGAGGCGATGGCTGTGCTGAACGCCCACGATGACATCGCGGGTGCCGTGGATGAAAAGCATGGGGAGGCCTTGGTACTTCCGGATCATATCGATCGGGCGCTCTTTCGGCAGCAGCGGGTTGCCTGGACGGCAGCCGGCGCCTGGTTCCAGCCCCTGCAGGCCGGTGCGCATCGCTTCCGGCGTCCAGAACTTGAACTCGATTTCTTCAAACGACGATGGGGCGCTTACAGCGATCAGCGTCCGAACCGCCTGCGGTTGCCGGGCGAGCGCGTTGATCGCGATGGCTGCGCCGAGCGAGAAGCCGACCACAGCGAGATTCTGGTAGCGCTCGGCCGCCCAGCGCAGCACCGCGTCGAGATCCGCCCCCTCGCGCGCTGAGAATGTGTACAGCCCGCTTGATCGCCCATGCCCTCGAAAATCCATCGCGAGCACGTCATACGCCTCGGCCAAGGCGCGGCTCATCCGCTGAAACGTCTCCGTCTCCTTGCTCTGAAAAAACCCCGGACAGATAAGAACCGCCGTCTCCCGTGCAGCGTCGTGGTAGCAATCAACGGAAATAGTGACGCCGTCTTCGCTCGTGACCTCATGGGATGTTATGCTGAATGCTTCGTGTCGCTGCGCAGCCATTCGATCAGATCCTGAAACACGCGGTCTCTCCCTGTTTCGTTGAGCACTTCATGGTAGTAGCCCTCATACACGGTCAGCCGCTTGTGCGGCGACTCGACGAATGGATACAGACGGCGGACCGCCTCCGCTGAAGCGATCTGGTCATCGCCCGCCTGCAGAATCAAGAGCGGGATGCGCAGATGCGACAGGACGTCCGGCAGCCGCTTGAACCGGTCCAGCAATTCGAGATACAACCGGACGCTGGCTTTCCGATGGACCAAGGGATCCGCGGCATACCGGGCCACGACCTGGGGGTCATGCGACAAGACCATTCCCTCGGTCTTGGGCCGGCCCAGCGTCAGAGAAGGCCACACGGAGGCGAACCCATGCGCCGCGGCCCGTTTCCACCACGGCACGCGCATGCCCAGCCCCCACAGAGGCGAGGTCAACACGAGGCGCTCGATGGTCTCGGGGTAGGCGACCGCGTAATAGGTGCTGATGAGGCCGCCGAGGCTGTGGCCCAAGAGGACCGGTCGTAATCCACCCTGCTCCTTCGATGCGAATTGGATCCCCTCGCGCACATCCTCCACAAACGCGTCAAACTGCAGGATGTGCCCTCGGATCCCCGGTGAGCGGCCGTGGCCTTGCAGGTCCATCGCATAGACCGCGTAGCCTGCCTGAGCCAGCCGCGCAGCGGTCTCGCTGTAGCGACCGGAATGCTCCCCGCCGCCATGCACAATGAAGCAGGGTGCTGCGTCCTCGTTGAGTGTCCAGCGCTGGTAATACAACGAAAGGCTACGGCGCGTCGGGAAAAACCCCTCCGCTCGCTTCAGTCCGTCCACCATCATTCCTTCGGAGTGGGCCTTCCGGCAAATCGGGCATACGCGAGTGAGGCCACCAGCAGGAGCGCGCCTACTACAATGAAGGAGAGAATCCGGTAGATGGTCTCTGCGCCTGCCAGGTCCACGAGCAGGATCTTGAGCACCAACAGCCCAAACACCGAAAGGCCCGAGATGCGAAACGCGCGATCCCGGAGCAGAAAGCCCGTCGCCACGAGGCCGAACCCCTGGGACGCCCAGGCGAGCGAGAGCCAGTGGCGCGGCACTTCGATCCAGAGGAGCATGGCCAGGACGGCTGAAGCGATCCCTGTGTAGCCTTCATGCAGGAACCGTTCGAGGTCGAATCGATCGCCGGCTGGCTGGGTGCGATACAACAGCCCCGCGGCATACAGGAGTCCGGTCACACCTGCAGTCACCCACGCATGCCACCACGACTGCTCGAACCAGCCTGCGGAGACCACCATAACCGTCACCGGGACAAACCAGACGAGCCCAAACATCCGCAGCGCGCGGTCCTTCAAGCGCCAGCCAAGCAGAATGACCACGCTGGCCTCAATCGCCCAATAGAGCGGTATGAACTGCCGGTTCGCTTCCACGGCGGTGAGCATCCATGCCACGATGCTGGCGGCTGCGGCATAGAGATGGAAGGCCTGTTGTTCGATCGGCCGCCGATGTGCTAGATACCGTTGGTGTCGATAGCACGCGGCGCTGGCTGCGAACGACGCGACGCCGACGACGCCCATCAGCAGACGCCACGGCACGGCCCATGATCCCACCGCAATCGTCACGGAACTGGCAAGATCAAGGCCGATGAGACGGAAGAACACCATGATCCCGAGGCCGAATGCAAAGACACGGTAGGCCCAACGGTTGTAGCGCAATCCCAGCCAGGTCAGCGCGGCAACCTCGACCGTCCAGAGGAAACTGGTCCATCGACCGGTGAAGTATTCAGGAATGGCCAGCGTCATCAACGTCAAGCCAAGCAGCCAATGCGCTGTTGAGATCGTCGGCAGGCGGCGCCGCTCCGCCACAGGACCCAGCGCGGCGTAGGCGGCTCCGATGCCGAGCAGCGCCAGGTACTGGAGCGTTGGGAAGACGAGCTCCATCGCACGTAACCATTGCGTGGTGAACAGCGCGCCATTGACGAGGGTTGCCGTCAGCAACCGGTCTCGCTCTTTCTTGCCCTGCTCATCGAGACACAGCGCGGCGGTGGTGTACGCCACCCAATAGAGGCTGAGGCATCCGGTCTGAAGCCAAAACTGCGCAGCCGCCGCACTGCTCACGTGAATCGCCACCATGGGACTGATCGCGATTTGTCGGCTGATCCACACGAGGTGCGTCAGATACGACCCAACCACCCCATAGAGGTAGAGGCTGTGCCAGCGCATCCGCACCGCGACCATGGCCAGGGAGACCACCAGCAACACCGAAGAGGCCAGCGTGAAGTACGTCACGTCGCTGATGGACGTCGTCAGAAAGCCGAGCGTAAACGCCAGCGCGGTGATGACCTGAGAGCGATAGGTCAACGCGTGCCAGATCGCGCCGGCGACCACCGCCACGAGCAACAACAGATCACCCACCGCGCTGTGGAGGATGCGCACCGCCGGGATGTGGTGCATGGCGTACGTCGTGAAATAGACGACCGCCCACCCGCCACCGAGCAGGCCGCGGGCGTACCATCCAAACCCCGCTCTGCGCTCCAGCCACACCCCGGTACCAAGCAGCGTGAGGCCGACGGCAAACCCGATGGCGATCTTCGCCGCCGGCCCGAGATACTGAAACGAGTAGAGGATAAAAAACGCGACGCCCAGCACCAAGCTGATGATGCCGACGCGATTGAGCCAATAACGACCGATCTTTGTTTCGAGCGTTTCCGCTGCGCCTGTTCCAACAGTAGCGGTCGGCCTGACAGGACGAGGGGGCTCGCGTTTCGCGGGGGTGGGCGGTAGGGCGTGAGCGGTGGGGGTGGGTGAGCCCGCGATCCGTCGCTCCAGCTCCCTCACCCGCTGCTGCAGCACGGTCAATGTCTCTTGTACGGCGCGAAGCTCTTTCACCAGCTGCTCATCCATGCGGGCCTCCTCGGTTGCTGCGCCTGAGCCCCATCCGACGCGCCATTGTACCACTCATCACGCCGGCCGTGCGCCATCCGCCGGATCGAGGCTGGGGTTCGCCGTGAGGGACAAGAGTCCCGCCAGCGGCACCACGATCAGGGCGGAGAACGCAACCTGCCACCGCTTCAACCACCACGGCCGCAGTGTGGCGATGTGAAACTGAAGCGCCCCCTCCATGGCGTGGAGAATCTCGGATCGCACATCGTCCAGCGTGCGCTGGAGCATCGCCGCAGGAATCGGATCCGCTGCGGTCTTCACATAGCGGATGGCCGGAGCAAACGCGACCGTGATCTGGCACGGCCGCGGCAGGCGTCCCTCGACTCGCTTCGCTCGCTCGGGACGACCCCGAGCGACCCCGCCGTTGGCGGGGGAGTCGAGGGGCCGCGCGCCGTGCGGGTAGCCCTCCGCGCTGCCCCAAATGCCCATGGGGATGACGGGCGCACCGGTCTTGAGCGCCAACAGGCCCACCCCGCGCCTAACGGTGCGCATCCTGCCCTCATCGGACGTCGTGCCCTCGGGGAAGAGGCCGATCACCTCGCCGCTCGCTAACGCGGCTACTGCCGCGCGCAGAGCATCGCCGTTGTTCGTCCGGGTGCGGTAGACGGGCATGCAGCCCATCCCCTCAAACGCCCACCGCAAGAAGGGGTGATAGAACAGCTCCTCCGCCACGAGAAACCGCACCGGCCGCGGCGACACGATCAGCAGCAGGATGCCATCCAAGATGCTCGGGTGGTTGCCGGCGATGATCGCCCCGCCCTGCCGGGGAATGTGCTGCAACCCGCGAAGCCGCAGGCGAAAATAGGCGAACCCTAACTGCCTCAACACCCACCGCACGGTATGGAACATCGCCATGCCGTGCTGACGTTGTGTGCGCATCGCGGCCTCCTTGTGACGTTGATATCTTATATACAAACAATTCATATACGAACTATTTAGCCTCAAAAGAACCCTTCAGGTACACTGGGCGCGCAGTTTGATCATCGCCTGCACGAGGCGCCGGGCTTCCGTGGCGGTCAGCACGCTGCAGAGCCTGGTGACCGTCTGCACATGAAACGGCCACACGTCATCCGACAGCGCAGCACCCCGCGGCGTGATCCGCAGCAGCTTCTCCCGCCGGTTGCGCCCCGGCAGGCGGCGAACCAGCCCCCGCCGCTCCAGCCGGTCGATCAGGCCGGTCATGTCTGAGGGCGACACGACCAGTCGTGTGCTGATTTGTTGCTGCGTCATCGCCTCAGGATCCTTGCCGTGCTTCAGCAGCATCAGGAGGTTGAAGCTGGACGCGCTCAGGCCGAAGCGCCCGTAGCCCTGCGCCAGCTCGCGGATGAGTAGGTTATACGTCCGCGCCACGCTGTAGGCCACCGCCCCCGGCAGCCACGCCCGGCTCGCCGGAAACCCTAACTCGTGAAAGACCGCCTCAGCCGCTCTGTTAGCCATCGTAATAATTAGTTTACATACAAACTATTCGTTTGTCAAGTATCTGTGCAAAAATCTCCCCGCAAGCTCTGCGATATCGGCTCTGAGCTTTATGTCACTCATTTTCCGTGTGCCTGCGCATGGCAAAAAGAAAGGCTGAGGCGAGGCGGATGACTGCGGAAGGGTCAGGACACAAGCCGTGCGAGGCTGATTGCTCCTGGTGAGGCCGGTTGCGTTAGCACACGGTTAGCACGCGAGGGGTCAGTTGAGCCAAACACCATGGCACCCAGCCGCTCGCCGTAACGCCAGCAAGAATTCTCGGTGGATCATGTTGTTCGGGTCCATCGGTGTGCCTTCTCCTGACAGGAGCGTGTCTTAAGGACTGGCTTCTCGCCAGCTCAGAATGCTGACCCGAAAGGGATCACCCCGTCTCGGGGGGTTCAGGGCTTCGTCGTAAAGGTTGAGGGCTTCGTCATAATGGATGTCCCCGCGTCCGCGCACGATGATCTCTCGGCCCGTGACCGCGCCGTAAAGATCGCCGTTGCCTGAGATGTCGACAGTTGCATTCGAAGCGACGAGTTTTGCAAACACATCGGCATCTCCGCTGATCGAGACATGCGCCCCCCTCACATAGAGGGCAAGATTAGCGGGCAGCTGAGAGGCGGTGTCGATCTCCCCCTTTCCCGAGATCTGGACATCCTCTTCGACATACACCTCCGCTGGGCCGGTGAAGATGAGCGTGCCGTTTCCCGAAATCTGCACGTCATGAAACCGATAGAGGCCGCCCGGTAATGTCACAACCTCATGGCCCGAGATGGAAAGGTGTCCGCCATTAGGCAGCATGGGCATCTCTACAAGTTCTATAGGAGCTTCCAGCTCGGCCACGCTGACTGAACCACCGATCGAGGTCCACTGCTTTGGCACTTGCCATAGGGTCTTGTCTGGATCGCTGCCAGGACCCAAGACAATATCGCCGTTGATCGTCACTCCACCCACCAAGGCAACCGCCCGCTCCTCATGCCCGTTGGTGCAGACACGGAGATTCCCATCGGCTCCCTCTCGAGTGTAGGGTCCTCGCTGGGAATCGTAACTGTCCACCTTCATGCTGCTTCTGCCCTCCCGTCTGATGCCGCCATGGCCCCACCCATCGAATCGCACCGACTGGACCCCCAAGACCCCATAGCCAGGGCCGGTGCCTTTGGTCACCCGCACGACGGTTTCAATCGTCCTTGCGGCATAGTCGACGGCGGTCGGGTCGTTCGAGGGATAGAAGCCGGTTGACCGAATAATCCAGGAAGACAGGCCATCTGAAATCACCTCGATTGAATACCCACCTGAGCCCGTCCCGAGGTCCGTGTACATGACTCCGGTGTAATTGGGGTCAACCCGGAGCTCATGGATCGCAAGGTCGACCCCTGATTCACTCAGATGGAACGCCCGCGCCAGACTCAAGGAGGAGTGGCTGGCCCGCTGCTCGATTACGGAGCGTGTCAGCATCCCGCCACTCCACATGGCCAGCAGGCCTACCATGAGTAAGGTCAGGATGAAAAGACTTCCTCGCTCGTTAATAGTCGCTTCTCTTCCTTTCCATAATCAACGCATCGGAGGCACGATGCGTACCGAATCCATCCCCTTGAAGGATCTCCCAGAGAGTGTGGCGCCTTTGAGCACACCCTGGATGTCGCTATCTTGAAACGCCGCCTGCGGGGTGTCAAAATGACACACCAGATCGAGTCGACCATCTCCGTCTACATCCGCTGCGTTGCAAAATGCCAGACTCGGCTCACTGCCCATCCGGCCGAACCTCAGGGTGCTTTGTTTGACAACGTCCGGCGCCGAAAATCCACGGGTGGACAGGATGGCCACCGGGATCTTCCCCCGACTCTTCGGGTTGATGGGATTCTCAAGCGACTCCGGTTTGATATCGATGGTTACCGTCAGCGGAGCTTGAGTTGGTTTGATCGCATATTGCAACAGCAGCAGGTCGGATTGACCGAGGAGATTCCCTCCTTCTGCAAAGCTCTTCGACTCGCCAACGAGATAGACGTGGGAGCCAATCCGCTGCACCGCCCACGCGATATCGTCCTCCTTCCCTCCGTAATAGGAGCTCGAGAGGACGGAGCCATTGGCTGGATCCATCTCGAGAAGGGCCACGTCTTGCTTGCCGGCCCCGAAGCTTGTCGTTGTCCCCACGACGTAGAGCCGTTGGCCCTCTGGGGGCGTCCGCGGGTGGTCGTTGACCGTGATCCCATAGGCGAGGTCATCTCCTGCGCCACCCCATGTCTTGGTCCACAAGAGGGTGCCGTCCTCATCGTATTTCATCACCAGCACATCCTTGCCCCCATTGGGGCCGTTCGCGATGGCCCCCGCGATGTAGAGATCCCCCGTCGTTGCCTGATACCGCCTCGAGTGGATCAGGGCCATCTCGCCTCGCCACCCTGGGAGGAAGCCTGGTTGGCTGCGCACCCAGATGAGGTTGCCGGCATCGTCATACTTCCAGAGGGCAATCCGCATGGCATTCGAGTCAACGTACGGATAGTGGGTCAAGCCCGCGACATAGACATAACCATTGAGCGTGGTGGTCGCGCTGCCAAAGCTACTCATGAACCATCCCGTGTTGCCGAGCACCCGACTCCATCGCAGGCTGCCAGAGCCATCGTATTGGGCCAGCACCGCGGTATTATTCGCTCCGTTGGTCTGCGCATAGCCTGCCGCGTAGATGAAGTGGGAGGACCCTGTCCGGTCAGGCCCAAAGGTCACTCCCAAAAAGGATTCATTGCCTCGATACGTAAAGAAATTCGGCTTTGCAACCCACTCGGCACCACCCACCCCTGATCCGGTTGGACCACTCAGCGGAAACCCCACCAGCACGCTCTTGTGTTCCTTGTCTCCAACGCCGTCCTCAGTCTGCGACCAGCTCCTCCCAGCGCAAAAGACCCCGCCTCGGGTCCCCACGATGCCGTCGAAGACCTCGCTATTGACGTTGCCTGAGCGATTCTCTGTTTTGGGCCATCGGAGGGCCCAATCGAGCATCGGAGCGCCACCGTTATCGGCCAACTTGTAGTGCAGGGCCAACGTCTGACCTCCCATGATCGCTTCATCGGCTCCAGACACATACAGCTCAGACGCGTTGTAAAACGAAATTGCCGTCCCGCGTTGGTTGCCGCCTCCTCCATACATGATCGCCTTTTTAAATTCGAGACCCCCCTGCTCTTCCGCGGAACCGGTTGTTGCCAACACCAACAAGGTGACTGGTAAAGAGAGTGCCCTAAGCAGACACGTCGCTCGTTTCATCACCGCTCACCTCCTAATCTGATGAGGGACAGAAAAAGAAACCCTATCCGATCCGCTCGGATAGGGAGCTGTGTGACGTTCCAATAGTCTGTGTGCGGCAGCTGGCTGCCCTGGCGCATGCCGTAGGCCCTTTAGCTTTGCGACCCACCCTTTCGGATGGTGTGCCTTTCTCGATTCAGACAGTGTTATAGAACAACGCTATCAGGCAACTCTGAGGGCAACTCGCTGAGGGCGATTTCTGGGGCAACTCTCTTAGAGCGCCTATCAAAATGACTTCCGGGCGCTCTGGTTCTGGGTTGGGGGTTGGGGGTTCTGGGCGGGCCTGCCCACAACCCCGAACCCTGAACCCCGAACCAAGACTCATTTTGAGAGGTGCTCTTAGTAACAAGCACACCTCCAGTCGTTCAGGGGCTTCTCACTTGCTTGATCTCGCCGGTGTCATAGAGCGTCCACTAACTCCCTAATGAAATTGCCCGTTCCTCGATGGCCTCCGAAGAACGGGCGTCCATCCCTTTCGGTAGCCCAGCCGCCATGGCCCGTTTCGGGCTGTAGGCCTTCGGCTTTGCGTCCCCAGCTTTCGCTGGGTTTGCCATTATCGAGGGTACCTTTGGTCTAATTGTGCGGTGATTCCTTGATGCCTAAGACGTCGGCGTCCTCCCCACGGTCGAGTGGATCATCAGAAACAAAAACCCTATCCGATCCACTCGGATAGGGATGCGCGGCGCGGTGCACCCCGTCAAACTGGACTGTTTCCGGCCTGTCATAAGGGAAGCTTCGCTTCTATGTCTATGCTCGTGCTATTCCACACTTAGACTTTCATTGACCTGTTTCAACATGTCTTCCACCAGCTGAAGTTCTTGTGTGTCGCCCTCTGTTTGAAACGTCTGCTTGGCTTTCTCCAGACTTTCCTTTGCTTCCTGATAGCGATGTGCAAAGTAATAGACGAAACCGATATGTTCGTGAGTATGGGGGTCCTTTGGGTCTAACTCGAGAGCCTTCTTAAAGTAGGAAAGCACTTCATCGTCAGCCAGTCCAGAGGTGAAGAGGATGGTTCCATAAAAATCATAGGCAAAGGCGTACTCCGGGTCGAGTTGCAATGCTTTTTCGACATGCCGCGCTGCCGTGGGATAATCCTGTGACCAAAACGCTTTCGCACCATGGAAGATGGAGGTTAGAGTTTCTTTTTTGAGAACCCCTTGTTCTCCTTGCTCAATAAGCTTCAGGAAGTCGCTGGCATAGTAATTGAACGGGTTGTTCTTAAGAACCCTGGAAAACTGTTCCGATGCTTCTTGGTAATTGCCATCTTGAGCGAGGTCGATGCCTTTGAGAAAAAGAGCCTCTTCAAGCTGCTGGGTGGTGCTGGTGCCCCCACCGCTTGGTCTCGTAGAAACTTCTGCAAAAACAATGGGTGAGACGCGAACTGCTAAGAACACCCCAAGCGCCACGCGACGAACAACATCCCTCCTCGGATATGGCCCCATGCGAATCACCTCTTATTTTTCAGTTGCCAATGCCATCCGCAATCCCTGAGCGAGGGCTTGGTGTGGCGTTTGATAGTCCAGTGACTCATGCACGCGGTCCGTTTCGTACCAGATGCGGTAGAGCGACCAGCCGACCTGAGCCTCCGCCAGTGTTACGTAGCTGGTCCGGTAAACCTCCTCGGTCTTGTAGTGGCCGAAGAAGCTCTCGATGTAGGGCTTGTCGTCGGGACACTGAATCCCCGCGTACTCCAGCGTGACGTTTAGGGCCTTAGCTGCCTCTTGGAAGCGCCGGGCGATGAACTGGCTGCCCCGATCCACCCGCAGCGTCAGCATGTGGCCGTCGGGAACGCGCCCACCGAACCGAACAGCGACGGCTCCCTCCAGCGCCTGCACGGCCTCGACAGCCCGACAACGATCTCCAAAGCACGCGCCAGGGACGCCTTTATCGTAGGCATCGAGGACCGCGAACAAGTACCCGAAGCCACTGCCACACCACACGTACGTCAGGTCCATCTCCCAGTAGGTGTTGCTCGTGGTCGGATGCACGACGCGAGGCCGCGTCCAGCGCACGCCTTTGAGCTTGCGCGGTTGCAGGCGGTGCAGGACTCGCAGATGCCGCAGAACCGCCTTGTGGTTGACCCGCCAGCCCTGCGCTCGCAGCATCGCGTGGATTTTCCGGTAGCCATAGACACCTCGCGTCATCGGCCAGAGGGCTTCGATCGCGGCTACCAATTCCGAGTTCAGCGACCGCGGCTGGCGAGGATGCGACTGGTAATACCAGCTACTCTTGGCCAAGCCCACCGCCTGAGACGCCTGCGCCAGCGACACGCCCTGTTCGGTCATCAATCGCCGCGTCATGCGCCGTTGGTCCCGAACCCGGGCAGGCCGGCCAGCTTTTTTTGGGCCTCGATGATGAGCGCCTGCGAGCCGGCCAGTTCCCGCAAGGCACGTAGCTCCTCTTTGACGGGATCACGGTGCTTCGGGCTGCGCTGGTCCTTGAGACCCAGCTTGCCTCGCTCCAAGAACGCATCGCGCCAGCGGTACGCCTGGCTCATCGCCACGCCATGTCGATGGCAGACGCTGGTCACCGACTCTTGGCCTTTGAACATCTCCAGCACCATGCTCAACTTCTCTTCAACCGTCCACGTCCGTCGTGACATCTCAACCCCCTTCGTTGAACCGGCTCCATTCTCCCTTATTCAGGAGTCCAGTTCAAACGGGGAGCGTTTCGCGCGGTAACTCACTCTGAGTTGTATGCGGCAGCTGGCTGCCTTGGCGCATGCCG
>CAYJWN010000038.1:0-15180 GCA_964373835.1 uncultured Planctomycetales bacterium
GATGGGGCCCAAGATCACCGTCGATTCCGCGACGCTGATGAACAAGGGGCTGGAGATCATGGAGGCGCGGTGGCTGTTTGACGTGCCGCTGGATCGCCTGCAGGTCGTCATCCACCCCGAAGCGGTGGTGCATGGGCTGGTCGAGTTGGTGGACGGCACCTGCCTGTCGCAGATGAGCCCCTGCGACATGCGCCTGCCCATCCAGTATGCGCTCAGCTTTCCGGAGCGCTGGGCCACGGTCCTGCCGCGCCTCGATATGACGCGCCTGTCGGCCCTTCGCTTTTTTGAGCCGGACCTTGAGCAGTTTCCCTGCCTGGCGCTTGCGCTCAAGACGGCGGCCATCGGGGGCACGGCCTGCACCGTGCTCAACGGCGCAAATGACACGGCGGTTCGCGCCTACCTTGAGGAATTCGTGCCTTTTACAGAGATCCCGCGCGTCATCGCGGAGACGCTCGAGCAACACACGCCGGTCGCGCACCCCACGCTGGATGAGGTGCTCAGCGCCGATGCCTGGTCGCGCACAACGGCCCAGGAGCGGATTCAGCACCTTGCGGAGCATTCCTGATGGTGCCGTTCCTTGTGTCGCTGTTGATACTGGGCCTGTTGGTGATCGTGCACGAGGCGGGCCACTTCGTCGTGGCGCGCTGGGCGGGCGTGCGGGTCCTGCGATTTTCCATGGGGTTTGGGCCGCGATTGTTGACGTGGCGGCGCGGCCATACGGAGTATGCGGTGAGCGCGATTCCGCTGGGCGGGTATGTGAAGATGGCCGGCGAGCAGCGCGGCGAGCAGACCCATGAGCCGTGGGAGTACCTGTCGAAGCCGATCGGCACGCGCGCCGGGATCGTGTTCGCCGGTCCGTTCATCAATTACCTCGTCGCCTTCCTGAGCTTCTGGGTGGTGTTCGTCGTCGGGTATCCGGAGCTCCTGTCGGTTGTCGGCACGGTCATGGAGGACATGCCCGCCAAGGCCGTTGGACTCCAGCCGGGCGACCGCGTCGCCGCCATCGGCGATCAACCAGTTGAAACGTGGGAAGAGATGACGAAGATCATTTACGCGTCGCCGGAGCGTCCGCTCCGGTTTCGGATCGAGCGCGCCGGCCGCGACGCATTCACGGCGACCATCATCCCGAAAGCGAAGGCGTCCGCCGACCACTTCGGGCGTCCGAACACCATCGGGCAAATCGGCGTCGGGGCCAGTGGAGCCTCCCGGTTGTATCGCGCCGGGCCGGTGAAGGCGGTCGGCGAAACGGTCAAGCTGCAGAATGACATTGTGGGCCAAACCCTGGTGGCCTTGTGGCTGATGGTGACGGGCAGGCTCTCGATGCGAGAGTCCGTGACCGGACCCATCGGGATCGTCTTGATGGTGCAGGACGCGCTCCACCTGGGGCTGGCATCGTCGCTGACCCTGGTGGCCGTCATCAGCCTGAGCCTGGCGATCTTCAACCTGTTCCCGATTCCGATCCTCGACGGCGGACATCTGCTGTTCCTGGCGCTCGAGAAGCTGCGCGGCAGGCCGGTCAGCGCGCGGATCCAGGAACGGTCGGCCCAAGTGAGCTTTGTCGCGCTGGTGACCCTGGTCCTGCTCATCTGCGTCAACGACGTCAACCGGTTTGGGCTGCTCGACAAGTTTATCGGGTGGATGCGTCGTTAAATGCGCTCTAGGCTCGAGGCTGGAGGCTCTAGGGAAGGGCCTCTACCTACAGCCTAGAGCCTTGAGCCTACAGCGAAAAACATGATTCAACGACGTAAGACAAGGCCAGTGAAGGTGAAGAACGTCGCGATTGGCGGCGACGCGCCGGTGTCGATCCAGTCGATGACGAAGACCGACACGGCCGACGTGGAGGCGACTTGTCGGCAGATCCGCGCGCTGGCGACCGCCGGCTGCGAGATCGTCCGCGTCGCGGTGCCGACGATCGAAGCGGCGAAGGCGCTGCCGGATATCCGGCGGGAAGCGAACAAGGTGCCGCTCGTGGCGGACATCCACTTCCATCCGCAGTTCGCCGTCGCGGCCATCGAGGCTGGCTTCGATAAGATCCGCTGGAATCCGGGCAACATCCGCGACACGCAGCGCGTGCGCGAGGTGGTCGACCGCGCCAAGGAACGCGGCATTCCGATTCGGATCGGCGTCAACGTGGGCTCGCTCGATCCGGCGTGCGAGGAGGCGCACACGGACAACCTCGTGGAAGCGATCGTCCAAAGCGCGCTCAAATCGGTGCGGCTGCTCGAAGGGTTTGGGTTCTCTGATATCGTGATTTCGCTGAAGTCCTCCGACGTGTTGCAGACGCTGGCGGCCTACCGCCGGATGGCGCAGGTGTGCAGCTATCCTTTCCACCTCGGGGTGACGGAGGCTGGCCTCCTGGAGGCCTCGACGGTGAAGTCGTCGATCGGGATCGGGGCGCTCTTGGCCGAAGGGATCGGCGACACCATTCGCGTCTCCATCACCGGCGATCCCATCGATGAGGTGAAAGTGGCGCAGCGCATTCTCTCGTCGCTGGAATTGCGGCGGTTTGAAACGAACGTCATTGCCTGTCCCTCCTGCGGCCGCTGCGAAATTGACGTCATCGGCATCGCGAAGCAGGTGCAGGAGCGGCTGACGGAGTACGCCAAGACCGATCCGCGCTGCCTTGAGCTCACCGTCGCCGTCATGGGCTGCGTGGTGAACGGGCCGGGCGAATCCGAGCACGCCGATATCGGCCTGGCCGGCGGCGGCGGCGTCGGGGTCATCTACCGCAGGGGTCAGCAGCTCCGCCGCGTCGCCGAAGCCGACATGGTCGACGCCCTCATGGATGAAGTGATGCGCCTTCTGAATGAACCTGCTGGCTCTAGGTTCGAGGCTGTAGGCTCTAGGGAAAGGCCTCTCCCTACAGCCTAGAGCCTTGAGCCTAGAGCGATTTGATGAAGTGGTCCCAGTTCTTCCTCCCGACGCTCCGTGAAGACCCCAAAGATGCCGAGGCCATCAGCCACAAGCTGATGGTGCGCGCGGGCTTGATCCGGCGGCTCGGCTCGGGCGCCTACTCGTATCTCCCCTTCGGCCTTCGCGCGCTGCAGAAGGCCATCGCGATCGTCCGCGAGGAGATGAACCGCGCCGGCGCTCAGGAGCTGCTCCTGCCGGCGCTGCAGCCGATCGAGCTGTGGAAGGCGAGCGGCCGCGCAGAGGTGCTGGGCGATGTCCTCATCCGGTTCAAGGATCGCACAGGCAAAGAGATCGCGCTGGGCCCCACACACGAGGAGGTCGTCACCGACTTGCTCAAAGAAGTCCGGTCCCACAAGCAGCTCCCCCTGACCGTCTACCAGATCCAGACCAAATTCCGCGACGAGCCGCGCCCGCGCTCCGGCGTCATCCGCTCGAAAGAGTTCCTCATGAAAGACGCCTACAGCTTCGATGTCGATCTTGCAGGCCTCGACCGCAGCTACCAGGCGATGGCTGACGCCTACCGGCGCATCTTCGCGCGCTGCGGGCTGCGCGTGCTGGCGTGTGAAGCGGATCCGGGCATGATGGGCGGGATCGCCTCGCGCGAATTTATGGCGCCCTCGCCCAACGGGGAAGACCAGGTGGTCGAGTGCACCGGATGCGGCTACGCGGCCAACTTCGAAGCCGCCCAATGTCCCCCCGCCCCCCGCCCCCCGCCCCCCGCCCCTGAAGCGTCCAAACCGCTTGCACTGGTCAAGACGCCTGGCAAGCATACGGTTGAGCAAGTGAGTCAATTCCTGAAGGTGCCGCCGAGTCAGCTCATCAAGACGCTGATGTACGACGTGGATCCCTCGACTCCGCTCGGGATGTCGCCCAAGGATAAATCCGCGGGGCTCCATAAGGAGCAGGTGGCGGCGCTCGTTCGGGGCGACCATGACGTGAACGAGGCGAAGCTCGCCCGTGTCGTGGGTGCTGCCCACCTGAAGCTGTCGAACGCCCAGACGATCGAGCGGCTCAGCGGGGCGCCGCTTGGGTTTACCGGTCCGGTCAAGCTGCCGCGGGTTCGGCTGTTGGCCGATTATGCGGTCATGCGGATGGCCAACGCGGTGACCGGGGCGAATCAAGCCGACGCCCACCTCGTCCATGTCAACCCGGGCAGGGATTTCAAGCCCAGCGCCGTGGCCGACCTGCGCTTCGTCACGGAAGCGGATGTCTGCCCGAGCTGTCGCGGCCCGCTGACCTTTGTGCAGGCGATCGAGGTGGGCCATGTGTTCAAGCTGGGCACCAAGTACACCGAGGCGCTGGGTGCTGTGTTTCAGAACGCCTCCGGCGCGATGAAGCCCATGATCATGGGCTGCTACGGCATCGGGATCAACCGCATCGTGGCCGCGGCGGTCGAGCAGCATCATGATGCGCAGGGGATCATCTGGCCGGCGGCGCTGGCGCCGTTTCACGTGCTCATCAGCCTCATGGAAGCGGGCAATGCCGACTACGCGCGGGCGGGGGAAGACGCCGAGCGCGCGCTCACCGCAGCGGGCCTTGAGGTGCTCCTCGATGACCGGGAGCAGTCGCCCGGCAGCAAGCTGAAAGACGCGGACCTGGTGGGGATTCCTGTTCAAGTGGTCATCGGGAAGGTCTGGCAGAGCCATGCGGAGCTTGAGGTCAGCCGCAGGGCGACCAAGGAAAAAATCCGGGTGGCGCCCGAAAAGCTCGTCGAGACCGTCCACAAACTCCTTGACACCGCGACGACGCCCCCCTAGAATAGAGTTTGATTATGAGGGTGGCCAAAAAGTGGGGGAGACCCACTTTTTTTATTCTCTTGACACAGCAGCACGGAGAGCGCCGGTAGGCGTGTGACACCACGGAGCCACAGAGCGAGGCTCGGGAGATTCTCTGTGTTTCTGTGGTGTTTGTGTGTTGCACAACCTTCTGTGTCTCTGTGATCATGGACGAAGCGCTCGTGTCGCATATCCAGGCGCTTGCGGCGCCGATCCTGGACGAGCGAGAGATCGAGCTGGTGGAGCTGACCTGCCGGCCCCAGGGTGGGCAGGTGCTGGTTCGCTTCCTGGTGGACCGCGTGGGCGGGATCACCATCCAGCAGTGCGCCAAAGTCAATCAGCTCATCGGCCAGGCCGTGGAGGCGGCCGGGGTGATGGAGGGCGGCTATACCATTGAAGTGTCCTCGCCGGGCCTGGATCGGCCGCTGGTGAGCAAGCGGGATTTTGAGCGGGCGATCGGAGAAGACCTCAAGGTTGAGCTGCGGCTTGAGGATGGCCGGTTCAAGGAGCTTGAGGGCATGCTCCTGGCGGTGCGACACGAAGCGATCGTCCTCAAGATGGGCGCCGGCAACGTGACGGTCCCCTTTGTGCAGATTCGAACCGCGAAGAAGACATTACGTTGGTAACAAAGGAGTGATTTCGCCGATTCGCTAGTTCAGTGACAGGCTCAAAGCAGATTACACAGATAGAACCGATTTATCTGCGTAATCAGTTCTTCGACAGTCGGCTGACTTGCGAATCTGTGTAATCCTACAAAATGAACGGCGAATTACTCTCCATTCTTGCATCCATCGAGCGCGATAAAGGCATCGATCGCGAGGTGCTCATCCAGGCGATCGAGACCGGCGTCGCGACGGCGGCCAAAAAAAGCGAGGGGCTGGCCGAAGAGGAGGAGGCCGTCGCCACGCTCGACCGCAAGACCGGCCGCATTACCGTGACGGCGGAGGGCCGCCAGATCGCTTCCGCCGGCCTCACCAGAATCTCGGCCCAGATCGCCAAGCAGGTCATCCTGCAGAAGATCCGCGAAGCCGAACGCGATGTCATCTTCACCGAGTTCCAGGGGCGGATGGGCGAGATCGTGACGGGCACCGTGCACCGGTTTGAGCGGGGCGATATCATCGTGGAGCTGGGGCGGGCCGAGGCCGTCCTGCCGAAGTCGGAGCGGATCCCGCACGAAGAGTACCACCAGGGCGACCGGGTTCAAGGCTATGTCCTTGAGGTTCGCAAGAGCGCGAAGGGGCCGTCCATCGTCCTGTCGCGGACGCATGAAGGGTTCATCCGGGGCCTGTTTACGCTGGAGGTGCCGGAGATCAACGAAGGCATCGTCCAGATCAAGGGGATCGCCCGGGAACCGGGGGACCGCACGAAGATCGCGGTCTCTTCGACGGATGAGAAGGTGGACTGCGTGGGCGCCTGCGTCGGGATGCGCGGCAACCGCGTGAAGAACATCGTCCGTGAGCTGCACGGCGAGAAGATCGACATCATCCGCTGGCACGAGGGCATCAACGAGTTCATCGCGGCGGCGCTGTCGCCGGCAAAAGTCACCACCATCAAACCGACCGGCGACGGCAAGCAGGCGCTGGTGCTGGTGGAGAACGACCAGCTGTCGCTGGCCATCGGGAAAAAGGGGCAGAACGTCCGGCTCGCCTCCAAACTCACCGGCTGGCAGCTTGAGATCAACAGCGAAGCCCCGCGTCAAACGGCCGGGACGTCGTTGCAGGGCCTGGAGGGAATCGGGCCGGCGATGGCAGAGCGCTTGAAGGAGGCCGGCATCACCACGGTTCAACAACTGGCCGCAATGAGCCTCGAGCAGCTCACCGCCATCAAAGGGATCGGGGAGAAGACCGCCCAGAAATTGCTGGAGACGGCGCAAGGAACGCTTGCCGCCCCTCCGCGTTTTGCTTCGCAAAGCGAAGCAGGGGGGGCGAAGGCAGGCGCCCCGACCGCATCCGCTGAAGCTCCTGCTGCATCAGGAGCCTCAGCAACGGAACCGGAGGCCGCCGAGAAGGCGCCAGGCGGGGGCGAGGCTGCGCCTGATGCGCCGCCGCCCACGGGCGGAACGGAACAACCGCAGGAGTCAGACGATGCGGGTGCATGAGCTGGCGAAGGCGCTGACCCTCAGCTCGAAGGAGCTGTTGGCGACGCTCAAGGCGCTGAAGATTCCGGCGACATCGCATACGAGCACCCTGGATGCCGATGCCATCAATCGCGCCCGCAAAGCCATCGCCGCAACTGCGGCCGCCAAAAAAGCGGCAACGGCCAAAGCGGCTGCGGCCCTGAAGAGGCCGTCGGTGAAAATCACCACCGCCAAACCCTTCACATCGGTGAAGGCACCGGAGGCTCATCCGAAGGCGGCGCCCCCGCACACGGTCGTCTCCAGAACTCCCCCCCCGGCCCGCCCCGGCACTGACGAGGGACGGGCCGGGGGGCCCGCACCCAGCGCGCCTCACGCCACGGCAACGGCAGCTCCTCCCGCGCCGCCAAAGCCGAAAGTGGAAAAGGTCGCGCCCGCTCCGGTCAAGAAACCAAAACCCCAGGCAGCCGCTCCTGTGGAAGCGCCGACGGCGCCTGCGGTGCCGGCCGGGCCTCCCAAGCGGCTTGAGCTGAACTTTCCCATCTCGGTGAAGGATCTGGCCGCGAGGATGGACGTCAAGCCCGCGGATCTCATCAAGTACCTGATGCAGCAGAGAGTCTTCGCGTCCATTGTCCATACGCTGGATGAACCGACGGCGGCCAAGGCGGCCGAGGCATTCAACTGCGAGATCGTCCCGCAGCCCACCTTCGAAGAGCAGCTGCTCAAAGCGTATCAGCCGGACCCGGCGAAGCTGGTCGCGCGCGCGCCGGTGGTCACGTTCATGGGCCACGTCGATCACGGCAAGACCAGCTTGCTGGATGCGATCCGGCAGGCCAAGGTCGCCGAAGGGGAAGCGGGTGGGATTACCCAGCATATCGGGGCGTACGAAGTCTCGCTGGACAAAGGGCATGTCACCTTCCTGGATACGCCGGGTCATGAAGCGTTTTCCGCCTTGCGCGCCCGCGGGGCGAATGTCACCGACATTGTGGTGCTCGTCATCGCGGCGGATGACGGCGTGATGCCGCAGACCGTTGAAGCCATCGACCACGCCAAGGCGGCCGACGTGCCCATCGTGGTGGCGATCAACAAGATCGACAAGCCGGACGCCAACCCGCAGAAGGTGAAGCAGCAGTTGAGCCAATACGAGCTCATCGGCGAGGATTGGGGCGGCAAAACTATCATGGTGCCGGTGTCGGCGAAGAGCCGCCAGGGGATTGACGACCTGCTTGAAATGCTGCTCCTGGAAGCGGAGCTGCTCGAGTTGAAGGCCGATCCCACGGCGCCGGCGCAGGGCACCGCCATCGAGGCGAAGCAGACCAAGGACCGCGGTCCGGTCGCCACCCTGTTGGTGCAGCAGGGCACGCTGCGGATCGGCGACACGATCGTCGTCGGCCACCTCATCGGCCGTGTGCGGGCGATGGCCAATGACCGCGGCCACCGCGTCAAGGAGGCCGGACCCGCCAAGCCGGTGGAGGTATTGGGTCTGCCCGAGGTGCCGCAGGCCGGAGACCGCTTCCTGGTGATCCCCGATGAGAAGGTGGCCCGGCAACTGGCCGAGCAGCGTCGGGAGCAGCGGGCGCAGCGGGCGATCCGGCATCCGAAGCGCATCACGCTCGAAGAATTGCATCAGCGCATTACGGAAGGCCAGTTGAAAGACCTGCGGCTCATTCTCAAGGCGGATGTCCAGGGCTCTTTGGAGGCGATCGTGCAGAGCCTGCAGAAGTTGGATACCGAGAAGGAGGAGGTCCAGTTCAAGATCCTCCATATGGGGGTCGGCGACATCAACGAGTCGGATGTGATTCTCGCCGCGGCCTCGGATGCCATCATCGTCGGCTTCCACGTCGGGATTGAGCCGAAGGTCCAGGTGCTCGCCGCCGCCGAAGGGGTCGATGTGCACATCTACCAGATCATCTATGAGCTGGTGGGGGCGATCAAGGCGGCGATCGAAGGGCTGCTTGAGCCGACCATTGAAGAAACGTTCGTGGGCCGCGCCGAGGTGCACCAGATCTTTCAGATCGGCAAGGTGGGCACCGTCGCCGGCTGCATGGTGACGAAGGGTACGATTCGACGCGATTGCACGATTCGCATGATCCGGGGCAAGGAACGGATGTTCGAAGGCAAGATCGCCAGCCTCAAGCGCGTCAAGGATGATGCCCGCGAGGTGCCGGAAGGCCTCGAGTGCGGCATCTCGCTGGATGGCAAAGTGGACGTGCAAGTGGGCGATCTCCTCGAAGCCTGGGAGCTGAAGAAAGTCGCAAGAAAATTAGCCTAGTGTATCGACCGAGCCGAACGTCCTTCATGCCGCTCCGTACGTGCCCGTTTCCTGTCCTCTTTCACCTAGTACCTGTCACCTCTTCATGAAACAGCGCGTCTTAAGCGGGATGCGGCCGACCGGCCAGCTCCATCTGGGCCATCTCGTCGGGGCACTGGCCAACTGGAAGACGCTGCAGGAGGAGTACGAGTGTTTCTTCATGGTGGCGGACTACCACGCGCTCATGAGCGAGTACGAGCATTTCGAGCGCGTGCGCGAGTGGTCCTACGAGAACGTGGTCGACTGGCTCGCGGCCGGTATTGACCCGAAGCGGAGCGTGCTCTTCCGCCAATCCGACGTGCCTGAGCACGCCGAGCTGTTCACCCTGCTGGCCATCATCACGCCGCTCGGGTGGGTGGAGCGCGTGCCCACCTACAAGGAACAGCTCCGGGAAATTGAGGGGCGGGATCTTGCGACCTACGGCTTCCTCGGCTATCCGGTGCTGCAGGCGGCGGACATCCTGCTGTACAAGGCCCACGTGGTGCCCGTCGGTGAGGACCAGCTGCCGCACCTGGAGCTGACGCGCGAGATCGTGCGCCGGCTGCACGCGCTGCTGAAGACGCAGATGTTTCCCGAGCCGAAAGCGCTGTTGACCGAGGCACCCAAGCTCTTGGGCACCGACGGCCGCAAGATGTCCAAGAGCTACGGCAACACGATGAACCTGTCGGAATCCGCAGAGAGCATCCGGGCGATCACCCAGAAGATGTTCACGGACCCCACGCGGATCAAGATGACCGACCCCGGCCATCCAGAAACGTGCAACGTGTGCGGGTATTGGCGGATGTTCGCCCCCGACCGCCACGCGCGCATGTGGCAGGAGTGCGCGACCGCCAAGCGGGGCTGCGTCCAGAATAAGCGCGAGCTGGCTGACGTGCTCGTTCAGCTGACCGAGCCGTTTCGAGCCGCCCGCGCGCGGCGCCAAGGCAAGGGGAGCGACGCCTACCGAGAGATTGAGCAGCTCTTGCAGGACGGGGCCAGGCGCGCGCGCGCCGTCGCGTCCAAGACTCTCAGCGAAGTAAAGGCCGCCTTCGGCTTGATGAAAGCACCAAGTACCAAATCCCAATGACCAAACAAATTCCAAGCACCAAATCCCAAGCTCCAAACGTTTGGACATTGGTGCTTGGAGCTTGGTGCTTGTTTGGAATTTGGGATTTGGGATTTGGAATTTGGTCATTTCGATGATCAGATGAGATACGACGTGAGCGCCGACATTTACGAGGGGCCTCTTCCTCTTCTTGTCGAGCTAGCCAGGCTGAACCTCGTTGATGTCTTTATCATCAAGCTGGTGGCTCTCACCGGCCAGTACCTGGCGCAGATCAAGGCCTCGGGGCTCGACCTCAACCAGCTCGCCGAGCCGCTGCCGCTCTTGGGTCAGTTGATGGCCATCAAGGCGCGGGGGCTGCTGCCGGATCCCACCACGCCCGAGGAGGAGGACGAGGTCCCCATCAGCCTGGAGGAGCTTGAGCGGCGGCTCAAGGAGTACGAGCAGTTCAAGACGGTCGCGCAACTGCTGGCCGAGCTGCATGCGCTCCAGCACCAGCACTTCACGCGGGCCCCTGCGGAGGCGCCGCAGGCCGACGCTCAGGAGCCCGAACGCGCCGCACCGCTTGAGGTCGGCCTCACCGATCTCATGAGCGCCTTCGCGAAGGTGCTGCAGAAAGCCAGCGCGCCGGTCTACGAAGTGGCGGTTGAGCCGTGGACCGTTGAGATGAAGGTGCAGGAGCTGAAAGTGCTCTTGAACATGAAGCGCCAGGTGCGGTTCCTTGAGCTGTTCACCGCCGAGAAGAGCACGCTGGAGCTTGTGGTGACGTTCCTGGCGCTCCTTGAGTTGATGCGGCAGCGCCTGGCGCGCGCCATCCAAGAGCGGACGTTCGGCGACATTCTGATTACAGCCGTTGAATCAGTATAGTGGAGGCGTGATGGATCCAGGACAGGCGAAGCGGATCATCGAGGCGTTGTTGTTTGTCTTTGGGGAGCCGATCGCCGTGAAGCGTCTGGTCGAGGTGTTGCAGGTGGTGGAAGCGGCGGAAATCCGCCAGATGATCGAGACGCTCAATGCCGAGTACGCGGCATCGGGCCGGGCCTTTCACATCCAGGAGGTCGCCGGCGGCTATCAGCTCGTGACCGATCAGCAGCTGGCGCCCTGGGTGCGACGCGCGCTCCAGAGCCCGAAGGCTGACTCCGTGAGCAAGGGCGCCCTTGAGACGTTGGCCATCATCGCCTACCGGCAGCCGATGACCAAAGCTGAAATCGAGGCGGTCCGCGGCGTGGATGTGACCGCGTCGCTGGACACGCTCCTTGAGCGGCGTTTCGTTCGGGTGGCGGGTCGCAAAGACAGTCCGGGTCGGCCGTTTTTGTATGGGACGACGACGGAATTCCTGCGCCATTTCGGGTTGAAATCGCTCGAGGCGCTTCCCACCCTACAGCCCGCCCCAGCTGAAGCCACGCCGGCCCCCGTGACATCCGATGGGTCGTAGAGGGCGCGGCCGCTCGAAGCTGACGTCGGTGCGCCAGCGCATCGACGCGCTGGATCTGCGCCTCCTGCGCCTCGTCAACCAGCGCGCGCGGCTGGCCCTTGAGATCGGACGGATCAAGCAACGGAAGAAGCGGCCGGTGCTTGACGCGCGCCGGGAGGCGTTCGTCTTGCGCCACGTCAGGGCGGCCAACCGCGGGCCGCTGTCCGCCAACGCCGCGCGCCACATCTTCACGGCGATCCTGTCGGAGTGCCGCCGTCGGGAACGAACCAAGAAGTGACACCCCGCTCCATGAAGACGATCGCGTATCTCGGGCCTGAACACACCAATACCCATCTGGCCGCCCAGAAACGGTTCGGCCGACGGGCGCGGTATGTCCATGCGCCGACAGTCGACGACGTCTTCGGCCTGGTAGAGCGGCGCCAGGCGAATTTCGGCGTCGTGCCGATTGAGAATTCGCTCGAAGGCGCCGTGACCCATACGCTGGACCGGTTCGCTGAGAAGGCATCGCCTGTTCGTATTGTGGGCGAAATTGAATTCCCGATTCAACACTACCTGGTCGTCAAGCCGGGCACCGCGCTGTCTGCGGTCCAGGAGATCTATTCGCACCCGCAAGCGTTGGCGCAGTGCCGAAAGTGGATTGCCGCCCATTTGTCAAAGCGGTGTGTCGTAGAAGAGCGCAGTTCCACCGCAGAGGCGGTTGAGTTGGTGGCTTTGAAAGTGACCGAGTTGAGTGTCAGAGCTGCGGCGCGTGTCGTTGTTCAGGCAGCCATTGGAAGCAAAGAGGCCGCTCAGAAGTTTCGGCTCGCGGCGCGACCGATTCCGATCGAAGGCGACAATAAAACGAGGTTCCTCGTTCTTGGCCGGCAGAAGCCGAAGAAGGGGCACCGCAATAAAACGTCAGTACTCTTTGGAGTCAAGGATCGTCCGGGGGCGTTGTACGATGCCCTCGTGCCCTTTAAGTACCATCGGATCAACCTGACCAAGATTGAGTCGCGGCCGTCGAAACGAAAAGCCTGGGAATATCTGTTCTTCATCGACCTCGAAGGGCATGCGTCTGAGCCCCGCGTGAGCCGGGCCCTCAAGGCCCTTGAGCGGTCGACCTCGCTCCTGCGCGTGCTGGGGTCCTATCCTATTGGTAACAAGTGAGTGGTGATTACACAAATTCGCATGACAACAATTGATTCACGGGCGCGCGCCGTCCTGCGCGAACTCGAGACCTATAAACCAGGCGGCTCCCTTGAGGCCGTGAAACGCCAGCTCAAGCGGGCGTCGGTGATCAAGCTCGCCTCAAATGAAAACGCCCTGGGGCCGTCTCCCAAGGCGGTCGCCGCGCTGCGCAAGGCGACGGCGACGCTCAACCGATATCCCGACGCCAATTGCGCGGACCTGCGGGCGCGCATCGCCAACAAGCTGCGCGTGAAGCCGGAATCCGTGATCGTCGGCAACGGCTCGGATGAGCTGATCGTGCTCGCCCTGCGGGCCTTCGTCGATCCCGGCGACTCCGTGGTCGTGGCCCGCCCGACCTTCCTCATCTATGAGCTGCAGGCGCGGGCCTGCGGGGCGTCCGTGACGGTCGTGCCGCTGAAGGATCTCCGGTATGATCTGGCGGCGATGCGCGCGGCGGTGACGCCGCACACGAAGCTGGTGTTTATCGCCAACCCCGATAACCCCACGGGCACTTATGTCACGAAGCGGGAACTCGGGGGCTTCTTGCGCGACCTGCCTCATGAGACGATCACGTTTCTCGATGAGGCGTACTATGAGTTCGCGGATCCGCCTGACTATCCGCAGACGCTGCCGTCTGTGAACGAGCACCCCCTCATCGTCACACGGACGTTCTCCAAAGCCTACGGGCTGGCCGGGCTGCGGGTGGGCTACGGCATCGCGCAGCCGCCGCTCATTGCCGCGATGCACGCGGTGCGCGAGCCGTTTAACGTCAACAGCCTCGCCCAGGCGGCCGCTGCGGCGGCGTTGGCTGACGACGCGTTTTTGGCGCGGACGCGCCGCCTCGTGAAGGAGGGACGGCGCTATCTAACCGGCGCCCTCGATGCGCTGAAGGTGCGCCATGTGCCCAGCGCGACGAACTTCATCCTCATTCAGCTGGGGCCGCGCGCAGCCGAGATCGCGCAAGCGCTCTTGGGGCGCGGCGTGATGGTGCGCGAGATGAGCGCCTGGAAGCTCTCAGGCTATATCCGCGTGACGATCGGCACTCCTGCAGAAAATCGCAAGTTTATCCAAGCGCTGAAGAAGAGCTTAGCTGGTTGACGCGCGAAATGACCAAATTCCATATCCCAAATTCCAAACAAGCACCAAGCTCCAAGCACCAATGTCCAAACGTTTGGAGCTTGGGATTTGGTGCTTGGAATTTGTTTGGATGTTGGGATTTGGTGCTTGGTGCTTTCGTCTCATACGTCATGGAGGTCTGACATGATTATCGTTCTTAAGCCCGACGTCACGAAGAAGCAGTTTGACCATCTCATCGACCGGATCAAGTCGCTCGGCTTGAAGCCGATGGTCTCCAAGGGGACCGAGCGGACCATCATCGGCGTGATCGGGCCGGAAGACGCCCTGCGGGTCCAGCCGCTGGAGGTGATCCCCGGCGTTGAGAAGGTCATGCCGGTTCTGAAGCCCTACAAGCTGGTTTCCCGCGAGTTCAAGCCGGAGCCCAGCGTGATTGACGTCGGCGGCGGCGTGAAGATCGGCGGCAAGGAGATCGTCATTATGGCCGGACCCTGTTCGGTCGAGAACCGCCAGATGCTGCTTGAAACCGCCAAAGCCGTCAAGCAGAGCGGGGCGCAGGTGTTGCGGGGGGGTGCCTTCAAGCCGCGGAGCTCGCCGTACTCCTTTCAAGGGTTAGGCGAGGAGGGGCTCAAATTCCTGCGCGAGATCGGCAGGCAGACCGGGATGCGGGTCGTGACCGAGCTGCTCGATGCCCGCGACATCCAACTGGTCGAACAGTACGCGGACATCATCCAGATCGGCGCACGGAACATGCAGAATTTCGAGCTGCTCAAAGAAGTAGGCCAGTCCCGCAAGCCGGTCCTGCTCAAGCGCGGGCTGTCCGCGACGATCACGGAGTTCCTGCTGGCCGCAGAGTATATCCTCAGCCAGGGCAATTTCAACGTCATCCTCTGCGAGCGGGGCATCCGCACCTTCGAGACCCTGACCCGCTTTACGCTGGACTTAAACGCGGTACCGGTGATCAAGAAACTCTCCCACCTGCCGGTGGTGGTCGATCCCAGCCACAGCACCGGCGCATGGGAGTACGTCGCACCCATGGCCAAGGCGTCGGTTGCGGCCGGGGCGGACGGACTGATCATCGAGGTCCATCCCAATCCTGAAGTCGCGCTCTCCGACGGCCCGCAGTCGCTGCTGCCGAAGAAGTTCACCGCGCTCGTCAAGGAGCTCAAGAAAGTCGCGCAAGCCGTGGGCCGTTCCTTGTGAGGAGCGTACATGCAGATGTCAGAAGTCAGAGGTCAGAAGACAGAATTCAGAAGTCAGATAAAACTTCTGACGTCTGACCTCTGATTTCTGCCGGTCCGCGGCAGGCCGGCACAGTTAGAGCGCCTCCGAGCTTCCCTGAGGAACGCCTCGAGGTTTCCGGTCTTGAGTAAGTTATCACTGTATGAT
>CAYJWN010000039.1:0-14993 GCA_964373835.1 uncultured Planctomycetales bacterium
CGTATTCATGGTAGATCACGGTGTCGTAGGCCATGTTGGGGCAGTTGTTGCCAGCGTTGAAGAAGTTGATGTCTTGCGCCGAGAGGCTGTAGTACGCGTTGCAGGACCCGGTGACGTTGACTTTTACTTTCAACGGACCATACCAAGGATTCGGGAAGACGGCCCCAAGACTTCCGCCGACCCAGTCATGGATGAAGTTCGTATGGTAGTAGCCTTGCACCTGTGCGGCGTTTCCTCCTGTCCCGTTGCTTGAGTTAAAGAGGAGGGTGACCGGGGAGCCGTTTTGTGTAAAAGCTGAAACGGACAGTTCGGCTCCTGCCACGTTGCGGACGTTGGCATACCTGCCTTGGAGATACGCTGAGAGGAAAACCCACTGCTGGCTCGTCGGAAACGAGAACCCTCCACTGCCATTGGCGTAGACACTGGCGCTGTACGGTCCGGTGTACATTGTCGGGACCGCATCGACCTTGAGCTTGCCCAAGGTTAAGGTCGTCAACGAGCTGTACGGTCCAAACATTCGCCCCCGACCTCGGGCCTGACCCGAGATCACGTACATCCGCTCGGAGACTTCCCAGCCCTCTCCGGTGGCCTCATCGATGAGCGCGGCCTCTTCCTTGTCTTCGAAGCTTACCTCCCGGACCCGCCGCCAGGTTCCTTTAATCCACTTGGCCTTACGCCGCTCCCTGCGGATCTGCGCCTTCTCAGGCGCCAGTTGGGCCCGCTGCATCGCGATCGCCCTCAGGGTCGTGTCGGAGAGGTTCTGCCGAGCTGGCAGGGTGGCCTTGGGGTACACGTGACCGTGACTGGCCATCAATGCGGTCTCGTCCTTGAGCAGCTTCAAAACACAGACGAACTGGGCGTCCTCCACTTCGAGACCCTGGAGTTGCTGTACGAACCGCACGTAGACCATCTCCGGCAGCCCCTGGTTCGCTGGCACTCGGTCAATCCGATCCAGTCGGAGCGCCTGTACCGGAAGTCCCCCTGTCCACTCCGGATGGCTTGCGAGGATCCCGGTGAGAGCCTTGACGATCCCCGCATCGGACCTTGGCTGCCCAGGCAGCGTCATCGGAACGGCCTGCTGATGGGTCCACACACCTGGCGGCTTCTCCTTCGGCAGCGCCGCGGCCGGCAGCCGGTCCGGCACGTCAGGTTTCCGGAAGGCCCAGGCGTCCCCGGCCAAGCCGATCGCTAGGCTCAATGCCACCAACCCGACCCATCCCCGCGCCATGAGCGGAATGATCCGCTGGGCCTTCACAAGGATTCCCTCCATTCGTGTCCCCTCCTCTGTCTGCGTCTGATCACGGCGCAATCCTCATGAATGAAGAAAGCGCTTCCTTTGCCCAAAAACAGTTCGAGCGACCGTGTTCGGGTCGCTCGAGTGGCCGTGCGCATTGGCGCGCGACTGCGTTGATCCATCACACCTTCGGGTTAGCAAGGAACAAAAAACCGGACTGCCTGTTCACTTCGGCAGCCCGGCTACCCGTTCCGTACCTGGTACCTCAGGTACCAGGTACGGGTTTGAGCCCGTAGCTTTGCGCCCCCCGATTGCTCAGGGTTTGCCTTTATCGAGTGGCGAAAACTCCGACGTCAAACTTGTGTGCCTAAACCATACCTGATCCTACAAGAAGATGACAAGAGGCAGAAAATTACGTAACGCTATGGAAAATTAATGGAAAATAACGAAAAAAGGCCCAACAGGCACGCTCGCCGAACGACCGCCAACACACACGGCACCTGCCGAGCTCGCGACGAAGCAAACCTCAAGTTAGATCACCCTGTCAAGCCATCTAAGCATGTTACTTTCTGAGGGATCGTCGCGCCATCGATAATGTTACCGAAGCCTGCGTGGTGTGTGTTGGCTGCCGCCGAGTCGCGAGGCGGAAGATCCGCACGAGCTGCTGCTCGATCCGCTGGGCCAGGACGAAGGGATCGGTGCGAGCCCTGAGCGGGCGCAGCGCAGCGACCGTGACCGGCTTGGCGTCTGGACACGCGGCCATGCGGTCGAGCGGGGTCTGCGGGGCGTCGTAGACGCGCGTGAGCCGAGACCCGACGCGCACCTTCTTGACAAGCTTCACCGAAGGCTGGAACAGGTTCATCATCAGGCGCAGGTCATGCCGGTAGAGGGTATTGATGGCCTCGAGGGCCTGCACGGTATCGTAGCGCTCCCAGGCGAGGAGCTTCCGGACATGGGTCCAGTTCTTCTGCTCGATGTGGGCGTTGTCGTCCTTCTTGTAGGGCCGTCCCCGGGTGAACTGGAGGCGCTGCGCTTGGGTGTAGCGCCAGAGAGGGTGGTTGATGAACTCGCTGCCATTGTCCGAGTCCAGGCCCCGCAGCGCAAAGGGTAAGCCGTGGCGCATCTCCTCCAAGGCCGCCTCGATCCCGGCCGCCCCCTTGCCCAGGGCCGCGCGGCTCTCGGTCCACGTCGTGTAGATGTCGGTGAGCGTGAGGGAATGGCCGAACTCCCCGTCGGCGCAGGCCCCGGAATGCGAGACGAGGTCGATCTCGGTCCAGCCCGGCGCGGTCACATCCCAGTGATCCGTCTTGATCGGGATGTGGTGCTTCAGGAGTGTGCCGGGCTTGGTGCGCCCGTAGAGGCGTCGCTTGAGGGACCGCTTGTGCGCGTGGAGCCGGCGGTCGATCTGCCGCGGGCTGATCGCCAGGAGCTGCCGTTCGAGCGCCGGCGTCAGCTGGAAACGCCGGCGCATCCACGGCAGCCACAGGGGCACCAGGGCCTTCAGGCGCACCGACTAGGGTAGCTGGCGGCTTCCCACACCTGGATGAGGATCGCGAGGGCCTGGGCGCTGTGGCGCGTGGGCCGGCGCCGCCGCCGACTCTGGGGCCGCGTCGGCAGCGGCCCGTTGAGCAGGCGCAGCGCATGCTTGCGGTGATAGCCGCAGACCTGGCAGCACTCGTCCAGGATGCGGGACTGCTCGGCCCGCGAGGCCCGCTGGTAGCGGGTGTAGATGGCGCACAGGTACTCCCATTTGGCGCGTCGGCTCATGATGCCACCCCCCTTTCGGTGGGTAACATTTTAGATGGCGCGACGATAGGCTGTTCGGTAACATTTTAGACGCGATACTATGGACTATGGACTACGGACTGAACTATATGTTACACTAGCGCTTCAATGCCATCCCAGCCGCCTTCCGATCAACTCATCGAGCTGCGCAACCGTCTGGGCGCGCTCCAGGAGCGCTGGACCGAACTGCGGAGGTATCTTTGACTTCGACAGCCTCCAGCGCCGCATCGCCGAGATCGAGCAGGCGATGGCCCAGGGCGATTTCTGGTCCGATCAGGACCGCGCCAATCAGACCATCCAGGCCCTGAAAGCCCTCAAGTCCCAGCGCGACCCCATCCTCCAGTTCCAACAGGGCCTGCGGGATCTCACCGAGTTGCTGGAGCTCACCGATCCCAGCGATCAGGCGTCGCTGTCTCACCTCACAAAGGATCTCGCCGACCTCGAACACCGCTTCGGCCGGCTCGAGGTCAAACGGCTGCTCGGCGGGGAGGTGGATGCGAAACATGCGATCGTCGCGGTCCACTCGGGGGCGGGCGGCACGGAGTCCTGCGACTGGACGCAGATGTTGCTGCGGATGTACCGGCGGTGGGCGGACGATCACGGCTTTGCAACGGAAACGATCGACCTGATGCCGGGGGAAGAGGCGGGCGTCAAAAGCGCGACGATGATTGTGAAGGGCCCCTACGCGTACGGCTATCTCCAGAGCGAAGAGGGGGTGCATCGGCTCGTGCGCATCTCGCCCTTCGATGCGAACAAGCGCCGCCACACCTCGTTTGCCTCGGTGGACGTGGTGCCGGAGTCGGAGGAGGACGCGCCGGTCGAGATCAAAGAGGGCGATCTGCGCATCGACGTCTTCCGCTCCGGCGGCAAAGGGGGGCAGTCGGTGAACACCACCGACTCCGCGGTGCGCATCACGCATCTGCCGACGGGGATCGTCGTGCAGTGCCAGGATGAGCGCTCCCAGCTCCAGAACAAAGCCAAGGCGATGCACGTCCTCAAGGCCCGGTTGGCCGACCGGGAGCGCCGCAAACGCGAGGAAGAGGCCGCGAAGGCCTACCAGTCCAAGCAGAAGATCGAATGGGGCTCGCAGATCCGTTCGTACGTCCTCCATCCGTACAACATGGTGAAGGATCTGCGAACCGATCATGAAACCGGCAACGCCCAAGCGGTCCTCGACGGTGCACTCGACCCCTTCATGGAAGCGTTCTTAAAATGGAGAGCACAAGCGGCTCAGAAGTCAGACGTCAGAGGTCAGAAGTCAGATTAGGTAGGCTGGTTCTGACCTCTGATTTCTGACGTCTGACCTCTGAAACTGTCACAGATGGTTAACTGGCTCCTGCAGAAAATCATCGGGACATATAACGAGCGGACGGTGAAGCGGCTCTGGCCGATTGTCGAGCAGATCAATCGTCTCGAGCCGGACATCCAGAAGCTCTCCGACGGCGAGCTGCGCGCCAAAACGGATGCGCTTCGGGCGCGCGTGCGCGAGCAGCTCGCGCCCCACAAGTTTCTCACCTCCGCCGACCCGGAATGGTACGAACGCAATCACGATGAGCGGGCCGACTTAAAACGCCAACGCCGCGCCATCCAGCAGCGGGCGCTCGATACGATCCTTCCCGAAGCGTTTGCCGTGGTGCGGGAGGCGGCGCGCCGGACGGTGAACATGCGCCACTTCGATGTGCAGCTCCTGGGCGGCATGGTGCTCAACGAGGGCAAGATCGCCGAGATGGCCACGGGAGAAGGCAAGACGCTCGTCGCGACGCTGGCCGCCTACCTGAATGCGCTCACCGGGCGCGGCGTGCACATCGTGACGGTCAACGACTATCTCGCCCGGCGCGACGCCCGCTGGATGGGGCCGATCTATCACGCCTTGGGGCTCTCCATCGGGGTCATTCAAGGGGTCGATCCGGCCGAACGGCGCAGGGAAGAGTCGCTCTCCTTCCGCTACGATCCCGCATGGACGCAGACGACCGAACGGTTCATCCATCTTCGGCCGTGCAGCCGGCGGGAGGCCTACGCCGCCGACATCGCCTACGGGCAGAATAATGAATTCGGCTTCGACTACCTGCGCGATAACATGCGCTTCCGCCTGGAAGACCTCACCCAGGGCGAGTTTCACTTCGCCATCGTCGATGAGGTGGACAGCATCCTGATTGACGAGGCCAGAACCCCCCTCATCATCTCCGGCCCGGCGGAGGAGTCCACCGATCTGTACTACAAACTGGACAAGCTGGTGCGCAAGCTGGAACAAGGCCGCGATTTCGATGTGGATGAGAAGGAGCACGCGGTCAGCCTCACGGAAGACGGCATCAAGCGCTGCGAGGAGCTGCTCGGGCTTGAGAACTTGTACGATGAGGGGCACATGCGGATCGTCCACCACATCAATCAAGCCCTGCGGGCCCACGAGCTCTACAAGCGTGACGTGGACTACATGGTGAAGGACGGCGAGATCATCATCGTCGATGAGTTCACCGGTCGGCTCATGCCGGGCCGGCGCTGGAGCGACGGGCTGCACCAGGCCATTGAGGCGAAGGAGGGTGTGTCGATCCGCCAGGAGAATCAGACGCTCGCCTCGGTGACCTTCCAGAACTACTTCCGCATGTATGAAAAGCTGGCCGGCATGACCGGCACCGCCTCGACGGAGGCCCAGGAATTCAACTCAATCTACAAACTCGAAGTGGTTTCCATCCCCCCCAACCGGTCGTTGGTCCGCCTGAACTCTCCCGACGTCGTGTACAAGACAGAAGAGGAGAAGTTTGCAGCCGTCGTCCAGGAGATCGTCGATCTCTACCGGGCGGGCCGGCCGGTGCTGATCGGGACGATTTCGATTGAGAAGTCCGAACGGCTCTCCCGGATGCTGAAGGAGCCCGGCCCCGTTGTCACACGGTTGGGGGTGGTCGCTCAATGGACGCTCAACGAGATCAAGAAGGAATCCATTGCGGCGGAGCTGCGCCAGCGGCTGGAACAGACGCTCGCGCGGCCGGCGACGTTGACGGACACGCAGGCCGAGTCGCTGCTGAGCGACGTCAAGCGCGAGGCGCCGAAGTCGATGCTCGTGTACCGCCTTGAAGAGATGCTGCGCCTTGTGCAGGCCGCCGCCATCATCAACGCGGGGCTGCCGCACAACGTGCTCAACGCCAAGTACCACGAACAGGAGGCGCGCATCATCGCGCAGGCCGGGCGCAAAGGCGCCGTCACCATTGCGACCAACATGGCGGGCCGCGGAACCGACATCCTGCTCGGCGGCAACCCGCAGGCGCTGGCCGAGGACGCCATCCGGGAAGAGGAGACCAAGCGCGAAGCCCCGCTCGATGAGGCCGAGAAACGGGCGATTCAGGAGCGGTTCCAGCAGCTCTGCGACGCGGAGCATGAGCAGGTCGTCGCGCGCGGCGGTCTGCACGTGCTCGGGACGGAGCGCCACGAGGCGCGTCGGATCGACAATCAGCTGCGCGGCCGCTCCGGCCGCCAGGGTGACCCGGGCTCCTCGCGGTTTTATCTGTCGCTGGCCGATGATCTCATGCGGATCTTCGGGTCGGATCGCATCGCCCGGCTCATGGAGTTCAAATGGTTTCAGTGGGAGGAGGGGATGCCCATCGAGCATCCGATGGTGAGCAAGGCCATTGAAACCGCCCAGCGGCGGGTCGAAGGCCACAACTTCGACATCCGCAAGCAGCTTCTAGAGTACGACAACACCATGAACCGCCAGCGCGAGGTGATCTACGAGCAGCGCCGCCGCATCCTCGACGGGGTGGATCTGCAGGGATTGGTGCGCGACATCATCGGGGAGGTTGCGGAGGAGCTGCTCGAGACGTTCGCCGCCAAGGAGCTGCGTCCGGATGCGTGGAACCTGAAGGGGTTGAAGGAGACGGCGCACCGGCAGTTCGGTCTCACCGTATCGGAAGAGGCGCTGACGGGTGATCGCGAGGCGATGTACGACCAGCTCGCCGAGATCGTTGAGCGCGCCTACGGAGAGAAGCGGCAGGCGATCGGCCCGGAGCTGATGGCCCACTTGGAGCGCACGGTGATGCTGTCCATCATCGACGCGAAGTGGAAGGATCACCTCTACATGATGGATGCGCTGCGGGAGGGCATCCATCTGCGCGCCTACGGCCAGCGCGATCCCATCGTGGAGTATCAGCGGGAAGCCTACCAGATGTTCCAGGACATGACCGGCGCGGTGAAGGTGGAGACGCTGACGATGCTCCTGCGCGTGCAGCCGGCCGTACAGGCAGAGCCGGTGAGCGTGTTTGCGCGGACGCCGCAGCAGGAAGTGCACCCTGATGCACCGACGCTCGCCACGACCCCTGCTCAAGAGCTTATGGACGAGCGCTCAGGGTTGGGGGCTGGGGGCTGGGGGCAGTTGCCCAGAGCCCAGAGCCCGGAGCCCCGAGCCGCGCGGCGTCCCACTGCGCCGATTCAGCGCGCCGGACCGAAGGTCGGCCGCAATGAGCCCTGCCCCTGCGGGAGCGGTTTGAAGTATAAAAAGTGCCATGGGAAATAGCATGGGAGGCCTGTCATGATCCGGTTGGTTGACAAAACCACTGGCAAGATTTTTGGCGAGGTGGCCGAGGCGGATGTTGAAGTGATGCGCCGCGCCCTCGAAGAAGAAGGTTCGACAGATCAGGACTACTACATCAATAAAGAGACGCTTGAGTTGCTGATTGAAGGCGGCCTGAGCGCCGAGGCCCAAGCCCTCATCCGGAGGGGTCTTGAAGGCAGCGGAGAATTTGACATCGGTTGGGGTTAATGCACCAATTGATAGAGTTCAGCACTTATGCTACACTTATGTAGGAGGTGATGGATATGCCAACAAAGCACCCTCGGCTGAACGTGGTGCTTGAGCCGCCGACATTCCGATCAGTTGAACGCTTGGCGACGCGAGATGGCGTGTCATTATCGTTGAAGGCCCGCGACCTCATCCGTGAGGCGCTTGAACTCCACGAAGACGCCTATTTGGCCGAACGAGCGCATGAGCGAGCAGTGAGTTTTGTGCGGAGTAAAGCGTTGACGCATGAGCAGGTGTGGGCTCACCTGAAGATGAAAAAACAACGCCGGTGATGGCGTACCGGATTGTCTATCACCCAGCGGTGCTCGCAGAAGACATCCCATCGATTAATCGGAACCTTCAGCGACGCCTCGTGCAGGCCATTGAGCGACGGCTGACAACTGAGCCCACCGTTTATGGAGCCCCCCTTCGCCATCGACTCAAAGGATACTGGAAGCTCCGTGTCGGAGATTACCGGATCGTCTATGAGGTCGTCGGTCAAGAAGTTCGGATTCTGAGGATCGATCACCGCAAGGACGTCTACGCCTTGCCAGCGCAGCGTCTTTCCTGGCGTCCCTGAACTGACCATCCCGCTCTCTTTGCTCCTAGCGCTTACGAGCGCCGCGCTCCTCATCGCCTCCTTCCCGAACTTCAACCAGCCGTGGTGCGCGTGGGTGGCGCTCGTGCCGTGGTTGATCCTCTTGCGGCAGGCACGCGGGTGGGTGGCCTTCCGGTGGTCCTGGCTGATCGGCTTCGTGTTTTTTCTCGGCTCCATCTGGTGGCTCGTGTATGTCACCGTGTTCGGTTGGCTCATGTTGTGCGCGTATCTCGCGCTGTATTTCGGGGTATTTGGCTGGTTGGTGTCCTTCGCGTGTGGTGACACGTTACACGTGACACGTGACAAGAAGAACGCACCTGTCACCTGTCACCTGTCACCTGTCACCACGCTCGCCATTCCTGCGTTATGGACAGCGCTGGAGTACGCCCGCAGCCACCTGCTCTCAGGATTCGGCTGGAATCTGCTCGCGTACTCCCAGGCGCCGTGGCTTGCCCTGATCCAGTTCGCGGATGTGACCGGCGCATGGGGCGTGTCCTTCCTGATTGTGATGGCCAATGTCGGAATTACGCAGGCCATCTCCTGTCGGACTCAAGACTCAAGACACAAGACCCAACCCGTAGAGCATAAGCTTGAGTCTCAAGTCTTGAGTCTTGTGTCCTCAATAGGGGCACCGGCGGTCATCCTCGCGCTTTCACTCATCTATGGTTTTTGGTCGTTAGGACGATCGCCGGTGACAACGCCGCCGGTGCTCGTGAGCGTGGTACAGGGCAACATCCCGCAGGAGCAGAAGTGGGATGAGGCGTACACAGCGCAGATTCTCGAGCGGTATGCGGTGCTGACGCGGCGCGCGGCCGCGACCGATCCGGATCTCATCGTCTGGCCGGAGACGTCCGTGCCCGGCTACTTCGGCGTCGATGAGCCGGTGACGCAGCCGGTGCTGCGCCTCGCGGCTGAGGTCGGCCATTCGCTGCTCATCGGCGCTCCGGCGCCGCATCTGGGAGCCGACGGGTACACCCTGACCAACCGCGCGTCGTGGATCGACCCGCGCGGGCGCATCCTTGACAGCTACGACAAGCTCCACCTCGTGCCGTTCGGCGAATTCATTCCAGGAGATCGCGCATGGCCCTGGCTCCGCCAGCTCCTGCCGCCCATCGGCGACTTTGTGTCCGGCCGGAACTATACGGTGTTCAAACTTGGCTCAAGGCTCAAGGCTCAATCGAAGAACGCTGTAGGCTCTAGGCTCCAGGCTCTAGGCAAGAACGGTTCTAGCCTACAGCCTACAGCCTCGAACCTAGAGCGTTCTTCCCTTCAGCCTTCAGCCTTCAGCTTTCAGCTACGGTTCAGCGTACTGATTTGCTTCGAGGACATCTTCCCTGAGCTGGCGCGCCGATTTGTCCAAGCGGGCGCGCAGCTGCTGGTCGTCATCACAAACGACGCGTGGTTCGGCCCCACGGCCGCCGCGTACCAGCACGCCCAGGCGTCCACGTTCCGCGCCGTGGAGCTGCGCGTGCCGGTGGCGCGCGCGGCCAACACCGGCTGGTCCGGCTGCATTGATCCGCTGGGCCGGTGGACGGACTCGGTCCGTGATGAGCGGGGCGGCGAGCTGTTTGTCGCAGGCACCGTCACATGCGCGCTGCCGCTTGACAACACGCCCAGCCGGTACCGGCGCTGGGGCGACTGGTTCGCGTGGGTATGCGTGCTCTGGGGAGCGATATGGGCGGCTCGAAGACGTCTGAACTTATTCTGAATCAGATAGTTACGTTCAATTGACACCCCCTAGTTGCCGCCCTATAATGAAAGTTCTCATTACACAGGAGTCACATGAGGATCGATTAGGTGGGCCGTGACGACCAAGCGGTAACACGCCGTGAGAAGCTCAAGGCCCTGCGCAAACAGGGCGTTGTGCCCTTTGGTTCCAGATTTCCGAAGGCTGAACCGATCCAGTCGTTGGTCGCCAAGTACGCCGAGGGCCAGTCGGTGACGACGGCGGGACGCCTGAGCGCCAAACGGGGGCATGGAGGGTTGGTCTTCGCCGATCTGCGGGATGCCAGCGGCAAAGTGCAGATCTGCGTGAAACAGGACCGCGTGGGATTGCCGGCGTTTGAGCTCTTTGGCACCTTCGATCTGGGCGACATTCTTGGCGTGACGGGGACGCTGTTCAAGACCAAGACCGGCGAGGTGACGGTGCAGGTTGAGCAGCTCATCCTCCTGACCAAATCGCTGCGCCCCCTGCCGGAGAAATGGCACGGGTTGAAGGATGTGGAGATCCGCTACCGCCAGCGGTATCTCGATCTCATCGCAAACGAAGCCACCCGCGCGGTGTTTCTCAAGCGCAGCCGGCTGCTGACCAGCCTGCGCGGAACGCTTGAGCGTCACGGGTTCATCGAAGTGGAAACCCCGATGATGCACGAGCTCGCCGGGGGAGCGGCCGGTGAGCCGTTTGTGACGCACCACAACGCGCTGGACGTGGAGCTGTACCTGCGCCTGGCCCCGGAGCTGTACCTTAAGAAGCTCCTCGTCGGGGGATTGGAGCGCGTCTATGAGATCAACCGCTGCTTCCGGAACGAAGGGCTCTCCACCCGGCATAACCCGGAGTTCACCATGCTCGAGGCGTACGCCGCCTACCAGGACTACGCCTTCATGATGGAGCTGGTCCAGGAGCTGATCTGCGACGCGGCGAAGACATTAGTAGGTGGCCTCCAGTTCGAGTATCAGGGGCAGCGGGTCGATCTGACGCCGCCGTGGGAGCGCGTGTCGTTCACCGAGCGGATGCAGGCGATGGGGCTGTCGCCGACCGCCTCGCTTGAGGAGATGCAGGCCGTGCTCGCGAAGCACAAGATCCAGGTGCAAGGGGCCGGCCGGTCGCAGGTCGTGCGGCTGGTGGAGCAGCTGTTCCAGCCGCAGGCCAAGACCAAGCCGCTGTTCGTCACGGACTACTGGACGGAGCTGTCGCCGCTGGCCAAGAGCACGCCGGAGGATCCGTCGGTGACCGAGCGGTTTGAGCTGTTCATCGGCGGCATGGAGGTGGCCAACGCGTACTCCGAGCTCAATGATCCCATCGAACAGAGACGCAGGTTTGAAGCCCAATTGGAAGGCGCTCAAGGCTCAAGGCTCAAGGCTCAAGGGAAAAGCGGGGAAGGAGTTGGCCTGCAGCCTTCAGCCTTCAGCTTTGAGCGACGAATTGATGAAGATTTTATCGAGGCGCTCGAGTACGGCATGCCCCCCGCGGGGGGCCTTGGCGTCGGCGTCGACCGGCTGGCGATGCTGCTGCTCAATCAGCCGTCGATCAAAGATGTGATCCTGTTTCCGCTCCTCAAACCCGAGGCTGCTGCTTGAGATGCGATACGAACTCTGGCTCGGGTTGCGGTACCTCTTCGCGAAGCGGCGCGAGCGGTTCATCTCCGTGATTGCGGTGCTGTCCATCGGCGGCGTCGCGCTGGGGGTGGCCGCCCTCATCGTGGTGTTGGCCGTGATGAGCGGCTTCGATCACGACATCACCGAGAAGCTCATCAACACCAACGCCCACGTGATCGTGGACACCCCCGATGGGGTCAGCGATCGGGCAGAGCTGATGCGACGCGTCAGCGCGATGCCGCATGTCGTGGGGGTGAGCCCCTTCATCTCCGGGCAAGCCATTCTCCGGATGCCGGACCGCGCCTTTGGCGTCGCGCTGCGGGGGATCGATGTCGAGCGCGAGGCCCGGGTTAACCGGCTCGGAGAGTATCTGATCTTCGGGACGATGCCGCAATCCGATGAAGAGGTCGTGATCGGCAGCGAGCTGGCCGCGTATCTCGAGATCAGCCCTGGAGAGCCGCTGCAACTGATCAGTCCTGCGGATGGCAAAACGCATGAACTGAAGGTCAGCGGCATCTTCCGTTCCGGCATGTATGAATATGACGCCACGCTCATTGCGGTGACGCTCTCCCGCGCGCAGCAGTTGTACCACCTCGGAGACACCGTCACCGGGATCGGCGTGAAACTGGATGCGCTCGATCGCGCCCCGGACGTGAGCCAGGCCATCCAACGAGCGTTGGGAAGCGGGCATCGCGTCAAAACCTGGATGGAGCTCAATCCCGCGCTGTTTGGCGCCCTGCGGGTTGAAAAGACGGTGATGTTCATCATCTTGTCGCTGATCATCGTGGTGGCCGCGCTCAATATCATGTCGATGCTGATCATGATCGTCATGGAAAAGACCAAGGATATCGGGGTCTTGAGGGCGCTGGGCGCCACGCGCGCCTCGATTGCCACCGTGTTCCTCTCCCAGGGGTTTGTCATCGGGCTGATTGGGGTGGGCCTGGGGCTTGCGGTAGGATTGTCCCTGGCGGCGAATTTGGACCACATCTCGACATGGATCGAACATGCCACGGGCTGGTCGCTTTTTCCGCCGACCGTCTACTATCTGGATCACATCCCGACGCTGATCAACGCGAGAGACGTGTGCTCGGTGGTGACCGCCACGTTCCTGTTGGCCACGCTGGCCGGCACATATGCCGCGATCAGAGCGGCGAGACTTTCGCCAGTAGAAGCGCTGCGCTATGAGTAGCTCACCTTGGCCTCATCGCTATACGAGGCAGCGGGTGACGCGGCAGCGGGCCGTTCGCCTCGCGGCTCACGGCACTCCCGGCGCCCACCCAGCTGGCGCTGGGTGCTCGGGCTTGGTCGCAGGACCCGCTGCCCTGCGCAGATGATCGAGGCGCGCGAGCTGTGGAAAGAGTACGTGATGGGCCGGGTCACTCTCCAGGTGCTCAAGGGGGTGTCGCTCAAGATAGAGACGGGCGGCTTTGTGGCGATCACCGGGCCGTCAGGTGCGGGAAAATCCACGCTCCTACATCTACTGGCCGCCCTCGACACCCCGACGCGAGGAGAGGTGTTGTGGGACGGGCGCCCTGTCTCCGGTCTGAGCGACGCGAAGCGCGCCGCCTTCCGCAACCGGACCCTCGGCATTGTGTTTCAGTTTTACCACTTGCTGCCGGAGCTGTCGGCGTTGGAAAATGTGATGCTGCCCGGCATGGTGAACGGGCATCGGGATCCCGCGTTAAAAGGGCGCGCCATGCAGTGCCTCGAGCAGGTGGGGTTGCGGGACCGCATGCGCCACCGGCCGCGGGAGCTGTCCGGCGGCGAGCAGCAGCGGGTGGCCATTGCCCGCGCCCTCGTGAATGAGCCCACCGTCCTGCTCTGCGATGAGCCGACGGGCAACCTGGACTCGAAAACGGGCACTGAGGTCGCTGAGCTGCTCATCAGCCTGCAGCGACAGCGGCGCATGGGCCTCGTCCTCGTGACGCACGAGGCCGACCTGGCCGAACGCGCCGGTTCCCTTGTGGCCTTACGCGACGGCCGCGTTGTGGAAGAGAGGAAAACGAAGAATGCTGTAGGCTCTAGGCTGTAGGCTCTAGGCAAAACGGTTCTTGCCTAGAGCCTCGAACCTAGAGCCTCGAGCCGCGGGAGGTTTACGTGAAAGTTTATCTCAACGGCAAGTTTGTGGATCAGTCGAAAGCGGTGGTGTCGGTGTTCGACCACGGCTTGCTCTACGGCGACGGCGTGTTTGAAGGCATCCGCTCCTACGACGGGCTGATCTTCAAGCTACGCGAGCATATCGACCGGCTGTTTGAGTCGGCGCACACGATCATGCTCCAGATTCCGATGAGCAAAGCCGAGCTCATCGACGTGGTCAAGCAGTCGCTGCGGGTCAACACGCTGCGCGACGCCTACATCCGGCTGGTGGTCACCCGCGGAGAGGGCGACCTGGGCCTGGATCCGCGCAAGTGCGCGCGGCCGACGGTGTTCGCCATCACGGACAGGATCGAGCTGTATCCAAAGAAGCTGTACGACCACGGCCTTGAGCTGATCACCGTGGCGACGCAGCGCAACGTCCCCGAAGCGCTCAACCCGCAGATCAAGTCGCTCAACTACCTCAACAACATCCTGGCGAAAATTGAAGCGATCACCGCAGGCTTCGAGGAGGCGATCATGCTCTCCCACTCCGGTTACGTGACGGAGTGCACCGGCGAAAACATCTTCATCGTGAAGGGCAAGCAGCTGCTGACGCCGCCGCCGTACATCGGTGTCTTGCGCGGCATCACCCGCCAGACCGTGATGGACCTTGCCCACGGCCACCGGCTGGATGTGCGCGAGGAGCTCCTCACCCGCCATGATCTCTTCAACGCGGATGAGGTGTTTTTGACCGGCACCGCCGCGGAGATCGTGCCGGTGGTGAAAATTGACGGCCGCGTGATCGGAAGCGGCCGCCCCGGTCCGGCCACCAAGAAGCTCCAGCAGGCGTTCCGCCAGGTGACCAAAACCGCTGGGGTCCGTTACTGACCAGTGGCTAGTACTAAATGGAACCACCTATGCATCTTAAGAGCGCCTCACACAATGACCTTCGCTCAGGGCTCGGGGTTCTGGGCTCAGGGCAACTACCGACCCACAGCCCAGAGCCCCCAGCCCGGAGCCAGAGCGCCCATGGTCTTTTTGATAGGCGCTCTTAGTCACTCAGCCACTTTGCCACTGAGGGGAAACCTGGTACACTACTAAGTAGGTGAAAAAACCATGGTGTGCGAGCTGTGCAAACAATCGCAGGCGACGGTGCATCTGACGGAGATCGTCAACGACCAGATGACCGAGCTGCATCTGTGCGAGGCCTGCGCCAACCA
>CAYJWN010000040.1:0-14625 GCA_964373835.1 uncultured Planctomycetales bacterium
CGTTTGCCCTGCGCCTGACGCTGTTCCTGTTCTGGATGCAGTTGGCGGGCACGTTTCTCGTCCTGGTGCTCAGGCCTGATATCGCCTTTCAACACGGCAATCCGCTGTTGCTGACGACGGAGGGTGAATTTGTCATCAAGAACCTTATCCTGATTGCCGCCGGGCTGGTGGTGGGCGGCACGGTCCGGCGGGGATAAGAGGGCAATCGGGGGATGCCGGGGACGTGTTGCTGAATCCGCGGGGGTGAGTATGGAGCGAGAGAAGCTGGAGCAGTTGTGGCGGGATGAGCGGAACTGGCGCCGGGGATTCGCGTATTCCTGCAAGGAAGACCCGCGCGTGGTGGTGCCGAAGCGCAATCCGTGGGGCGGCTGGACGGTCAACTTCGCCCATCCGCTTGCCATTCCGGTGATCCTGGCAGCCGTCGTCATCGCCGTGGGGCCGTGTCTCCTGCTCTTTGCCAGTGGGGTGCGGGACATCCGCTGGTACTGGGCGGCCATCGTCGGATCCGTCGGTATCCTGATCGTCGTCAGCGACTCCCTGGCCGGCCGCACGCAGCCGCATCAGGTGCCGGCCGTCGTGCTGGGTGTGCTGATCGTAGTCGGACCAGTGGGATTCCTCTGCGTCAATGAGTTGGGCAGCCCGTTGCGGTATGGCCTCGCGGTGGCTGGTTCTGTGATCGGCCTCTGGCTCCTGGGAGCGATTTACACCAGGCTGAAAGGCTAGGACGATCGGTGGGCGCGGAGGGAAAAGCGGTGCCAGCCTAAGAGCGCCTATCAGAATGACCGTTGGCGCTCGGTTGTAGGCTCAAGGCTCAAGGCTCAAGGCACGAGACACCCCCTTGAACCTTCAGCCTTGAACCTTGAACGAACGTCATTTTGATAGAGGCTCTAAATAGGACCGGCTAACGGGGCGAAGGGAGAGGTGGGGTGAGCTGGGAGGTTCAGAGTGAGATGCGGCATGGTCAGCGTGTCGCTGGCGTGATCATCCTGGCGTGCGGCATCGCGGGCGGGGCGGCGCGCGCCGCCGACAGCGCCATCCCGGAGGGGTGGCAACGGGTTGATGCCAGCGGGTTCTTCAGCTTCTTTGTGCCACCGGATCTGCAACGGAGCTACAAGGGCGGCGAGGATTCATACGTCGAGGAGTATCGCAGCCAGACGCTGCGCGTGCAGTTCGACTACGGCATGTACTCCGGAGATCTGAGTTATCCAAGCAGCCACGAGTACCAGGCGACCACGGCCGTCGTCGGCGGCAAGACCGCCAAGCTGGCCACCTTCCGGTTCGATGGCCAGGAGCGATGGGCGGGCTTGGCCTACTGCGCGGGCATCCATTTTCCGGATGTCGGGCCGGGGATGTGGGAAGGGGCTCGCATGAAGCTGACGTTTCTGGCCTGCGGCACGACCCCTGCCGATCAACAAACCACAGAGAGGATTTTTCGCTCCATCCAGTTTACCCCCCATGTTCGTGATGAGGCGCGGACCCTTCAGCACGAGGCGCCGCCGCCTCCCGAGGTCCAGCAGGCGATTGAGGTGCTGTTGTCCTCCGGCGGCGAACATCGGCCTTCAGCGCCCGTGACCCAGGCCCTGCAGGTCTTGGAGCAATTTGATCCCAGCGAACAGGACGGACCGGCGAAGCAGTTGACCACCGGCGATTATGTCGCGATGCGGCGGCATCCCACGTGCGACATCCACGTGACGTACATCCGGGACGCCGCAAGAAACGAGGGCTATCGCATTACGAAAATCGCGATGCCAGATGCACCGTGATGCAAAGGAAGCGGCGAGGGACGACGGACAGGGTGGTGAGGCGGTGTGAGTGGGCGGGCAGCGATCCGGTCTACGTGGCCTACCATGATGAGGAATGGGGGGTGCCGGCGCATGATGAGCGGACGCTGTTCGAGTTCCTCATCCTGGAAGGCGCGCAGGCAGGGTTGAGCTGGGCCACCATTCTGAAGAAGCGGGAGAATTACCGTAGGGCCTACCGCGGCTTCGATGTCAAGGCCGTGGCGGCCTACGACAGCCGGGACGTTCGGCGGCTCTTAGCTGACGCCGGCATCGTCAGGAATCGCTTGAAGATCCAGGCGTCGGTTCGCAACGCCAGGGCGTTTTTGAAGATTCAGCGCGAGTTCGGCAGCTTCGATGCCTATGTGTGGCGATTCGTCGGTGGGACACCCCGCCAGAACACGTGGAGGCGGCTGAAGGAGCTACCGGCCAGAAGCCCGGAGTCTCACGCGCTCAGCAAGGACCTCAAGCAGCGCGGATTCGCCTTTGTCGGTTCCACCATTTGCTATGCCTTTATGCAGGCGGTCGGCCTGGTGAACGACCATCTCGTGGACTGCTTCCGGTACCAGGCGCCAAGGGGAAAGAAGCGGTCGGCATCAGCATCAAACAGGCGGCCCCCCGCTTCGGTCGGGGCCCAGCTTCGGCGGGAACTGTGATGCGCGTTGAGGGGACGCATTACCGGACCGTGTGGCTTGAAGGCAGCGCGGTCCGATTGATCGAACAGCGGCTGCTGCCTCACCGCTTCGAGGTGGTCAGTTGCCGGACCTCCCGCGAGACCGCCACAGCGATCAAGGATATGGTGGTCCGCGGGGCTGGGGCGATTGGGGCGGCTGCGGGTTACGCGATGGCGCAGGCGGCCCTGGAAGCGCCCGAGACAACGTTCCCGGCATCTATCGAGGAGGCGGCGCGGCTGATCCAAGCCACTCGCCCCACGGCGCACGATCTCTTCGCGGCCGTGGCACGGGTCCGCGACGCGGCACTGGCAGCCGCGAACCCGGCGCAGGGGCGCCAGGCCGCTGTCCGCGCAGCCACCGCATTTGCAGACGATAACGCAAAGGCCGGCGAAGCGATTGGCCGGATCGGCGCTCCCTTGCTGCGGCCGGGCACGCGGATCTTGACCCACTGTAATGCCGGTTGGCTGGCCTTTGTCGATTGGGGCAGCGCGCTGGCGCCGATGTATCACGCGCATGCGGCGGGCAGCGAGCTCTTCGTGTACGTCACGGAGACCCGGCCTCGGTCTCAGGGCGCCAAGCTGACCGATTGGGAACTCTCCCAAGCCGGCATCCCGCATACCCTCATCGCCGACACCGCGGCGGGATCGTTGTTTCAGCAGGGGCGTATTGATTGTGTGATGGTGGGCGCGGATCGCATTGCCGCCAACGGCGACGTGGCCAACAAGATCGGGACCTACGCCCTCGCCGTGCTGGCCCAGCGCCACCGCGTCCCGTTCTACGTCGCTGCCCCCCTGTCCACCTTCGATCTGGCCGCACCAGACGGGCGGTCGATCCCGATCGAGCGGCGGCACGAGGACGAGGTGCTGTATGCCTCCGGCCAGGCGGATGACGGAACACTCCAGCGGGTTCGCATTGCCCCACCGGGCTCCCGCGCTGAGAATCCGGCGTTTGATGTCACCCCGGCCTCCCTGGTGACTCGGCTGATCACCGAGGCCGACCTGGTGGAGCCTGACGCTGCGGCGATCGCGGACATCGCCGGCCGGCGGGCGCCCACCCACACATGATGTGGCCCAGGACCATCGTGGCTGCACTCGCGCTCTGGCTGGCGTCGTTTCTGCTGCTGCACGCGGCTGGCTGCAGCCGGACCAAGGAAAACCTTGAGAAGCGCGGCATTGAGTTCAAGTCCGGAAAAGTGATGCGCGTCTTCCGATTTTAATGAAATGACGACAAAGCCGTTCCTCCATCTGCGTAGCGGCGAACAGCGAACATTCGGGTACGTCGGCCTCGTGCGGTTTGGATCCCTGGTCGGCATTCCGCTGGGAGCCTGCGGGATCGCCTGGCTGATCACCAACGCCGGCTTGTTTGCTGACAACCGACTGCTCCAGGGGGCTCTCGCGGCGGTGGGGCTGATACTGATCATCGGACCGCTGCTCATGTGCTCTCAGGTGTACGTGGTGAGCGAAGAGGGGATCACGTCTCACAATGTCTTCGGGCAGCGCCATGTGCCGTGGACCGCGATCGAGTGGGTGAGCCTCGACCGCAAACTGGTGGGCGGCCGGCGGTACTGCGCGTACACCACCCGGAGCCGCCGATGGGCCTATCCAAGACTCGCCATCCCGAGCTGGGTGCGGGGCTTTGACGAGCTGGTCTTTTTGATTCGCGACAAGGTGTTGTCGCTCAAAGGTGAAAGGTAATCCCGCTGCGCACGAACCGATCCCCCCTGACCATCATCTTTCTCACCGTGTTCATCGATCTGGTGGGCTTTGGGATTGTCATCCCCGTGCTGCCCCTGTATGCCGAGCGTTTCGGGGCTTCTCCGCTCGTGATCGGCTGCCTGCTGGGGATCTACTCGCTCATGCAGTGCGTCTTCGCGCCGATCCTCGGCAAGCTCTCGGACCGGATCGGCCGGCGACCCGTCCTACTCGTCAGCATTATCGGCACTTCGCTTGGCTTCCTGCTGATGGGGTTTGCCCAGACGCTGTGGCTGCTGTTTGCGGCTCGGATCATCGATGGCGCGACCGGCGGCAACATCTCGACCGCCCAGGCGTACATCGCCGATGTGACCCCGCCCGAGCAGCGGTCCCGCGGCATGGGCTTGATCGGCGCGGCGTTCGGCCTCGGCTTCATTTTCGGGCCGGCGATCGGCGGGCTCATGAGCCGCGTGTCGCTGGGCGCGCCGTTTCTGTTTGCGGCAGCGCTTGCCGCCGCCAATGCCGTGGCGATCTATCTGTTGCTGCCTGAAAGCCTGCCGGCTGAGCGCCGGCGTCAGGCGAGGAAACGCGCCTCGCTGCTGGAGGTCTTCAAAGAAGGCAAGAGCCGTTCGTTGGCGCTGGTCATGGCCACGTATTTCTTTTCCACGGTGGCCTTCTCGCTTCTCACCGCCACCTACCCCTTGTTTACCGAGCGGCGGTTCGGCTACGATGCCACGCACAACGGCTACATTTTCGCCGCCCAGGGCATCCTCGGCGCTATCGTGCAAGGCGTGCTCCTGGGCCGGCTCATCAAGATGTCCAGCGACAAGATCCTCACGGTGATCGGGGCGGTGATGCTGGCGGTGAGCCTCTTCGCGCTGCCCATGAGTGCGACCGCGGCCGCCCTGCTGGTGGCGACGGCGGGGATTGCGATAGGCCATGGACTCATGGCCGCACCGCTCAATGGCCTGGCGTCCAAGGATGTGGATCTGGCCTCTCAGGGACGGGTGCTCGGCCTCATGCAGTCGGCGGCCAGCGTCGCGCGCATCGTCGGGCCGGTGCTGGGGGGGTGGCTGTTGAATCACGATGCGGTCCATCTCGCCGCGGAATTTGGGCGCACGCCGTACTGGGCGGGCGGCGCGGTCATGCTGGTGGCGTTCGCCCTCGCCATGCTGATTTGAGCATGGGAATCAATTGCGGCATCGTCGGCTTGCCGAACGTGGGCAAGTCCACGATCTTCAACGCGCTCACCCGCGCCTCGGTGCCCGCCGCCAACTACCCCTTCTGCACGATCGATCCCAATGTGGGGGTCGTGCCCGTGCCGGATCCCCGCTTGACCACACTATCGGAGCTGGTGCCCACCGAGCAGGTGGTGCCCACCGTGATGCAGTTCGTGGACATCGCCGGCCTGGTCAAGGGGGCGAGTGAAGGGCAGGGGCTTGGCAACCAGTTTCTCGGCCATATCCAAGAAGTGGATGCGATCGCCCATGTGGTGCGATGTTTCGAAGATCCTGATGTGGTCCATGTGAGCGGCTCCATCGACCCGCAGCGGGATATTGAGATTATCGACATCGAGTTGGCATTGAAGGATCTGGGGGTCGTGCAGTCGGCGATGAACCGCCTGGGCAAGGCGGCGAAGGGGGGCGATAAGAAGGCCGCCGCAGCGGTTGAGACCCTGGAGGCGATGGTCAAGCCGCTGAATGAAGGGGCGCCGGTTCGGGCGACCATGAAGGCGTTGCCACCACTGGCGTGGGAGATCGTGAAACCGCTGAACCTGTTGACCGCGAAGCCGGTGCTCTATGTCGCCAATGTCGCCGAACAGGATGCGGCTGCTGGGGATGGTCCGCTGGTCCGAATCATCCAAGCAATCGCTTCCAAGGAAGGCGCGCCGGTTGTGCCGATCTGCGGCGCCATTGAGGCGCAGATCGCGGCGTTGGAGACGGAAGAAGAGCGGGTCGAGTACCTGGCGGCGGTGGGACTGAAAGAGCCTGGCTTGCAGCGGATGATCCGGGCGGCCTATGAGCGGCTTGGCCTCATCACGTTCTTTACGGTCGGGCCGAAGGAGGATCGGGCATGGACCGTCCGCCGCGGGTCGACCGCGCCGCGAGCGGCCGGCGTCATCCACAGTGATTTCGAACGCGGGTTTATCCGGGCCGAGGTGATCAGCTATGAGGATTTTGTGGCCTGCGGCAGCGAGGCGGTGGCGCGCGAACGCGGCAAGCTCAGGCTGGAGGGCAAAGAGTACGTCGTCCAAGACGGCGATCTCATGCACGTTCGGTTCAGCGTGTAAGTTGAGACTATACTGGCCTTCGATGCGCATGGAGAGGCCGACTCCCTCATGAAAGTGTCCGATCTCGTCGTCAAATGTCTTGAGAATGAAGGGGTCCGCTACGTCTTCGGGGTTCCCGGGGAAGAAAACGAGGATCTCCTCTTTTCCCTCGAGCAGTCCTCCATCACGTTCATCCCCACCCGTCATGAGCAGGGGGCGGCGTTCATGGCCGACGTGTGGGGCCGGTTGACCGGAAAAGCCGGCGTCTGTCTGAGCACGCTGGGTCCCGGGGCGACCAACCTCATCACGGGTGTGGCGGATGCCAATGTCGATAAGAGCCCTCTCGTCGCCATGACCGGACAGGCCGGCCTCGGCCGGATTCACAAGGAAAGCCACCAGTACCTCGATATCGTCAATATGTTCCGCCCGATCACCAAGTGGAACGCGGCCATTTCAAGCCCCGAAGTGGTCGCCGAGGTGGTGCGCAAGGCGTTCAAGATCGCCGAGAGCGAAAAACCCGGGGCGACGCACATCGAGCTGTCGGAAGATGTCGCCAAGATGTCGACGGAGCACCGGCCGATTCCAGCGATTCGCGCGCGCCGGCCTGACCCAGACCGCAAAGCGCTGGCGGAAGCCTTCGCGCTGTTGAAGCGCGCGCGCAAGCCGCTGGTGATCGCCGGCAACGGCGCGATCCGCAAGCTCGCGTCCTCCCAGTTGCGCGAGTTCGTGAGCGCGCACCGGATCCCGGTGGTCAACACGTTCATGGGGCAGGGCGCCGTGTCAGACGACAGCCCGGAGTCGCTCTTCACCATCGGCCTGGGCCTGCGCGACATCGTGATGGACGCCGTCGAGCAGGCGGATCTCATCATCACGGTGGGCTATGACCTCGCGGAGTATGCCCCGGATGCCTGGAATCCCAAGATCGACAAGACAATCATCCACATCGACTTCACGCCGGCCGAGGTGTACACGCACTACCAGCCGGCGGTCGAAATCGTGGCGGACATCTCAGCGACGCTGCGGGAGCTGAACCAGCTGATCGGAACGAGCGAGTGCGTGTTCGATCGCGCCTGGTTCGTGCCGATTCGTGAACGGATCATCGCCGACATCGCCAGCTACGACCTCAAAGACGGTCAGCCCTTCACCGTGCCCGGGGCGCTGAACATCCTGCGGTCGGTCATGGGGAAGGAGGACCTGCTCATCAGCGATGTGGGGGCGCATAAGCTCTGGATCGCGCGCAATTTTCCGGTGGACTGCCCCAACGGGTGTTTGATTTCCAACGGGCTGGCCAGCATGGGGATCGCCCTGCCGGGGGCGGTGGCGGCGGCGCTGCAGAACCCCCGGCGGCGCATCGTGGCGGCCATGGGCGACGGGGGCTTTTTGATGAACTCGCAGGAGCTGGAGACCGCGAAGCGCCTTGGGGTTGCGTTCACGGCCATCATCTTTAACGATAATGACTACGGGCTCATCAGTTGGAAGCAGCAGCGCGCGCACGGCCGCTCGACCGGCACGCGGCTCACCAATCCGGATTTCAAACAGTATGCCGAAAGCTTCGGGATCACCGGCTACCAACCCCGCACGCTGGCTGAGCTCAAGCAGCAGCTGAACGAGGCGGTGACATCCCGCCAGCTCTGCCTGGTGGAGATCCCGGTGGACCAGCGCGTGAATTACGAGCTGGTCGAAAAACTGGAACGGAACTCGCAGAAGGGGTGAGGGCGATGGCGTTCGAATCGATCAATCCGGCGACAGGCGAACGGCTCACATCCTATGCCGAACATACGGCGGCCGAGGTCCACGCGATCCTGGCGCAGGCCGACCAGGCCTTCACGTCGTGGCGGCAGACGAGCTTCAAGGACCGCGCGGCGCGCATGCAGGCGGTCTCCGAGCTGTTGCGGCGATACCAGGAGGACTACGCGCGCCTCATGGCGCAGGAAATGGGCAAGCCGGTCGCGCAGGCCCGCGGGGAAGTCGAGAAGTGCGCGACCGGCTGCGACTATTACGCCGAGCACGCCGAGCGCTTCTTGCGGCCCGAGCTCATTCAGACCGACGCGACGAAAAGTTACGTGGCCTTTGAGCCGCTCGGGATCGTGCTGGCGATCATGCCGTGGAATTTCCCCTTCTGGCAGGTGTTTCGCTTCGTGGCACCTGCCCTCATGGCCGGCAACGCCGGGATCCTGAAGCATGCCTCGAACGTGCCGGGCTGCGCCCTCGCCATTGAAGAGCTGTTTCGCAAGGCAGGGTTTCCAGCCGGGCTGTTTCGAGCGGTGTTCATCGAGTCATCCCGGGTGGCGGAGGTGATCGAGCATCCGCTCGTGAAAGCCGTCACCCTGACCGGCAGCACGCCGGCGGGACGGGCGGTCGCGGCGACAGCGGGCGCCGCGTTGAAGAAGACCGTCCTGGAGCTTGGTGGCAGCGATCCCTACCTCATTCTGGAGGATGCGGACCTGGAGCTGGCGGCCCAGACCTGCGCGGCTTCCCGTCTGGTCAACAGCGGCCAAAGCTGCATCGCCGCGAAACGGTTTATCGTAGTGGCAGCCGTCCGGCGGCGGTTTGAGGAGCTCTTCCTGCAGCAGATGCGGGCCCAGCGTGTGGGCGATCCTCTTGAGGAAGGCGTCACCGTCGGTCCACTCGCCCGCGCCGATCTGCGGGACGGGCTCCACGCGCAGGTTGAGCGCAGCGTGGCACGTGGTGCGACGCTGCTGCTCGGCGGCGCCCTCCCGCCGGGCAAAGGCGCCTACTACCCGCCGACGGTGCTCACAGGGGTGAAAAAGGGCATGCCGGCCTACGCGGAAGAGACGTTCGGCCCGGTGGCGTCCATTATCCCCGTGGCTGATGAGGCGGAAGCCATTGCCGTGGCGAATGACACCTCGTTCGGCCTCGGGGCGTCGGTCTTCACCCGCGACACCGAACGCGGGGAGCGCATTGCGGCCAAAGGGCTTGAGGCCGGCGTCTGCTTTGTGAATGCGCAGGTGCGCTCTGATCCCCGGCTGCCCTTCGGCGGCATCAAAGAGTCCGGCTACGGGCGGGAACTGTCCAGCTTCGGCATCCGCGAGTTCGTCAACATCAAGACCGTGTACGTGAAGTGACCTTCCGTGTTATACTACCGAAAATTCTTCCGACGACAACCCCACCCGGGAACGCAGCGGCCTGAATGGTCCCTCGGCGCGCTGCGCGTCGGGATCATGGTGAGCGAGCGAACGCGAGTCGAACCATGGTCCCTCGGCGCGTTGCGCCTCGGGATCATGGTGAGCGAGCGAAGCGAGTCGAACCATGGCGGGACATTCCAAGTGGGCTGGCATCAAGCACAAGAAAGCGATCGTGGATGCCCAGCGCGGCAAGGCGTTTTCCAAGGTCATTCGCGAGATCACCGCAGCCGCACGTCTTGGCGGCGGCAGCCCGGAAGCCAACCCCCGCTTGCGGCTCGCCATCCAGAAGGCCAAAGAGGTCAACCTTCACAAGGACTCCGTTGAAAAAGCCGTCAAGCGCGGCACCGGCGATCTGCCGGGCGTGGCCTACGAAGAAATGGTGCTTGAGGGCTATGGCCCCGGCGGCGTCGCGATCCTCGTGGAAGCGCTCACCGACAATAAAAACCGCACGAGCGCCGAGCTGCGCAGCATCTTCACCCGGTTAGGCGGCCACCTGGCGGGGGCCAGCAGCGTCTCATGGATTTTTCAGAAGAAGGGGCTCATTGTGCTTGCGTCGAAGGGGATAAGCGAAGAGCGCTTGATGGAGATCGTGCTGGACGCGGGGGCGGAGGATCTCAAGGTGGAAAGGGATCACGCCACGGTCACGACGTCCCCTCACAGCCTCGAGCAGGTGAAACAGGCGCTCCAAAAGGCCTCGATTGCGTGGGAGTCGGCTGACGTCACCTTGATTGCCTCCTCGACGGTTCGGGTGGAGGACCCCCACCAGGCCAAGCCGCTCTTGGCGCTGCTCGATGCGCTGGAAGAGCACGAGGATACCCAGCACGTGTACGCCAACTTTGACATCCCGGACGCCATTCTCGCGGAGCATGCAACCTAACACTGAGAAGTACTATCGCTAGTGGCCAAGTGGCAAGGTGGCTGAGTGGTCATTTTAGGGATTGACCCGGGCCTGAATGTGACAGGCTACGGGGCGATCGACGCCGTCGGCCGGCACCTGCGGCTCATCACGGCAGGCGACATCCGCCCGCCGAGAAGCGGAGCGCTGGCGCAACGGCTCGGCTTCCTGCATGAGGCGCTGCGCGCGCTGCTCCTGCGGCACCACCCCGATACGGTGGTGCTCGAGATGGTGTTCACCCACCAGGACTACGCCAGTACCGCCGCGCTGATGGCCCATGCGCGCGGCGTCGCGTGTCTGGCCGTGCAGCAGCAGCACATTCCGCTCATCGAGTATCCGACGGCGCGGGTCAAGAAGGCGCTGACCGGCCGGGGTGCTGCCACGAAGGAGCAGGTCGCCCGCATGGTGGCACAGTGGATCGGAGCCAGCGACGCCTCGTGGTCGTTTGATGCGACCGATGCGCTGGCCCTGGCCGTCGCGCACGCGCACATGCAGACGCAGCAGCCTTTCGTGCCGTACAAAGGCCGCCGTACAGTGCGGAGTGCGGAGTGCGGAGTGCGGAGATGATCGCGCGCCTTCGAGGTATCGTGCGTGAGCAGAGCGACACGCAAGTGTTGATTGAGGTGAACGGGCTCTGCTATGAGGTGTTGATGCCTCCCTCGATTCTTCAGGGCCTCCAGGAGCGCCTTGGGCCAAACGGGGAACTGGAGATTGTGACGTTCCACTACCAGCAGTTGGAAGTGGGGCGCGGGATTCCGGTGTTGATCGGCTTTCTCAACGAGATCGAGCGGGAGTTTTTCTCGCGGTTCATCTCCGTCTCTGGGGTCGGGCCGAAGGCGGCCATCAAAGCGCTGACCCTTCCCATTCCACTCATTGCGCAGGCCATTGATGAGGGCGATCTCAGCCTGCTCCGCTCGCTGCCGGGCATCGGGGAGCAACGGGCAAAGGAGATCGTGGCCAAGCTCCAGGGAAAGGTGGGGAAGTACGCCTTGATGCGGACCAAAGAGACGCTGATCCCTTCCGCCGGCGCAGAGAAGAAAGCACTGGAACTGGAGGAGGAGGCGGTGGCGGTGTTGGTGCAGTTGGAATACAAAAAGCCCGAAGCCCGGCAGATGGTGCGGGCCGCCCTTGAGCGCAATCCCAAGGTGAGCAGCGCGGAAGAGCTGCTCACCGAGGTCTACCGGCAGCAGCGGCTGGCGGCGGTGTCATGAAAAAGCCGGCTGCGCCATCACAGGTGCTCACATCACGCGGGTCCGCCGCGCCGCTGCCGGTCTCCTTCCCGCCCGTTGAGAACGATGACGACCAGATTCTCAATTTGAGCCTGCGTCCCAAACGGTTCGATGAGTTCGTCGGGCAGGCGCGCGTGGTGGAAAACCTCCTGGTCGCCATCCAGGCGACCAAGCGGCGGAAGGAGCCCCTGGAGCATCTCTTGTTGGCGGGGCCTCCGGGGCTTGGCAAGACGAGCATCGCGCACATTGTCGCGCATGAAATGGGCGCCAAGATCACCGCCACGAGCGGCCCGGCCATTGAGCGCGCGGGCGATCTGATCGGCATCCTCACAAACTTGGAAGAGGGCGACATGCTCTTCATCGACGAGATTCACCGGCTCTCCAAAGTGGTGGAGGAGTTTCTCTACCCGGCCATGGAGAGCTTTGAGATCGACTTTGTGATCGACAAGGGGCCGTACGCGAAGACGATCAAGTTTCATCTCAAGCGCTTCACCCTTGTGGGCGCCACGACACGCTCGGGTCTTCTCTCAAACCCCTTGCGCAGCCGCTTCGGCATGGTCTACCACCTGGAGTTTTACAAACCTGAAGAGCTGGTAGAGGTCGTCAATCGCTCTGCCAAGCTCCTGGGGAGCAGCCTTGAGTCTGATGCCGCCCGCACGATCGCCGAGCGGGCGCGGGGCACTCCCCGCGTAGCCAATCGGCTGCTGCGGCGGGTGCGGGACTACGCCCAAGTGAAAAGCAGCGGCAAGATTTCAAAGGCTGTGGCCGAGGCGGCGTTGTCGGCCCAGGGGGTCGATGGGTTCGGGCTGGATACGCTCGACCGCAAGGTGCTCAAGACGATCATCGACTTCTATGGGGGCGGGCCCGTGGGGGTCGAGGCGCTGGCGGCGGCGCTCAATGAGGAGCGCGATACGATCGTCGACGTCGTGGAGCCGTACCTGCTCTCCGCCGGGCTGCTCAAACGCACCGCCCGCGGGCGCAAGGTTACGCGCCTGGCCTACCAGCATGTGGCGAATCTCAAGGAGCAGGATTTGGAACTCTTCGCCGCATCGCCATGATCCCACCACCTGCGCCGGCTCCGCCAACGGCGGAGCCACGAAGCCAATGACAGGACATTTCACGGTGCACGCCTCTGGCTTCGTCACGGCGTCGATGCGGATAAGTACAATGGATCGCCGTGTGGCGCAGGTGGTGGGATGAGTCCTGACTTGCAGCCGCTCGGCCGCGCGCTGATCTTTTTCGGCATCGTCCTGACGGGATTCGGTCTTGCATTGTTACTGGCTCCCAACATTCCCTGGCTGGGCCGTCTGCCCGGTGACATTTTCATCCAGCGAGAACAGTTTTCATTCTACTTCCCGCTCGCCAGCTGCCTCCTGGCCAGCGCGCTCTTAAGCCTCTTGCTGTGGCTGATCGGACGGTTCCGCTAATAATGAAGGCGCTCCATCCAGCGCTGATCGGCGCGATGCTGGGTCTCGGGTCCTCGCCCGCACTGGCCCAGCCCAACCCGGAATCGATCCGCGTCGCCGTCGTCCGCGAAGATCCCCAGGTCGACCTCCAAATCTACGGCCGCTTTACGATCCGCTCGCATACAGGCGCTACCATTCAGGAAAGGCGCCGCCTCTCCCAGGTTCCTGTGAAAGCGGTGCCGGGAGGGATCGCGCTGGGAGGGGAAGTCCTCCCGTTTACCGGTGTCCGGATCGAGCCGGCCGGCGGCGCCGCCATCAGCCTCAACGGCAGACGGCTGCGCGGGGCCATCGAAATCGTCCGCCAGAAGGATCTGACGCTGCTCGTCGTCAATCACGTGGGGCTCGAAGATTACCTGCGCGGGGTCCTCAGCAAGGAGGCCCCGGACTACTGGCCGGAAGAGGCGCTCAAGGCGATTGCGATCGCCGCCCGCACGTACGCGCTCTACCAGCGCTTCACCAAAGCGGACGGCGACTACGACGTGACAGGCGATGTCATGTCGCAGGATTACGGCGGCAAGACCGCGGAGAAATCGGCGACGAACCGGGCGGTCAAGATCACCTCCGGCTGGATCATCATGCACGGTCAGGAGCTGTTCCCCGCGTTCTACCACTCCACGTGCGGGGGGATCACGGAGCACGCCCGCGTGATGGGCAAGTTCGACACCGAGCCGTTGCGCGGAGGGATCCTCTGTTCGTTCTGTTCCGCCTCGCCGTTTTATCGATGGCAGCGGCGACTGACCAAGGCCGACGTCGCCTGGGCGCTGCGCAACAGCCGCTATGGCTCGATCGGGCCGATCAGCGACATGCGGGTCACGCAGCGCACGCCGTCGGGGCGGGTGCAGGAGATGACGATCACCGGCACGCAGCGGCGGCTTACGCTCACAGGCTTCGACCTGCGGGCTTTGTTCGGGTTTGAGCGCATCCGCAGCCCGCTCTTGTCGATTGTGCCCGTGGATGACGGGTTTGTCATTGACGGCCATGGCTGGGGCCATGGAGTCGGGATGTGCCAGTGGGGGGCGGCGGCACTGGCCCGACGGGGACTTTCCGCGGCGGAGATCTTGTCGTATTACTACCCGGGCAGTCAGCTGGTGCACGTGAAGGCGCTGGCCGGGCAGCCTGTTGTCGTGATAGGAGGCACTCAGTAAATGGATCAATCGGTTGCGCCGTCAGGGCCGCTGGCGATGCTGTTTCCCATCGCGGTGATGTTCTTGATTTTTTACATCCTCGTGTTTCGTCCGCAGGCCAAGGCTCGGAAGGACCACGAGCAGATGGTGAGGAATCTGAAGAAACACGATCAGGTCGTCACCACCGGCGGCCTCTTTGGGACCGTCGTCAACGTGAAGCCCGAGTCGATCACGCTGCGCATCGATGAGAACGTCCGCGTCGAAGTCGAACCGACCGCCATTACCCGGCTGGTGAAGCCCAAAGGGCAAGCAAGCGAGGCCGCTTCAGCGGAGAAGCGTCAGTAAATGCCGGC
>CAYJWN010000041.1:0-14563 GCA_964373835.1 uncultured Planctomycetales bacterium
GGAGCTCCAGGATTCGGAGGCTCTTTTCCTCTCGCTCGTTGAGCCGGTGCTGATCGAGTAAGTTTCTGCGTCTGATCATCGCAACGAATTGTTTCTATTTTTATGCAGTTTCTTGAATTTGTCAAGATAACTTTATGATTTTCAAATCCTTTGATGAGTAAGGGTTACTGCGTGGAAGGCTAGAACGACGTGACGGTGAAGAGCAGGCTGCTGCGGTAGGTGCCGGCTGACGCGTCTGGGGAGATCTTGACGTGGCAGCTGAGGGAGAACGTGCCCGGTGCGCCCACCTCATCCGACTGGTACAGGGAGCTCCTTCCAACAGGGACCCGCGTTGACTGCGCCATCCCAAGTTGTCCCCGGCCAGGACCGTCGGTGGCCTGGCAGACGAAGGCCTCTTCAGGGAGCTGCTGACCCTCGTCGCTGACTAAGCGGTGAGCCAGCTCCTGAAGCACTTCATACGGCCGTCGCGTATTGGTCTTGACCTCAACGAGCAGGGTTTGCGGCGGGCTGGTGTGACCCGGCGTCAGCCCGGTGAACGTCAGCTCGAGCCGACCGCCGGCTGCCGGCTGCATGGATAGGGAAAGCACCGGGAGCACTTCCACCTCGATGGGAGATTGAAACGTGAGCCCTTCAGTGTCACCCATCCCCGAGGGCCCAGCGAACACGAAGCGGAGGATTCCGTGGTAGAAGCCGGCCGGTTGATCTTCTGGAATCGTCACGGTGTAGTGGAGCTCAAGCCGACGCTCCGCCTCCGCTCCCCGATCGCCCGCCGGCAGGCGCATCCGTGGCTCAAGCGCCCCCTCCACGCTCCCCGCCCCTGCGGCGGATGCGCTGACATGCACGGCAGACAGCGGCAGCGCCTCGCCCCGTTCGTTGACGAGCGGCGCGTCGACGAACTGGGTGACCTGCATCGGGCCAGGGATGTTGCCGGCTAGCGCAAGGCCAAGACGCCGTGGGGCTGATGTGTGACCGGGCTCGAGGCTGCCAAACGACACGCGATCCAACGAGTCGTCAGCGGCGGCAATTGAAGCTGCGGGCTGCACCAGCAGCCGCACGGGCAGGGTCTGGGTATCCACGGCGGATCCATCAACCGATTGGAGGGTGTAGGTCATCGCGCCCATGTACGTGCCGGCTTGGGGCGCATCCGTCACGGAGAGGCTGTAGATCACGGTGAGCGTATCCGGCGTCCCGCTCGCATCGGAGGTCAAGAGCTCCGCCGTTTGGCCGGACAACGGCGTCGCGGCGCGAGCCCTCACGGTCCCGGAGTTCCCGCCCCGGACTTCCATCATCACAGCGGACGCCTCCAAGGCCGCTCCACGCTCGTTGACCAAACGTCCCGAGAGGAGTTGGAAGACGCGGTACTGCGCGCCGGCCGTATTCGAGATCCGAATCGTCACTTCCTCATGCGTCGTGCGCCGCAGCCCTCCGACGTCGCCCAGATCGATCGAGGATCCGCCGCGCAACCCGGTCGCGGTGACCCGCGCGGCAGCCGCGCAGGCGGACGGCGCCATCGCTGTCTGCCCTCCCAGGAAGGCGGCGCTGATGAGGAATCGCCACGTGAGCGTTCTCAGCACGTGTGTCACGTCGCCTCCTTCACACCAGTGCATTGATTATGGTATACTCCATTCAGCTTTTAGCGTCAATCGCTCATTGAAGAGACGTAAAGGCAACCACGTCGTAAGACGTGCGCCCCTGCCCCCTCGGGGGGACAGGGCCGTGAACCCTTGGGGGTTCACGGGCAAAGCTACCGGTCCACCCCGGTGTCTGGCACCGCAGGTGCCTGACACCGGACGGATAGCGGGGCTGCCGGGATGGACGGCAACTCGCCGGATCTCGTGATGCTCTTCCAACGGAAGCGAGCAGGCCTGATCCATGCGCGGATCAGGCATGTGTGTTGTGTGAGCCTGGCCACTCTCGTGGCCTGGCTGATGGCCGCCTCCTCCCAGGGGGCGGAAGCCGCCTCCCAAACGGTTGAAGTCGTGGCGGTGATCGAGCCGGAGCTCTCCCTCGCTATTGAGCCAGAAACCGGTGAGCGAATTGACCTCGGGGTCATCGCCAGCTCGCCCACTGAATCACGCGTGTCCCGACCGGTCAATGTGCACGTCCGCATCCAGAGCAACCTTGGTCAACCCTACCAGGTCACGCAGCAGCTGATCGAACCGCTCACGAACGAGCAGGGCACCACCGTGCCCGCAGGGCACCTCCTGCTCAACGCATCCCAAGAAGGCCTGGGTCGTGCGGCCGACCGCCCCCAGGCCATCCTCTCCTCTGATCCGCTCGGCCGATCCAGCAACACGTCGGTGTCCTATCAGCTGCGCGTGCCCCCTAGGCAACCGGCTGGAACGTATCGCGGCACGATCCTGATGACGGTCACGGCCCAGTAAGGCTGTCCGTCTTGTGTGTCTTGTCCCGCTCACGGAGGATCTCCTCGATCACCGCCGTCATCCGCTCGAGGCGGAAATCGAGACCGACCGTCTCAGGATCCTCATGACCGATCTCGACTGTCGACGCGGCGCGGGACAGGGGCAACAACTCGCGCAGCGGCATCCCGCAGTTGAGCAGCACCGTATGACGCCCCGGACCGACTTCTGGAAAGCGATAGACCCCTGCTTGATCCGTCGTCGTCACACGCCGTCCATCCAGACACAAAGGGATGCCTGCAAGCCCACGCTCTCCGATGTCAAACTGCCGATTCTGATTCGCATCGAGATAGACCCGCCCCTTCAACACCCGCCGCACCACGACGGGAATATCGATCGTCACCACGTCGCCTTCCTTGATCCCGATGGGCTGCTGCAGGGGGGCTTGCGGAACGTATCGTAACGGCAAACTTTCAAGCGTGAGGGAAAGGGTATAGGACCCGCCTGGGAGGCTCCTGAAAAAGAACCATCCGGAGCGGTCGGTCTCCGCCGCCCGGGAGTCCAGACGCAGACGAACTCCCTCGAGTCCCCGGTCAGGAGCGCTGTAGCGGCCGTCGCCGTCGAGATCATCGAAGACCCTGCCGCGGACTTCCGCCCGCCCGAGCGCCCCAAAGTACACGGGAGGCGCGGAGCGCCCTTTCGGGCGGATGACCTGCACCTGCGGCGTGGACATCACGAATCCGCTTGGAAGCGAGGCCAACGCCACGCTCACCGGGACCGCCTTGCCCCTCACGCGTCCGAAGGCGAAGCGACCCCCTGGACCTGCCAGCGTCTGCCGGGCGGGACCGGCGGCCACCTTGATGCCCTCAAGACCCTCCTCGCCCGCCTGCTGGATCCCGTCGCCATTGAGATCATGAAAGACCACGCCGCTGATTGAGGCGGCGGGATCCCATCGGATGACGCGCGTATCGAACAGGAGCCGCGCACCGGTAAAGACCGAAAACTCCACACGATCGTCCTGGGTCCGCTCGAACCGCACCTTCTCAAGACGTCCATCCGCGAAGAACTCCATCCAGGGAACCGGCCGATACCGCAGGCCGGCTTCGGACGTCCACCGGTCTTGACCGGCAAGGAAACTGCGGATGGACTGCGTATTGGCTTCCTCTTCAAACGCGAGCCGGCTCCTGAGCTGCCACCGCCCCTGTTTGAGGGTCGCGAAGTGGGACAGGCCGGCGGCGAACCGTCTGGGCCTTGACCGCACGCCGCGGCGCGTCTCCTCAAGGAAGTGCCACTGCTGGACCGCGTTCGCGGTCAATCCCCCCATGAGAGGAAGCGACACCCCCGCCGCCACGACCTCCGTATCGAAGTCCAAATTGGGTGCGCTGACGTTGCGACCCTCATGGTGCGCGAACCGTCCAGAGATATTGGCGTCGCGCAAAAACGGCACGAGCCGGTTCAGCGGGACGCTCTGGTTGATCGACCCGCCGGCGCTGCGATCGTCTGTCGGAGACAACAGGCCGAGGTTTCTCTGGCGATTGGCAAACCCGGAGAGGCTCGTGCCTGCCCATATCCGCCAGTCACCCTCGATCTGTTCGTTGAGGTTGAGGGTGCCGGGCTCGGCCGGGTTCGGGAAAAGGCGTGTGCGGTAGAGATCCGCCCGTCCCCGGAACGAGAGCGCTTCAAGCGGGCTCCACTGCCCATCCAAGAGGAGGCCCCGCTCCCCTTGGAAGCCGCTCGCACCCACGATGGTCTCGAACTCCTCGTCCACATCCCGAAACATCAATCGAAGGGCATCCCGCCCCGCCTTCCATGAGGAGCCGAGCGTATAGCCCACGGCCTCCTGGCTGAACGCCACCTCGCTGTCGATCGACCAGGGATCGGTCAGCCGCACCTCGTTGAACAGATCCACCACATGGCTGCTCTGCGTGGCAAGGCGGTCGCCGCCGGAGCCGAACAGCGTCGTCGCGCGGGCTGTCCAGCGATTCCCCGGTTCCCCATAGCCCAGGTGGAACCCGGAGAAAAAGGAGTCTCTCTCTGCCGCAGGCTCTCCGGTCAGCGTCGCGAAGGCCCCGAACCGTTCCCGCCCCCAGAGCGCGGCGGCCCGCCAGGGGGAGAGACCGCGGTAATCGAACGTGGCGCCTCGATATCCAACAGATGGGATGGCAAACGAGCCGGCACCGAACGGCATGGTGGCGTCACCGGCGATGGCGTCAAAATCCTGCACCCAGCCGACACGGCCATCGGTGAGTCGAGCCGACCACGTGGTGAGATCCTGAAAGGTATTGACCCGGCTGAACTCCACCAAGGAGGAGGTGTCCCCGTACGGGGTTTCCATCTCGTGCGTCAGGACGTGGCGGATGGCGGTCGTGGTGTCCTGATCGCTTTCCGAGAAGGTTGGGCCGCGGTGCACCAGTTCGTACTCCACATCGTAACCGATCTTGAGCGACTCGGCGTGCTCCAGCGCCCCGGCGATCGCCCGCTCACGAGCTTCGAGCGGAACCCGCACCGGCAGGATGCGAACGACCACGGTCTTGCGACCCTCAGCCGACCAAATATGGAGGAAGGTCCGGCCGAAGGACTGGGGGATCAGCTTCAAGGTATTGGCGTTGACCTGTTCGACGCTGAGGAGCGACGGATCGCCGACCAGGAATCGTTCAATGCGGGGGAGGGCCAGCGTGCGGGCTTGGCCCAGCGTCAACTCTAATAACGCGCTGGGCGATACCGGAGCAGGAGGAGGCAGGAGTTGCGCCGCCGTCTTGGATGCAGCGGACAGGATGAGCCACCCGCTGAGCGCCAGCCGCACCAGCAGCCGTGACGGCATGGATTAGGGAACAGATAACTGGCGCTCCTCAAGAATCACCAGCTCTTCACCGCAGTCGTAGGTGGCCACGACGGTGTACGTCCCCGCTGAGAGCGATCCGGCCCATTCGCCGGAGACGGGCGCCTGGCGGCCGGGCCACACGTAGCGGTGAGGCAGCTCACCCCGCGCTGCGATGCGGTTGTCCTGGGTCAGCAGGTGGAAGGAGCCGCCGCACGAGAGCGACACGTTGCCCTCATTGGCCAGTTGGGCCTCGATCGTGAGAGGATGCGAACCGCGAGACGGCAACGCGGAGAGTGCGGCAAGGCGGGCCTCCCGTCTGACAGCTCCCTTCACCTCGACCATGAACAGGCTCCCCAGGCGTGCGGCATACTTCACCAGCACGCCGTCTGCCTCAGGCGTCTGAGCCTCGGCGATCGTCGATTCAAAAAACAAGACGGCGTAGTAGCCGCCGTCCAGCGAGGCGTCCTGGGGCACGCGGATGGTGTAGTCGACTACGGCACGACCCGCGGCCGGCAGGTCAAACTCCTGCGGAAAAAAACTCACCCATGCGGCGCACGAGCGCGGGGTGGTCGCCGGGGCGACGAACTCCTTGGAGCCATCCCCGGCATCCGTATAGAACCAGTCCTCCAGGTAGACCTTGACTCTCAGCGGCTCAGTGCCGTTATTGAGCAGGTCAATGGAGCCTTGCATCGCCTCGCCGCGCCCCGCACTCACCTGGATGACCGGCTTGTTATTGCTGAGATTCAGGGCGTGCGCCTGCCCGGCCCCTCCGCAGAGGGCAAGGATCAGGCAGGCGAACCCGATGAGGACATTCGTGAAGTCGCGCTGTGTCGCTGACAGACGAGCGCCTCAGGGATTAATCGTCAGCGTCCAGGTCACGGTGCCCGTATACGCGCCCGCCGGCTGGTCAGGCGGGATCAGCGGGCCGGTCGGATTGGGCGTTGCACTTGGGTTGCCGGTGACCCCGTAGGCCGACTGAATCGTGACCCCTTTGCCGCCGGTGCCTGAGCTGTACCAGGTCGCGGACGCCGTGTTCGCGGAAACCCGGGTGCCGATCGTCGCCCCTGCCGGCAACGGATCATCAGCCGCCCCATCGCCATCCGCATCAACCAGGTCGATGGGAACGAACACCCACGCATTGTTCGGAAGCGTGTTGCTCCCGCTCGTCAGCGCCGTCCCTGTTTGCCTGACGGTGTAGGGCCGTCCCGCCGTGTTGGTCCCGCAGAAGACCTTGAAAAAGTGCGGCGCGCCCAAGGCGCAGGGCTGATCGCCGGTCGTCCCGCAGGTGTTCAGGCGAAGCAGGGTGCCAAAGTTCATATCCGGCGACGGACCTTGGTCCACCTCAACCCCATTCACATTTTTTACCCTCCGGATGCCACAGCTAAACGACTCAATCTGATCGACCGTGGCCGTCACAGGAATCGGGCCCACGGTCGCTGCCCACGCCGGCGCCGGCCCCATCACGAGGACAGCCAGCGCCGCTCGCAGTACCATGCGTCCCATCAGTGCATTCCTCCTTCCCTGAATTGTCCCACTGTGTGTCACGCGTGCCGTTGTGCCTTCCCACCGGGCCAGACAAATCTCCCACAGCGTCAGCGCTCACCTCCTTGTGTTCGAGACAAACAGGCTACTTGGAATATTTATTTTTGTCAACATAAATTTGTAATTTAAGTAAATTTAAGCGACTTTAAGTGCCGCGGGTGGGGGTCGAGCGACGTGCTAGAACACACATATATTCTTTTTAAATGAGCTAACGAGCTCCTGCTAAAACGACCCCGGGTCTAAGAGCGCCTATCAAAAAGACCATGGGCGCTCTGGCTCCGGGCTGGGGGCTCTGGGCTGTGGGTCGGTAGTTGCCCTGAGCCCAGAACCCCGAGCCCTGAGCGAAGGTCATTTTGTGAGGCGCTCTAAGATATCCGTGCCCTCGTTGCGCTCCGCGGCATCGCTCATGCCGTCGTTGTCGTTATCGGCGTCCAGCTGATCTGTCAGCCCATCGCGGTCCGCGTCGAGGAACGCCTCCGCGGTCACCTGAACCGGTTGGGTCGCGGAGCCAAGACCTTCTGCGAGATTGGGAGCCGCCGCCCCGGCCGTCGCAATCAGGGCCCACGGCGTCTGGGCTCCAATGTCAAGGGCGCGCCGGCTGCCCAACAGCGCCAGCGCCTCGAGGCACGGTGCCATGACCGGCGAGCTCATCATCACGCCGGGCGCCAGCGCGTTTGGCGCGACGCCCGCCAGCACGAGATCCCCTGCCCTCAGGCTCCTGACATGACTCAACAGCGCCGGGCACTGCGTCTGGGGGGCTGCGGTGGTATCGAAGGTGCGAAAGGTTTCGGCGGTGCCGGTTGACCGATCGATCGTCATGAGATGCACGCCTGCCGTCTGCGCCACAGACACCGGTAAGCCCCGTTTGGTAAACAGCGCGTAGCCACTCGTCCCGTTGCCAGCCGCACGCACGCCCAATGAGAGCGGGTCTGTCCGCAGCGTCCCAAGCCGGAAGCCCTGCTGGAGGACGCCGAAGATCTGCTTGCGCTGGCGGCTCATGTCCACCAACCCGTAGTGCTCCTCATTTGAGACGCCATCCGGATGGCCCCGGAACGTCGCAATCGGCGCATCGGTTCCCGGTTGAAGGATGGGCTGTTCCAGTTGAAAGCCGCTCTGATCCTGCGCCGCGGGATTGCCCATCTTCCACCACTCGTCATTCCAGGCAAACGCAAATCCCCCCACACACTGATGCGCGGCGTCATTCGCCGACAGGTGGCGGTGGATGTCATCCCACAGGGCTGCACCGGTGTCGGCCTGCGTGGCTTCGTCCACGCGCCCCACCTCCGCATTCCAGTCGTCCGTCCCGAACTCAGTGAGCATGAACGGTTTGGGCGACACAAGCCGCCACTCGAGAAACAGCGGATCGAAGCTCCCGCTGCGATAGACGTTGAGGCCCCACACATCGACGCTTGGAGCGCCCGTCACGATGCCGGGAAACTCCCGCGAGACGATGTCCGGCCCCAGATTGAAATCGCTCAAGGAAAACCCGAGGCCTGAGGCGACCGGATGATTCGCATCAAGGCTCTTGATGAGCCGCGCCGTCTGCTCCACCTGCGTCGTGGCCTCGGCGATCGTCAGAGGCCGGAAGAAGCGATTGAGGTTCCACTCGTTGCCGATCAGCCAGCACAACAACGCCGGATGATTCTTGTAGGCACCCACCACCGCCTGAACCTCCGCGGCGTTCAGATCGAGCGTCACCGCGACCATGAGCCCTCGCTCATAGGCCTCATTCAGGATGGCGATCGCCGTTCCATCGGTGCCGACATCCGCATAGGTCTTGATCGCGTTGGCGCCAAGCTGCTGCAGCAGCTCAAAGTCCTCTTGATACCGGCTGTCGCGCAGGTGCTGCCTCGCCGCCGCACGCGTGTCGATGGTTTCGCCGGGATCGACCGGCGAATACGCGACGCCGCGCAATTTCAACGGGCGCGCCGGCGACAGGCTGCCGTTGCGCAGCCGCTGCTCCAGCAGGAGCCGCGTGCCGCTCACTGTAACCCGGCTTGGGCCCAGGCTCTCGATCGGCTGGCCCACAACCACGCGTCTGAACTGCCACGGGCTGACGTTGCCCGCCGCATCCCCAGCCTGCACCCACAGCCGGGCAAACCCGCCAGGACTGATGTGGCTCGCAAGCACCGGGAAGCTCCAGGAGCCGGTCGCGCCGGCGTACGCTGCCAAGGCGTTGCTCACCGTGTAGGTGTTGCGCGTCTCATCAAACACATAGATGCGCACCGTGCCGACGTCTCCGTCGTCGGTTGCGGTCCCGGCAAAGCTGGTGCCGGCAGCCGGCACCACCGCCCCGTTCGCGGGCGTGGCGATCGTCACCACAGGGGCGGTCGTATCCGGGGGGCTCACCAGACTGGTGACCTGAACTCGGCGCACCTGCCAGGCGCCGGCGTTGCCGGCCGCATCGACCGCCTGCACCCACAGCCGGGCGAAGCTGCCGGCGCTCACGTGGGCGGGTTGCAGTGTGAAGCTCCACTGCGTGGTGGCTGGATTGTAGGCGGCTGGGACGTTCGTGACGGTGTAGCGGTTGCGCGCTTCATCAAAGACGTAAATCCGGATGACGGTGATGCCGCCGGCATCGGTGGCTATTCCTGCAAAGGGGCTGCTGGCGGTTGCCAAGATCGTTGCCCCGCTGGCGGGGCTCGTAATCGACACAAGCGGCGCGGTCGTATCCACCGCAGCCGGGCCGGCCACCTGCACCCGCCGCACCTGCCAGTCGCTTGCGGTGCCCGCGAGATCCGTCGCTTGGACCCACAGCCGCGCAAATCCGCCTGGACTCAGATGAGCGGCCAGAACGCTGAACGTCCAGATGCGCGTTGCGCTGTTGTACGCCGCGGAGGCGTTGCCGACGGTGTAGCGGTTGCGCGTCTCATCGAACACATAAATCCGGACTGCGCCGATGCCATCGGCGTCAGTGGCGCTTCCGGTGAAAGTCGCGCCGGTCGCGGGGATCACCGCCCCGTGTGCCGGCGCGGTGATCGTGACCAGGGGGCCAGGGTGTCGCCATCCGCGCGCATCGGCAGCGCCAGGCACGCGAGCTGGCCGAGCATCACCACCGCTGCCGCCTGCGCCGGTCTCATCGCTTCCCGGGTATCGCTGATGAACGCCGATCCAAACGCTGATCTGCGCCGATATCAGCGTGTTGATCAGCGGCAATCAGCGATTCTACTGATTCCACAAGGCCCGATACAGATCGTAGCTCAGGCGGAGTTGTCGAAGATAGGGACTCAACGTCCCGTTCCCCTGGCCCACAAGGCCGTACCATTCTTCAAAATTCCATCCGCCGGGAAACGGGCCGGCCCAGCTGGGCTGTGTTTCCTGCGCTGTGGGAGAAAACCGCGGCGGCTGTCCCGCCTTCCACCACTCATCGCTCCACTCAAACACCACGCCGCCGATCGCGTTGCCGACGCCGCGGCCCGCCAGGTTATCCGCCACATCCACCCAGTTGCCCAGATGGTAGAGCGCCTGATCGCGCTCGATGACCTCGCGGCTCCGGCCGATCTGGTAGGCCGGACAGCCGTATTCGGTGATGAGGACGGGTTTATCCAGGTAGCGACGCACCTCTTCAAACAGGCTCCGGCCGAATCCATGCGAGCCGCGGTAGGCGTTCGCGCCGAACACATCGACCGAGGGAATGAGCGTCGCCATGAGATCGAGAAAGCCCAGGTCGCCGTTCGCAATCGTCACAGGATGATCGGGATCTTCCGCATGGATCCAGGCCGCCAGCTCGTTGAGGAACCGGTAGTACTCCTGCGGATGCTGGGCCGCATTGCCCTTGCCCCCGACGATGCCGTGCACGCCGCCGTAGTTGTTCTCGTTGCCCAGCACCCACATGAGGACGTAGGGCTCACCCTTGTGCTCGCGGACCATCGTCTTCACGCTGTTGAACATGCGCCGGCGCTGGATGCGATCAAGGTAGTCCGTGCCGTCTTCCCACCGGGCGCCGGATCCGATGGTGTACATCCCCACGAAATCGCCGATCAGGAACATGATGCCGTGCCGCTCATAGACCTGGCGCAGCAGCGCTTTGTTGCTCGCGTGGTGGTAGAGCCGGATCGTGTTCACGCCCATCTCCTTCAGCAGCGCAAAATCTCCCACGGTCGGCTCGTCGGGATCCTGCCGGTTATTGCGATTGGCGTCGACGAACGTATCGAAGGCGTCGATCCGGCCGTTGCCGTTGCGATCGGTGGCCATCCAGTCTCTCAGCGTGCCTTCATCGGGCGACTCGCCCACCTGGCTCGGTTGGTACGTGAGGCCCCGAACGGTCCACGGCTTGCCATCCACCAGCAATCGCCAATGGCCGTTCTCATACTGGACGACACGGACTCGACCCTTGCCCACTTCGCGCCGCTTGGCGAGTGTGGCCACGTCGATGGAGGGCGGGTTGACCGCCTCAGGCGGCACCGGCACCAGGCGCCCGGGGTTGACGAGCATCGTATCGTTCTCGACCTCGTTATCAAACCCGCGCTCGATGACGACCTGCGCCCCTTCAAGCCGCAGCCCTAACTCGGGATGCAGCCGCAGGATCGCTTCAATCTTGTCGCGCGCGACCCTGCCGACGTACCACGGCGTGGGCGGGTCGAAGGCGGTCCAGCCGATGGACGTCGGAAAGTGGATGAGCACCGCATAGTACGCCTTGACCGCCTGGACCAATAACCCGGCCCGCTCAAGATTCAACGCGAGGTAAAACTGCTTGACGCCGGGCTCCTCCTCCGCCTCGGCCCACTTCAAAAATCCCAAGTGCGGATCATCCAGGAACACGGCATCCCAGTGGGAGCCCTGCAGTGTGCCGGCCTCCTTCGCGGCTCGATAGGCGGGATCTTTTAAGGCGGAGACTTCATTGGGATAGACCCCCTCCCCGGCGGCCGCTGCGAGCGCCGCCCAATCCTTGACCTCGTAGCGGTAGGTCGCTTTGCCGACATCCACGAAGGTGCCGTAGCGTTCATACGCGATGAGCGGCTCCCTCCCGCCGTCGGCAAGCTGAAACACCGGCGTCTCATGGTGCAGCGCGGGCATGAGCGCCTCGGGCAGCCCTGCTTCCCACGGTGAGGCCCGGTGGCGGAGGCTGGCGACATGCCGCACGATCACAAAGGCCTCATCACCCACGCGAAGCTCGGGATGTGTGACATCGCGCGGCGTCGAGGCCGTGAGCGTGATGATACCCGGATCGTGAATCAAATAGGCGCCCTCGATGCGTCCTTGCGCATCCGTCACTTTTTCGTGGGTCAACTCGACCTTCGTTTGGGGTTCGGTGATGGCCAGTCGAATGGGCGCATTCGCCAGCGGCTTGCCTGCGTCGTCCGCCACGCTCATCGTGTAGCGCATCGTTTGCACGGCATCACCGACATCGTAGGAGGACTGCTCGGCCTTGACGGTCACGCGCGGCGGCGCAACCGCCGGCCCCAGTGTGACCCGCCGCTCCTGGCGCACCAGCAGCCGGCGCTGCGCGTCGGAGGCCTCCATCACGAAGGGCTCTGTGCGCACCGCCTCGCCGGCTTTGACCGGCACCACCACCTTCCACCAGTGCCGGTTGAGCTTCGTCGCCTGATGCCATTGGCTTCTGCCCAATCGAACCCGCACCTGGTCGACCTGGCTTGTGGCATAGACCGTGACCGGAATCTGGTCGCGATACCGCTCGCCGGTGATCGGGTTCAGCACGACCGCTTGATTGTAGCGCTTCAGGGCCCCATAGATGGGACGCGGCCGCCCCTCCGGCTGCTCCGGCGAGGTGAACTCCGTGAGGCCGAACCACTCTTCCGGATCATTCGGGTCGTGTGTTGCGGCATCGTCAGCGGACTCGGCGTGTTTCCACCACTCGTCGTTCCACTCGAAAATCACCCCGCCCTGCGCCCCGGCCTGAAACAGCCCGTCCCACAAGGCGAGCAGTTGCTCGCGTTGGGCCTCCGGCTTGAAGCCGCCGTAGCCGGCCTTGGCCCCCTGCGTCGGCGACACCGACAGCCCCACCTCCGTGATGATGAGCGGTTTGCCCCGCGCGACGGTGCGCTTGAGATGCTCCACATAGCCGCGAAATCCGAAGCTGTAGGAGACGCTGGCCGGCTCATACGGGTAGAGATTGAAGCACACGGCATCCCAGATCGAGGAGCTCAGAAATGCGAGAGCGGGCCAGTTCGAGTAGGAGACCAGGCGGTCCGGATCATGCGCCTTCACCGCGGCCGCGGCGTGCTTTAAGACGGCCTCGATCTCCGGCACTCCGGTCCGGTAGACCGTCTCGGGCAGCAATTCGTTGCCGACCAACACGGCCAGCACATTGGAGCGGCCTTTGATGCGTTTGACCTCGTTCGTCACGATCTGCAGCATGGCCTCCTGAAACGCCTGCGAGGTGTAGTCGCCGCTGCGCTCAACCCAGATGCCCTGGAGCACCATGAGCCCATACCGGTCGGCCAGCGCCAGCGCCTCCGGGGACAGCGGCGACCACGTGCGGATCGTATTAAACCCGGCGGCCGCAATCTGTTGAAAATCCCGCTCCATCACGGCGGGATCGACGCGGTCCTTCCAGGGCACCTGCCCCGGGCGATAGGGTGAATAGCCGATCCCCTTAATCAGGAACGCTTCCCCGTCGACGTAGAACCACTCCCCGCGCACGTCAACACGCCTGGCCGGCCCCGCCTCGGTTCGCTGCTCCTTGGGTGTGGCGGAAGACGACGGGAGGCGTTCATGTTCGCGAGGGGCAGGCGTCGAGCCGGCCGCCAGGCAGACGCTCGCCCCACTCACCAACAGGACCACAGAGGCACAGAAGCCCACAAACGGAACTGGCTGGGCGCGGGCCCAGCCAGCCGTCTCACCGTTCATAACAGACACCGGGGCAACACCCGCTGCTCAGGTCTGGCCTTCCTGCAGAATTTTGTTGATCCGGCCGCGGGCCCCCTGCGCCACTTTCCAGAACCAGCCTTTCGGATCCCAGCACTGGGTGAACCCGAAGTCGTTCACGACCCGGTCAAACGCCGCCTTGGCCTCCGAAAACCGCTTCTGGGCCATCAGCGACTCGCCCAGGATGAAGTAGCAGGTGCCCACGTCGTTCAGCGCCCAGTAGTTGAAGACCTTCTCCTTCGGGGCGAACTCCGTCAGCGAGGCCTGCTGCTTCTTGGCATCCGCTTCATAGAGCTCGATGCACTTCTTGGTGTAGAGCTCAACGCCCTTGTGGTCGTTGGCCTCCAGCGCCTTCCACGCTTTGGTGGTCAGCGTCTCCGACGTGTAGTCGCCGAAGTCATACGACGTCCCCATAGTGCTCAGTTTGTCGCTGGCCCCTTCCGCCACCTTCCAGAACCAGCCCTTCGTATCCCAGCACTGGGCAAAGGAGAGCGTATCAATGACCGTGCGGAACGCCTCTTTCGCTTCCTTGACTTTCCCCTGGGCCAGGTAGGATTGGCCGAGGATGAAGTAGCAGGTGCCCACGTCGTTCAGCGCCCAGTAGTTGAAGACCTTCTCCTTCGGGGCGAACTCCGTCAGCGAGGCCTGCTGCTGCACCGCCTGGTTCTCATACAGCGCGATGCACTTCTTCGCATACGCCTCGACCGCCGCGTGATCGCCGGCATCCAGCGCCTTCCACGCCTTCGTCGTCAGCGTTTCAGAACTGAAATCGCCGAAGTCGTACTCGGCCGCTTTCGCCGCCTGCTTGGCCACCGACGACGTTTGCGGCGCGACCCCGGTTTTGGCGGTCGAGCCCGCGCCCGTCTGCGTCTGCTCAGCCCACCCCAACCCGGGACTGAGCGCCAACAGCCCAACAACCCACCCCACCGCTATCCCACGCATTGCCCCCTCCTTTGTTGTCCGCTCTAGCGTACCTGATTTCCCCCGTCGAGACAACCTTGTCCAGGCTCCC
>CAYJWN010000042.1:0-14214 GCA_964373835.1 uncultured Planctomycetales bacterium
CACGATAGTATAGCAACTCATGATTCGTTATCGTCGGTTAAGTTCATGGCTATAAGCCTAAGCCGTTCGATACGATAGGACAGTCGGATACGCAGGAGAGACGCGCTCTCCTGCGTCGTTTTTTTGAGCGAGTGACTCGGTGGCAACGTGTCCCAGTGACCAAGAGGCATGATGCGAGCCAGTACGACATGGATTTGCTCGCTCTATCCAAACGGTATCGCCCTGTGGAGGAGATGGGAAACGATCGGCCCCGCCGGGCCGGGCGCGGGCGGCCCGGCGGGGAGTTTCCAGGGCCGAGCGGCCTAGTCCCTCGACTTCGCTCGGGACTCCCTTCGGTCGCGAGGCTGCGGCTCCGGCCTAGGCGCTGACCGTAGTAACGCGCGACCGAGCCGGGGTACCCCCGACGCTTTGCTTCGCAAAGCGAAGCATCGGGGGTCGGCGAGGCCGGGCGCCCGCTGCGCCCGGCATTCCGCGGCCGCCTCGATGGCGGCCGCTGCAGGAGTGCCGGAAGCCGCAGGCGAACGGCCCCGACCCCCAGCATGACACTACTGGGTGGGTCCCGGCTGACGTCCAACAACAGCCGGGATAAACATCCGGTCGCGATCCGCGCAGCGGTCTCACTACGCGATTGACTCAGGGAGGCCGCTACGCTCAAAATAGGTTCGGAGGTCGTCCGAGAGAGCCAGCCATTTGTCGCTACCACCCCCGAGCGCGACAAATGGCTGCCCCACTCGCGCACGCCACGAACCGTCGCTCTTGTAGACCGCTTCAAGATTCAGGTCAAAAGGGTGCTGGAGGGCGGCTGGCGTTCGAGGAAGGTGCTGGTCTTCGCCTGAACTGCAGGAGAGCATCACACAACGTCACAGCTTTGAGCAGGTGTAATGGGATGTCGTTAGCTGCTTGGTTTAGCTGACCTGATCCAAAAGCTCAAAGAACCGCTCTCGGCTCATCCCAGTTGTCGTCATGTTGGTCCGGATGTGGGCAACCGGTACCTTACGAGGGCTTGTCTTGATGACCAGCGGGCGCGGCACACCCGGTTTGGTCATGCTGATGTGGTCACCCTTCTGGCGAGAGACGGTAAAGCCGTCGCGCTCGAAGACTTTGATCAACGTGCGGTAGTCAACGGAGACAAGTTTGCGGGATTCAGGCATGCGCCACGGACAGGGAGAGCTGCTCAGTCCCGACCGGCTTGGGCGGGAGCCATTGGTGGCTGGGCGTGGCCGTGTGCGAGAATCCGGCCTCCTCCAGCACTTGTCTGAGCGTCCCCATGCGGTGGCACTCTTCAAGGAACAGGCTGACCGCCTCCTGGAGGCTGTGGACTGCCTCCCGAGGGGCGTCTCCGAAGCTGGACACGTTCAATTCCGGGCAGATGGCCACGTACTGGTCGCCCTCTTGAAACACCTCCGCTCGGATACGAATCTGATCGACTGGACTCATCGTTGTGCCTCCTGGCTTGCTGTAATTATATCATACCTCTCTAAGCCGGCGTGCTGCGGAATCGCGGTGCGGACACTGAAACAACGGCGTCCTCTATTTGGACGCCGTTGTTGGGGAATGATGCGAACGTGGCTGACCTGACCACCCTGCTACCGTCGGAGCAACTGCCTGTCCTGCGCTCGCTATTCTATTCCGATTCACGTTTCGGGAAGCACGAAAATATCGCTTCTGCTAATTGACCGTGCTCGTGACACCGGTATCTGCTGTGCGCTCCCGTTCCTCTAGAAGCTGAAGCAGCTCATTTCGGAGATCAGGATTAGAGAGTTGGGAAATCTCTGCAACCAAATCATCGCGCAGCCGAATCGTATCAGTACTTGCTTGAGGGCCAAGTTCGAGGGTCTCAATCTGAGATTGTAGTCTCACGCGGGTGGCTTGCATCTCCAAAGCCTTCCGGAACGGCTCATCGCCTTCGGGCAACGGCGGTGTCACCACGCTCTCGTCCCCAGCTATCACCTCACTCGATCGTCGTGTAGGATCAAATAGCTCATCCAACTTGGCGTGTAGAGCTGCCCTGAGGTCTTGTCTTGTTGATGCGTCCGGTACCTCACTGATGGCCTCATAAATCGATGTGAGATCCTCAGAGCCAATTCCTACAGACAGCCCCTCGATCATCTCTTGGATCTTATCTTGGGTCTTAGACTGGTCAGCTGCCAGGGCAACAGATGCTCCCAACGTCAGGCAGCCCAGCAGCAGAACCGCTCGTGCAGAGTGACCCATGAGGACTAGTCGTGTCATCATTGGCGTCGGTCGAGAATGATGTCAGACGCTTACTTGACTTGGATCACTTTCCAAGGCCGTGCGATCGTTCCGCTTGCCCCATCGTTGATCAGCAACTCGACATCATACAGGCCAGATTGGAGAGCATAAGCAGGGATGCTTGTCTGCGCCAGTACGCATGACGAATTCTCCTTAACAACAGAAGCATTGTAGTTGGGGTTGACTTGGGTCAGGTTATACGGACCGTAGTAGAGATCAAAGTTTCCATCGCTCTTCAAGCGCAACAACACCACTCGGACACTGAAACCCGTCCAGGGAAAAAATCCCCTCGATGTGTCACTCCCATTGGTGAACTTGGCCATGACCCGGATCGGTTCGCTGCGGTAGTATGTCTCCTTGTCGGTCACCACATCCCAAGCTTGGCCTGTTGCAGCAAGTGCGAAGCCCGGCTGCGCGAATACCATCCCTACGGCAAGGACCGTCCCAGCTATTGACCGCCCCATGTATCTCATCACGTTCCTCCTGGTTGCTTCCCCCACACGTCGTTCGCCGCTCCACACGACGAACACAACCGCCACCTCAGCGGTTCAAGAAAGCGTTTCCTTTGCCCGAAAACAGTTCGAGCGACCGGGTTTCGGTCGCTCGACTGGTCGTCCGCATTTGGACGCTGTTTCGTTCGTACATTGCACCTTCGGGTTTACAAGGAACAAAAAACCGGACCGCCTGTTCTCTTCGGCAGCCCGGCTATCCGTTCCGTACCTGGTACCTCAGGTACCAGGTACGGGTTTGAGCCCGTAGCTTTGCGCCCCCCCCTCACGGGTGGGGTTGCCCTTCTCGGCCCTGCAAATTGTCTGGTGGTTTCAAAGTTACCTGATCCTTTGCCAGCGCGTCAAGGACTGGTGAAAAACTGTGCGGAAGTCCGAGGCGGTCCTCGTTAGGACGCCCCCCGGTTCTTCGGGTTAGCGGGGCACTTTGGTGAATCGAATCAACTGTCGTCGGTTATCAAAGGTAATGGAGAAGTGCCGGAACAAGTCCATGCGGCCCAGAATGAGCGGGGTGTGCTCGCGGGGAGAAAACACGCAACGAAGGCGAAGTGGGTGCGGGCCAATTCTCAGGGCAATCCACCCTCGAAACACGCGCAGCCCGCTCCCTTCAATGCCGAAGAAAACGTCCTGACGGCAGCGCGAGAGGTCCAGACCCAGTTCAGTCTCTGCGATTGCAGCAGGGATGATGGAGCAGTCCGCGCCCGTATCAATCAAGAAGTCGAACGGCGCATAGCCATTCCGGGTTCGCATGAGCAGAGGCACGACGGGTTCGGCGACCCGGCCTAAGGAGATTGCCTTCGTGCCGATGGGGAAGTCAACTGACATAAATGCAGATGGCGTCTTTGGGGGGGACGTAGCCGACGATGAGACGTCGGCGATTCAGGCGGCGCTTGCGAATGGCCTGGAGGAGCCGTCGGTAGGTCGTGCCGCTCGCGAGGACCTTGCCGTCCTGCCGCGCAATAAACTGCCCACCGTACCGGCGCTGAAGCTTGGCGTACGAAATCGCTCTCATCATCACAGAAGATCCCATCGAACCCTCGATACCTTGAGTATAGCGCCTCTTACCTGGCGGGTCAAACCTGCGGATCCCGACGCGCTCCTCGTTAGGCCTCCGGTTTTTCAGGAAATCTTTCACCGCCTTCGAAAAACGGCACGACCCCCAGCGGTACTGATCTCGCCCTACATCCCCACGCGGATGCGGTAGGTTACCTTCACCTCGCCGTCCTTCGGCACCGGCACATCGAAGCGGATCGTGAAGGCGTCCTTCTTCTCATAGGGGTGGCTTGATTCCACCACCGTCCACGAACCGGGCACCGGTTCGATGACGCCGACCGTCACCTGCTCATCCTTGTGGTTCTTGAGGGTGACCTCCCAGGCCGTCTCGTGCTGGTGGACGCTGATCTGCCGGAAGTCGGTCTGGCGCCGCTCGGCCACCACGTCGAAGGCCTCGCCGATCTTCAGGCGCAGCTCCTCGTCCTTCGGCGTGTGCTCGATGCGGTCTTCGCCGATGAACTGCAGGCTGCCGGCGGCATCCTGCTTGTAGGTGCGCACGATTCCCTCGGGCAGCGGCATGCCGAGGTGGTTGTCCTTCGAATTCTTCATGCTGACGTAGACCGCCACGGGCTGCTTCGGGTTCTCTTCCCGGTACTGCCGCGTGTAGTAGCTGGCCAGGCCATACACGAGCATCTCTTTCCTCACGCCCACCCCCGAGGCCTCCAGCAGGCTGATCTGCTTGGTCTGGTTCTCCTTCACGGTGGTCGGCCGCTGCAAGTCGTAGAGATGGTACTCGAAGAATCCCTGTTCCTGAAACTGGGGAGCGGACGCTTGCGCCATCACCATCTTGCGCGCCCGGTAGTAGTCGCCTTCCCGCTGCTCCAGCGCCCGGTGAACGCTCCCGGCGACGAGCTTGAGCTTGGCGTTCTTGTAGGTCGCGCCGCTCTTGTTGTCGAGGGTCACCCAGCCGGAGAAATCGGCGGTGGTGTCCTCGGCGTTGAGGGTCAGGATGTAGTCGGCCTTCCAGGTGATGTTGTTCGTCAGATACGCTGCTTCCAGCCGGTGCGGCGCGCGGCTCTGGTTGCGGTACTGCCACGACAGCGTGGGCCGCGCGATGAGGTTCTCCGGCAGCTCCGGCAGGATGGGCCGGCCTTCATTGCCAAGGTGGATCTCCCCATTGATGCGGTAGACCGGCCCGCTGTTCATGCTCAGCAGGGTCGCCTCGACGACTTCCTTTCGGTCCTGGTACTGGTTCCAGGTGAGGAGCTTGATCGTCTTCCCGACGTACTTCTCCAGCAGTTTCTGCGGGCTGATCAGGTCGTACTCGTAGTTCTGCTCCAGGAGCTGCAGCTGCTCGGGATGGTTGAGCGACCGCACGCGGACGGTCTCGGGGATGATCGCCGAGGCCACATCCATGAACTGGAGCTCGCCTTCCCCGTCGGGCAGCCGCACCTCGCGCACGTCTTTGATGAGGCCGAGGTTGCTGTTGTAGACCGTGACCTCCACGCCGACCTGCTCGTCCATCGTGCTCTTGGCCGGCTCCGCTGCCCAGGCCGTTGATGCGGCCACGAGCGCCCCGGCCATGATCATGCCGACCCCCGCCGTGCGATCCATGTGCGCCTCCTGGGTTGCCTGATGGCCGACTCTACACAGGTTCGACACCGGGGCAAGAAAAAAGTTCCCGGCACTTTTCCGTACCACGGGAAGCCCCGCCTCCAACCATCGCTCCTCCCGCGTGGCTCCCCGCGCCCCAAACGCTACTGACCCGCCAGCAGCAGCCCCGTGGCGACACAGGTGGCCCCCGCGCCGATCACCATGACGAGATCCGGCATGACGCGGCGATTCTTTCGCCAGGTGCCGAGGAAGCGTCCGCCGAGCGACAGGGCGACGATGAGCACCCCGAAGCCGGCCGCGCGGCTGCCGCGCGCCATCCCATAGCTAAATGCCAGCAGCGCCGCGCCGGAGATCACACCGGCGATGAGGGAGGCGGCGCTCTTCGCCTTCACGTAGCCGATGAGCCCGCCGAGAATACAGAAGAGCCCGTAGACCATGACTACCATGATCGCTGGCGGCATCAGCGGTTTCCACACAACTTTTTCATGCTCGTCCCTCCTGTGTTACAGCAAGAGGCTTCCGTAGCGCGCCGCGCCGTAGAGGGCGGCCCGCTCATCGAGCATCACGCGCACCGGGATACGGGACACAACCGGCGACAGCCGCCCTTTATCCCGGAACGCCCGCAGGAACGTCCCATCCTTCAGCTTTGGCAGGATATGGGGGGCGATCCCGCCGCCGACGTACACCCCCCCGCGCGCCAAAAACTTGAGCGCGAGATTGCCGGCCTCCGCACCGTAGAGGGAGACGAACAGATCCAGCGCCTTGACGCACACCGTCGAGCGCCGGGTGAGCGCCATCTCAGAGACGACCGCGCTCGCATCGCCCTTGCGCAAAGCGGCGGCGAGCCACGCCGGCTCACGCGCCCCGCCGGCGTCTCGGAGAAACCGGTAGAGCTCGAGCTTGCCCGGACCCGAGAGCACCCGCTCGTAGCTCACATGGCCGAACTTCTTCGCGAGGTGCCGCAGGAGCCTGATCTCCTGCTCCGTGCGGGGGGCGAAGTCCGCGTGTCCACCCTCCGTGGGGATGGCGCGATAGCGCGCCCCGTCCCACACGAGGGCGCCTTCGCCTAACCCGGTGCCGGCGGCGATGACCGCGATCGTCCCGCGCGGCTGCGGGCGGCCCGTCTGGAGCGTGGCGAACGCGCTGGCGGGCAGCGTCTCAATGCCATACGCCGTGGCCTCCAGATCGTTGATCAACGCCACCGCCTTCAGCTTCAAGAGGCGCCGCAAGACGCGCGCGTCAACCACCCAGGGAAGATTCGCGCCCTCACAGCGGCCGTCGGTCACAGGGCCGGCCACCCCGAAGCAGGCCGCGCGGATCGTCACTCGATGCTCGTTGAGGAATTCGGTCAGGATCGGGGCAAGCCCGCGGTAGTCACGGCTTATGAAGCGGCGCCGGGCTGTCGGGACCAGGCGTCGCCCGCGAGCCGCGAACAGGGCGATGTGCGTTTTCGTGCCGCCGATGTCACCGACCAAGAGCATCGAGGAGGCCACCTAGGACTTTCGGAAATCGCCGTAGCACCACCCCAGCAGGGCCAGCCCGAGAAACAGCACGATCGTCACAATCACAATGCTGAGGACTTCACCCATGATGCTCCTGTTGTTGTCAGCGGCGGATGTCGCAATCTCAACGAGACCTTATTATTGTAACATAAGTCGTAGTGACGTTCGTGCGGGTGACGTGGAGTCCCTCGACTCGTCCCGAGCGAGCGGAGCGAGTCGAGGGACTCGCTCGGGACGAATGCCGAGCGAAGTCGAGGTACGGCAGGACCCGCACGAACGTCACAACAGGAGCGTCATGCACTCGTTCACGACCATGAACGCATCGGTCATGAGCCGCTCGTGCTCCGCCGAGAACATCGCATGCACGAGAAACGCGGCGACCCAGGCCGGACCGTGGGCCTTCCGGCTGGCAAAAGCGGCGCGGATCCCCTCCATGCCCTCCCGGATGAGCGGATCATCCAGATGCGGCTTCAGGATGTCCGCGACCGCCTTGGGGCCGTGCTCATAGTGCTTGATGAGCGCGTAGATATCGTAGGCGTCCTTTTCCCGATACCGCTCGCCCAGCACGATCCCCTTCATGGTCAGGATCGCCACAAGGTCCGCCATGTGCAGCGGCACGGTAATCTCCCCACCCTCCGGCAACCGGCCGGAGAGGGCGAGGGGGATCTTGTGCGCAAACGCCGCGTGGCAGCCCTTTGTCTTGCGGGCCATCAGACCATCCTGGATGGCCAGGTGACGGGAACGATCCGGCCTGGCGTCATCCTGATGAGTCAGGAAATCGACTCGAATCGTGTAGGGCTTATGCGTCATGGAGGAGTTCACGGTGCGCTCGAAACTGCTGGGCAACGCGCCACCCCGGCGGCCTTCCGCCGGACGGTAGCCGCGCGCCAGGAGCAGCTCGACGATGGTGGCGTACTCGGGCTCCTGCACCGTCGTCGGGTCCACCGCGAGATCGATGTCGATGGAGCCGACGTGCACGAAGGCATCCCCCGCAGGTCGATGCTGTTCGAGCAGAAAATAGGGGACCCATCCGCCGATGAGAATGAGCGCCTTCTGATAGGCGCGCAAGGCCGTCATCACTTCAAGGAGCACCGCCTTGGACGCGGTAGTGATCGCGGGACCGTAGGAGTGGGCCGTCCGCTCAGACACCATATCTGTTGAACATCCAGCGTGGCTCTGGGTTCAGGGTTGGGGGTTCAGGGCACTTGATGCGTTTCATAGGCCTTAAGTTAGAAGCCCAGTTTCTCTTTACGGAGAAAGTCCGCCTGCTCCCGTCCGCGGCCGGGCTCATCCCATAGATCGAGGTAGAGCTGGACGCTGCCGACGAGCGAGACCCCGTGCACCGTCTGCGCGCGATAGAACACGCCGGCATCATACGGAATCCGCATCACGACATTCGGCCCGGCTTCCACCGGCCGCAGATCCAGCGCCTCGACCCAGCCGTCGACGGCCTCCGGCGCGTCGAGGTACCACTGCAGGGTGCCGATCCCCCGCACAAACGGCGCGATGAGCGAGGCCGCTCCGAAGGAGGTCACCGCATACCGAAGTCCCCGCTCGGCGGCCACCTGCGCCACGCGGGCCATGAGCCGTTCCGGATCCTGCTCAAAGCTATAATAAGCCAAGGCGGCGCTCTGCCGCAACGCGCGCGCGTCCCGCCAAGCCGAAAGCAGATCGGCCGGCTGGGTCAGGCGGAGGCGCCCTTGTTCGCGCTGCGCAGAAGCCTCGGCGATCAACCTGCGGCACACGTTGGAGGCCTGCCCCGCGCTGACCTGGGCCGTGTGCGATAAACTCATCACCTGCCAGGCGCGCGCCGGCTCTTCAAGGAGGACGCGCAGGATCCGGCTTGAGACCGGGCTGAACAGCGATGGCGGCCGGCCACGGCGAGGAAATGGGTTTTTGTCGACGACCTTCTCCAGATACAAGTCATTGAATTGCAGGTGGCAGTTGCCGGCAAGATCCAGGTACCCGACGCCCGCCTCCTGGCAGAGCCGCCGCGCCCCCGGACTGAGGAAGCGCGAGGCCGCAACCGGATAGGCCCCAACCGGCCGCGGCCGGCTGAGCTGGTACAATCCCTGCGCAACCCGGCCGGGCGAGCCGTCCGCAATGATTTTCACAGCGAGCGTGCGCCGGCGCCCTGACGGTGTGCGCACCTGCACCCCCAGGTCGCGGCCGGCCTGGCCCTTCCGCGTCAGACCCGCCTGCGTGACGGCCAACGGCAGCAGGAGGCGCGGCAGCGCTTTCAGCAGCTCCGTCCGGAAGGACTGCGCTTCCGGTTCATGTATATTCATTAAATTAGCTATATTCATTATCTGATGAAAGTATATATTAACATGAATGATCATGCAAGGACTATCTTCGCTTGCAACAAACCTTTGCATCGCTCCGCGTGTATGGTACACTGTGAAGGCGTGGTCCGCTCTCATGGAAAACGGTCAATCGATCCCGTACCAATCGAAAGGTCGCGTCCTGGTCGTGGAACACACGATGGCGCGGCGCCAGCGGCTGTACGATCTCCTGACCCGCCACGGCTGCTCCGTCCAAGCCGTCGCGTCTCAAACGATGGCGCTCGACGCCCTGCGGCACGATTGGCCCGATCTCATCCTCGCGGGCCAGCGCCTGCCCGACACCACCGGCTTTCAGTTGGCCCACCGCATCCGCGTTCTCCATGACAGCGTGCCGATTATCGTGCTCGGTGAGGACGCAACCGGAGCGCCGAGCGCGGCAGCCGCCTGCGAGGTTCAGGCCTGCCTGCCTGCGGAGGCGCCGGATGAGACGCTGCTCGCGGAAGTGGACCGATGGCTCACCCGACCGCCCCATACGACTGCCCGACCACTGCCCTGCTCGGTGCTCGTGGTGGATGACGAGCCCAAGCTGCGGTCGATGTTGAAACAATTCCTTGAGCTGCACCACTTCATCGTGGCCACCGCCGCCTCCGGGGAAGAGGCGCTCACGATGCTGCAAGCGCGCGTGCCCCTGTTCGTGCTGCTGGATGTGGGGATGGACGGCATGGACGGCCTGGTCACCCTGAAGAAGATCAAGGCGCTGTCGGTGCCGACGACGGTGATCATGGTGACCGGCAACGCCGAAGAGGAGACCATGAAAGAGGCCCTGGCCCTCGGGGCGCAGGACTACATTCAAAAACCGTTCAGCCCGTCCTACCTCGAGTCGGTGCTCCTCAGCAAGCTCTATACCGGCTAAGTCCCCACGTTTTTGATACAATACCCGCCATGGCCACCTACCACCTCAACAGCGAAGATGTGGTCATCGAGGACTACGCGCGGGCCCGGGCCTTTTCCAGCCTTCTCCCCTCCATCGCCGGCGTCTGGGGCATCCCGATGTGGGCGTTCTATGTCAACCGCGGCCAAGCGATCGCCGGCTTCGGCATCCAGGACAAGGATCACCCGATCATGGAGTTTGAGCCGGCCAATCGCGCCTACCGATCCGCCCCGCTGCAGGGATTCCGCACCTTCCTCAAGCTGACCACCCGGCGCGCAACGCGCTGCTATGAGCCGTTTCGGCCCTCCGCGCACCAGCGGATGCGCATCAGCCTGCACGATCTGGTGCTGGAGGAGCGCAACGCGTCGCTGGGCCTTGACATCCGCGTCCAGTACTTCACCATTCCGCACGAGCCGTTTGCGGGCCTTGCCCGCGTGCTGACGATCACCAACCGCTCGCGCGCGGCGCAGAGACTCGAGCTGATCGACGGGCTGCCGGTCATGGTCCCCCACGGCATGCTGGACCGGCTCCTCAAGCAGATGAGCCGCACGATGGAGGCCTGGGTCGCGGTGGACAATGTCGGTCGCGGCGCGCCGTTCTACCGGCTGAAGGTGGACCCGCGCGACCGACCCGAGGTGGTGCCCATCCGGGCCGGCAATTTCTACGTCGCGTGCGCCACGCTCGGCTCGAAACCTGTGGCCGTGCAGCCCATCGTCGATCCGTCGGTGGTCTTTGGGTATCGCGAGGATTTCTCAAGCCCCGACCGGTTCCTGGCGCGCTCGTTTCGCGTGCCCACGCAGCAGCTCGCCTGTGATAAGACCCCCTGCGCCATGAGCTTTCTGCGCGTCACGTTGCCGCCGCGCCGGGCGCAGACCGTCTACGCCCTCTACGGCCACATGGAGAGCCTGGAGCAGCTCAACGCGTCCCTGTCGGCGATCCGCGACCCGGCGTTCTTTCACCGGAAAGCCGAGGAGCAGCGCCGGCTGATCCGTGAGATCACGGAGCCGATTGCCACGACGAGCGGTCATGGGCCGTTCGACGCGTACTGCCGCCAAACCTTCTTGGACAACGTGCTGCGCGGCGGCTCACCCCTGCTGCTCGGCCGCAGCCCTGCGGGACGCCGGGTGTTCTACGTCTACGCGCGCAAGCACGGGGATCTTGAGCGCGACTACAACCACTTCGTCATCCCGCCCACCTTTTTCTCGCAGGGCCACGCGAACTACCGCGATGTCAACCAGAACCGCCGCAACGACGTGTGGTTCTATCCCGAGGTCGGCGACCACAACATCGTCACGTTCTTCAACCTGCTCCAGCCGGATGGGTTCAACCCGCTGGTCTTCAAAGGCATCCGCTACGTTCCCGCGGATCGCGCCGCGCTGCCGCCTGCGCTGCGCGAGGCGATGGGCAAATCCTTCACGCCGGGCGAGCTGTTGAAACGCCTCGAGCGCCGGCGCCTGAAAGCCGGGGAATCGCCCGAAGCGCTCCTGCACCAGGCGATCGAGGCGGCGCGCCCCGCGGAAGACGCCGAGCACGGCGAGGGGTTCTGGATCGACCACTGGACCTACAATCTCGACCTGCTGGAAAGCTACCTGGCGCTCTACCCGGAGCGGCTGCGGGAGCTGCTGTTGCAGCAGCGGGTCTTCACGTTCTACGACAACCCCTTTGTCGTCCTGCCGCGGAGCCAAAAATACCGCCTGCTCCACGGGACGGTGCGCCAGCTGCATGCCGTCGCGAGAGACCCGGAGAAGGACGCGTTGATTCGCGCGCGCGCGCAGGAGCCGCACGTCGTGCGCATCCGATCCAGCAAGGGGCCGGTGTACCAGACGACCCTGCTGGTCAAGATGCTCTGCGTCGTCGTCAACAAACTGGCCTCCCTGGACCCGGATGGGCTCGGGGTTGAAATGGAGGCGGACAAGCCGAACTGGTTTGACGCGCTGAACGGCCTGCCCGCCCTGTTGGGTTCGTCGCTGTGCGAGACGTTTGAGTTGAAGCGGTGGCTGGTCTTCCTGCTCACTGCGCTGGATGCGTTGCGGGTGAACGATGCGGCCACGACCGCGCTGCCGGAGGAGCTGCGCGAGTTTCTCATCGATCTCCAACGCCGGCTCAAGCAGGAGGCCTCATTTTGGGAGCGCAGCGCACAGGCCAAAGAGCGCTACCGCAGCCGCGTGCGGTTGGGGTTCTCCGGCGCAGAGACCTCGCTCACGATGCGCGAGCTGAAGGCCTTCTTGCGGCAGGCGATCGGGAAGGTCGACCGCGGCATCCAGGCGGCCTACAACAAGCGGCAGCGACTGTATCACAGTTACTTCACCTATACCGTCACCGCGCAGACGACGACCGGCGGCGAACACCCGACCGTCACCCCGACCGCGTGGAAGCGGCACGCGCTGCCGCCGTTCCTCGGGGGGATGGTGCACGCCCTGCGCATGGAACCCGACCCGAAGCGGGCCAAAGCGCTCCACCACGCGGTGCGAAAGAGCCCGCTCTATGACCGGCGGCTCGGCATGTACCGGGTGTGCGCCCCGCTCACTGATGAATCGGAGGAGATCGGCCGCTGCCGCATTTTCACCCCCGGCTGGCTTGAGCATCAATCGATCTGGCTGCACATGGAGTACAAGTACCTGCTGGAGCTGTTACGGAGCGGCTTATACGCCGAGTTCTACCAGGACCTGTTCAAGACGCTCATCCCGTTTCAGCCGCCCGCGCGGTACGGGCGCAGCATCCTGGAAAACAGCTCCTTTCTCGTCAGCAGCGTCTATCCGGATCGCACCCTGCACGGCGCGGGATTCGTCGCGCGGCTCAGCGGGGCCACCGCCGAGTTCCTGCACCTGTGGCTGTGGATGACGGCGGGCAAATCGCCGTTTAGCGTCACTGCGCGCGGCGAGCTAAGCCTGCGGTTTGATCCGATCCTGTCCAAAGAGTTCTTCACCGCCTCGGGCCGGTTTGCGTTCCGGTTTCTGGGCCGCACCCAGGTGACGTACCTGAACCCGCGGCGCCTGTCCACATTCGGTCAGCCGCGGGCGATTCCGCGAACGATCCGCCTGCAGCCCCGGACCGGCAGCCGCATCGAGTTGGCTCACGGCACCGTGCCGCCTCCGTACGCCGCGATGGTGCGCGCCGGCGAGATCGAGCGCATCGACGTCGAGCTCCTGCCCTAGGCATCGAATCCCAGCCGGCGCACCCAGAGCGCCCACACCTGTTCAATCGCTTCCCAGTAGTTCCCTTGCCCCTGGTGCCGATGGCCGAACCGGCTGTCGGACAGCGCGCCGTCGCGCACCTCCCGGATGCGATGCTCAATGCGCGCCGCGCGAAGCGGCAACGAGTCCTGCACCCGTCGAAAGAACACGGCCTTCACGCTGCCGGGCAGCCGCAGCAGCGTGTGGAACGCAAACGACGCCCCGCACCGCTTCGCTTCCTTCAATAACCCCGGAATGTCGGCGTCATTCAATCCTGGAATCACCGGGGCGACACCGATCCCGACCGGCACGCCCGCTTCGGCCAGCAGCTGCATCGTTTCAAACCGCCGGCGGATGGTCGGCGCCCCGGGCTCAATGGCCCTCGCCACGTCCTCATCAAGAAACGGGATGCTCAGCGAGACGGTCGCGCGGGCGTCGCGCGAGAGTCGGGCGAGCAGGTCGATGTCGCGGCGAACCAGCAGCGATTTCGTGATGACCGCAACGGGATTGCGAAATGCGAGGCAGACCTCCAGGCAGCCGCGCGTCAGCCTGTACGCGGCTTCGAGCGGCTGGTAGCAGTCGGTCACACCGGAAAACATGATGAGTTCCCCAGTCCACGAGCGCCGGCGGAACGCCTGCTCCAGCAACTGCGGCGCTCTGCGCTTGATGAAGATCTTGCGCTCAAAATCGGTGCCGGCGCCCAGCCCGAAATACTCGTGCGTCGGCCGCGCGTAACAGTAACCACAAGCATGAAAACAGCCCCGGTAGGGATTGACGCTCCACCTGAATCCCAAGTCCGGACTGTCGTTGTGGGAGAGGATCGACTTCGATTGGTCTTCGTAGACTTCCAACTCAGCCGACGGGGCCTCACCGAGCAACTCGCGGTGTTCGCTGAGGTAGGGATTCGGCGGGTTCCATACCCGTGTGGGTTCAACAGCCATGGAAGTGCTCCATGGC
>CAYJWN010000043.1:0-14190 GCA_964373835.1 uncultured Planctomycetales bacterium
TTTGGGATTTGCAAAAGTCCAGTTAAGAAGAGGAAGGTTTTTGTTGCAGGCCCAGCTTGTGAATGACGAGGTTGGCTCGCAGCAGTTGCTCTTTGGTGGGCACGCTGGCGAGACGCAATCGTTCGATCGTGATAAGCGTCGGCATGGCGAGGATCGTGTCCAGAAATGCCATCACGTTCTCTTGGGAGCCTTCGACATCGAGTTCGACTTCAAAACGGCTGAGACGCTCTTCCTGCTTCCCCGCCCGCGGCTTCAGGTTGAGCCGCAGGTGCGCCTCGCGCGAGAGAGCCTCCAGCTGGTTCAGGAACGACCCGCGCGCTTCCTCATCGTCGGCCTGAAGATACGGGGCGATCTCCTGGTACTCCTGTTCGATGGCGGGCATCTGGCTCACCAGATGCGCGAGCGCGTGCAAGCGCTCCGTCTGGGTGGTCACCTTGAGCCGCAGGTCCTGATCGCGATCCCAGAGAGGCTGCACGACGGCGGAGACCAACACCCAACAGCCAATCAGCCCGGCGGCAATCAGCGCCAGCCGCAGCTCGCGCGGCCGAAACGAAAGCCACTGTTTCATCCCACACCCTGCCGGTGGCGGGGCGCCCGCGTCTCTGCGCACGTTTGGCGGTTCATGGCCACCCCTCGGTCGCACCGCCAGGGCCGTGGCACGCGCTCCGCCCAGCGCGGACGGCCCCGCCTGCGCGCCGCAGGCTCCCGGCAGGGCGTGGGATCATCCCCCCACCTGCCGAAGGACCAGCTCGAAGTCGGTCCGCTCCCCGGCCTGGGTGGAGCGCCGCGTCGAATACTTCAACTGCACGCCGCTGACCCCCTCGAGATGTTCGAGCTGCGCGATGTAGGCGAGCACATCCTGGGTCGATGCCGCGCCGCCACGCAGCCACAGCTCCCGTTTGGCGCGCTCAAACGTGAGAGTGTCCAAATGCACCACCTCCGGGGTGGAGGCGAAGACATCGGCGAGGATCTGCGCCAATCCGCGGCGATCCGCAAGGACGGACAACACGAGTTGGGAGGAGCGTGTTTTATCCTGCGCCTGTTTCGCCGAGGGCTGGAGCGCGGCCAGCGCCTCATCGAGCTGCGTCACGAAGCGATGCTGCCGGCTCACGTGGACGCCTAACAGGGCCGAACCCAGCGCCAGCACGCCCAAGAGCAGCACGCCCACGAGGGATAGTTCCCGCACTTGCTGACGGTGGCGCACCTGCACGCGCATCTCCGTCGGACTCACGTTCAAGAGATGCTGCATGGGGCTGGCGGCAATCCCGCCGACCACGACGGGAGAAACAACGGACGCCGTGGGAATCACGCATCCCTTGAACGCCTGCCGGCCCTCAACAGCCGTCACCGGAAGGCTCAGCCGCTGCGCCAAGTGGCCGCTCCACTGCGCCGTGGCGCCAAGCCCGGTCAGGACGACAGAACGCGCCTCGACCTCCGGCAGTTCCTTGCGGATCGCGGCGCGGCTTCGGTCCACCTCCAAGGCGAGCAGCTCCGTCGCATCGCCCATCGCTTCCCAATCGACCGCCCCTTGCCCGACGCTTCGGCTTGACAGGATGCGCCCACCGGCAATCAACACCAAGTCGGTGCGCGCATCATCCACATTCACCACCAGACACGGCTCCTGCACCGTCCCCGGCTTGATCGCCTGCCGGTACCAGCCCAGCACCCCCCAGGGGCTGAGCGTTAAGAGTTCGACGGAGAGCCCGGCGCCGCGCAAGATCGTCAGGTAGCGGTCGATCACCTCGCGCTGGCAGGCCACCACCGCGACCGTGCTGAAACCGTCCTGACGGCTGAGGACGTGGAAATCCATCACCGTCTGTTCCCGCGGATAGGGCAGCTGCGCCTTGGCATACAGCTCGACCATCTTTGCCAGCTCGGCCACCTCGACGGCGGGAAACTTCACGACGCGGGTGATGACCTGCTCGCGGGACACGACCCCGATGACATCGGCCGCCCCGATCTTCGCCGTCCTGAGCAGGGTGCGCAGCGTCTCAATGGCCGCTTCCGGGGCCAGGTTGGGCTGGCTGTGAATGGCGCGGACGCGCATGCGCGAGCCACGCCCTTCCGCCACAGCGAGGCGGAGGGTCAGGCGCGTCCACTCGATGACTAGTCTCGTAGCCATTTCAAACCGCAATCCGCACTGTGGTTCACCCTTCTCTCCAGGCCACGATGCAGGGCGCGGGAACTCCATTCCCGCAATTGGCCCGTCGGATCACTACCTCCACCCGCGCCCGCACAACCGGGCGCTGCGCCAACGATTCCAATGTGACCATGCCTTCAGAGGTGACGCGAAACGTCTGTGACGTCACACCCATTGTCATCAATATATTTTCATCATCATCTTCAATCAACTCCGGACCTCCGAGCGTGTTAACGATCCCAAGGCCACTCTCGCTAAAAACTCTGTTCGGAGTGTTTCGAAAACCCTCAATCGCGCTGACGACCGCCCCCGTGAGCCCCAACGCCGATAACACCTCCGGATGGGCCGTGTTGATGTTCAGCGGCGTGACGGCCGCATCATAAGGGCTGGTGTGAGCCTCCAGCACCCCGTAGGCTTCGGGGCTCATCCCGGGCAGGTCGTGTAATTCTTCGGGCGAGAGGATGCGGCCGTCCTTGGCCACGTAGGGCGGCTCATCGTCTGGACGGCTTTCCGCAGGATCCGGCCCGTCTTGGTAATCGACGATCTGCTGCACGAGCTCTGCGGCACCGGAGACCGTCCCCTGCTCCAACAGCGTCTGAAGCGCCTGCTGCGTCTTCTGGTCAATCGCCCCAAGATTCAGCTTGCCGTCCTCGTCGGTGATGTGCAGCGCGATCCGCCGGCTGGGGCCGGCAGACGCCTCGATGAACGTCGCCCAATCATCCTGCTCCCAATCATACGGCTCGTACGTCGCTGAGGCGGCCTCGGCGTCCTGCTTGAGCTGTTCCAGCGCGAGGTAGACGCCGCTGCGGGCGAGCGCCCGGGCTTGCTCGCGGGCCACGCGGTATTTCGTGAGCCGCACCTCAATGGACAGGTAGCGTCCGATGGCGATCGCGAAGACGGAGAGAATCGTGATCACCCACAAGGTGATGATGAGCAGTGAGCCTTGCCGGGCTCGGTGTGGCGGCAGCCTCATGACGGAGGTGACGTGTGCTGAAACGGGATCAAGATCCCGGATGGAACGCTGAGCAGACGCCGCCTCTCTTGGTCCCCCGCTTCCGGCTGGTTCGTCTTGGCGGATGTCAGCGTGAGTGACACCTCCAGCAGCCTGGGGAGTTGCTGGGACGATTCATGCCACTCGCCGCGCCACTCAAGCGGCCCGCTGCCGAGCGCGCCGTCCGCCGAAGACGGCAGGTAGGCATACGCCACTGATAGCTGTTGACAGTTCGCAAGCAACGGTTCAGGCGACGGCGGCCGCTTGTTCACGCGCGCTTCACCGACTGATTGGCTGGTCCGCCACAACCAGGTTCCCCCGGGCTCATCCAATCGACCGCACTGATACGTCACAAACCGAACCGAAGGCGGCTCACCCGGCGCGGGCCTCTGCACGGCGAAAAACGCCAGGTGCGCGCCATCAAACTGCGGCCTTGGCAGCGGCGTCTCGCCCTGGCCGTAGGCCGCCTCCCGGTCGTCATACACGACGGCATTGGCGAGATCCTTCGCCAGCCGGTCCCACGCGGCGCTCCGCCGTTGCACCGCCTCCACCGTCTCGGTGGCATGCTGCCACACGACGACGCCGCCCCGAAGATGGCTGGCCAACCCGACAAACAGCACCGAGATCATAGTCGCCGCGATCAATAATTCGACGAACGTTAATCCGCTTTGCTCAAGGCTGAAGGCTGAAGGCTGAAGGTTCTCGCCTTGAGCCTTGAGCGTTGAGCCTTGAGCGGTTCGTCGTCTTAGAACCATGACGGCGGCACCAGTGCCGTGGGCCAGACGGCCGACAAGGTGATCGAGGCAGACGGTCCCTCCCCGCACCACACGCTCAGGGTGATCTCACTCGGAGGCGTTTCCGTTTCCTCCGTCTCCTGTTGCTTCGCGGCAATCTTCCACCGGGGCGCCGGACACCGGCCCGTCTGGTGCGACGCCTCAAATGCTCCCTCCGACTCCGGGGCGGGCGCCGCGTGAAACAGCCGCTGCGCCTCCAACTCAAGCAGCTTGGTCTGCGCGAGCGAGAGCAGCGCGTCGTACTCCTCCACCGCCCGCAGCGCTTTCAAGTGGCTCGCAAGGCCGCGGGTGATGAACACCAGCCCCACGCCGATCACGACCGCCGAGAGGATCGCTTCAACGAGCAGCACTCCCCGCTGCGAGCACCCAACCCTGAGCGAGCCACTCGACTCGCCCCGCCGCTTTGCTTCGCAAAGCGAACCTGGCGGGGCTCGCTCGGGGCGAATGCCGAGCGGAGTCGTGGATTCGACTCGCTCCGCTCGCTCACCACGATCCCGAGCGAGTGCAACGAGTCGAGGGATCGAGGCAGAGGGAGCCGTGCTAACGAGGCGGCCCGAGTCGAAGGGTTGGTTGCCCTGTCGCGCCATCCACCGTCACCGTAAACGCTTGTCCGCCGCGGCGCAGCACTACCATGGTGGGCGCCGTCGTGCCGTCTGGCGAAAACTGCACGCAGCCGCAGTCGACCGGATCGCCCTCCATGTTGCTGACGCTCATGTCCATCTGGGGTGTCAACGGAGCGCTCTGCGCCGTGCGCTCCTCAGGCCGCGCCCATCGACCGTCCTCTCCGAGCACCTCCACAGAGACGCGGCGTTCCTCTTCATCCCACCGCCATCGAGCATCGATGGCTTGGGCGATCGCGCGCTCGCGGGCATAGCGCAGGAGGTGGGCCAGCTCAAAAGCCCGCTGCTCCGTGCGCAGCCGCTCGACGGTTCCTTGGAAGCGGGGAATGGAAGCCACCAGCAAGACGGCGAGCACGGCGGTCACCAGCGCGACCTCGATCAGGGTGAAACCATCCGCATCCGTAATGGTCGTTACTCCCAGTTCGTCACGTCGTCATCGTTGCCGAGCTGGCCGTCCGGTCCCGCTGAAGAGAGATCGTAATCCTGATGGTGGGCCGACTCGCGTTTGTAGACGTAGGGCCGACCCCACGGGTCGCTGGGCACCTTTCGTTTCAAATAGGGGCCGTTCCATTGGCGTCCTGACGCCACGTCCACATCCGAGGGCGGCTCGCGGCTGGCGAGCACCTCAAGGTTTTCGCCCGACGGGTAGCTCCCTGTATCCAGCTCGTAGAGATCCAGCGCCAGCCCGATGGAGGCGACGTCTCCTTTCGCGCGGGCAACCAACGCCTGCTTTGAGCGGCCCACGAACCTCGGCACGACCATGGCGGCCAAGATGCCGATGATGGTAGCGACGAGCAGTATCTCTATTAACGTAAACGCCCGCTGCCTACGCCCCTTCCCCATCATTGCACGACCAACCCGACCTGAAACACGGGCAGCAAGATCGCCAAGACGATACATAGGACCACGCCTCCTACTCCAACCAGCAGCAACGGCTCCAAGATCGTTGTCAGTGTCCGAATGACCCGGTCGACTTCCCGCTCATAGGTGGACGCAACTTTCAGCAGCGCCGTATCCACCGTCCCGGATTCTTCCCCCACCGCCACCATATTGCTCACAAACACCGGAAACTGTCCCGACGCGCCCAACGCGGCCGCAATGCTGGATCCCTCGCGGATCGCCTCTCGGATGTCATTGACGGCCTGGCGCACGACGGCGTTGGAGAGATTCTTTGACACGACGTCAAGCGCTTGGAGCACTGGCACCCCTTGACTTACCATGACCCCCAGGTTGCGAGTGAATCGAGCCGTTTCCAATTTTCTGATCAGCGTCCCAATGCCCGGCGCCGACACACAGACGCGGTCGGCCGCCGATTTGCCCTGGGGGCTCGCGTACCACCGGCGAAACGCCCACACCAAGACGACGAGCCCGAACAACAGCGCCCACCACCACCGGGTAAACACCTGGCTGACCGCCAGCACAACACGAGTCGGGAGCGGCAGCAGCTGGCCCGACTCGATGAACACGAGCGAGAGTTTGGGAACGACGTAGGCGATCAAAAAAACCGTCATCCCCAGCGCGAGACAGAGGATGATCAGCGGGTAGACCGACGCGCTGATCACCCGGCTCCTCAACTCCGCTTCGCTCTCACCCAAATCCGCCAAGCGGGTGAGCGCCTGCTCCAATCCCCCGCCGGCTTCGCCCGCGCGCACCATGCTCACATAGAGCGGCGGGAAGACATCCGGATGCTCGCCGAGCGCTTCGCTGAGCGACCGCCCCCCCTGCACGGAGATGGCCAGCGTGTCGATGACCTTTTGGAGCGCGGGCTGCTCGGTTTGTTTGGCGAGGAGGGTGAGCGCGCCCAATAACGGGATGCCCCCGCCCAGCAGGTCCGCCAGTTGGCGGGTGGTGTAGGTCAGATGCCGCAGGGGGATACGGCGGTGAAAGACGCCTGCAGTCGACCCGGCCGGAGCAGCCGCCTCGACAAGGGAAATCGGAAAGACCCCTTGGCTGCCCAGCCGGCTGATGGCGGCCGTTTCGCTCTCAGCCTCAATCGTGCCTTCGATCACGTGGAGGGCGCTGTCCTTGGCTCGATAGGTGAATCGAGGCATTTGCGAAGAGTATAGCATGATTCTTGGCTCAAGGCTGGAGGAGGAGCGACTGAAGAGCTACTGGACCGGCTCGATCTGCCAGGAATCGCTTCTTGGCCTGAAGGTCGAGCTGAGGCCGTGACAGTCGGATGGGCAGCTCGTGGAGGTTTCCCCGGATTCGCAGATGCCGTTGCCGCAGACGCTGGAGCTGCCGCCGTAGAGCGCGCGGTCCCAGTGAAAGCCCACGCCGGTCTGGGCGACGATTCTCACCTGCCTGACGTTGAGCGCACCGAAGAACTGCACGTTGGCTGGCTCGTTGGAGGGCCCGTTGAATTCCACCGAGGCGTAGGGGTTAAAGATCGTCCCGTGGAAGGCCTGGTTCGTATAGAGATAACTCGAATCCGAAAACCTATGGCCGCCGCCATAGATCGTCAGCTTCGATGGGTCGGTGACCCCGGCGCCATTCTTCACGTTATTGACGATGCCGTCGCCGCCGATGTTCAACCCCCCACCAGACAGTCCGGCATAGTTGTAGTACATCTTCGTCGGGCTGTAGACCCGAATCTGGCCGCCGGCGCCGATCGACAAGGCGTAGTCGCCTTGGTAGCCGCTGCCAGGGCCCGTGCCCATGGACAGCGTGACCGGCTGCGAGGGGTTCGCCCCAGGGCAGGTCCTGTACAGGCCCCAATACTCGTCTCTCGGGTCAAGAAAGGTGTTCGCAAGGCCACAGTAGTCCGGGCTTGCGGGATCGGTCGAACACCCGAGCAGCAGGGCCGCGTTCTGCAAGGTGACTTCGGTCGCCTTCAGCGTTTCTCCAGGACAGACGAGAAACGTGGTCTCCGGGTCGTAGTAGAGGGGATTGAGGCCCGTGGCCAGTTGGGGATCAAGGACAGCCGGATCGACCTCAGGCCCCAGTTCGGCCGGATACGTGGTGTCGGGATAGCGGGCGACGGTTCGGGTGGTATCTTTGAAGACGGTACCCTGGAAGTCAACGGTGCAGTTGGCCCCGGTGCACATGAGCGAATCGTTGTTGTCGAAGATCGCGTAGCCTTTTTCCTCTTGCCCGCCAGGGATGGGCTCGCCGACAAGATCGCGCGAGCGGACCACAACCTTGGCCTTCACGGTCACATTGGTCCCCGACATGATCACTGACGTCATCCAGTCATTGGTGGGGGTGGTGTTCCAGTCGGTCGGCCGGAAGGGCGTCTGGTCGCTCATGATGACTAACTCATTGGGTAGGAGGGGGTTGTTCTGATCATAGACCCCCTGATTGGAATCGTAGCCATCGAGTGTGACGGAACCACCCTGCCCGCGGATGTAGATGTTGCTGTCGCGCGTGTAGATAAGGTTTTGGAAGATGTCCGATTGCGCCCCGGCGCCGCCCCCGCCCCCCACGCTCACGCGCATCCGCCACCGAATCGGGCCGTTTGTGCCGATACTGTCGACCGTCGTCTCGCCCCCGTCGGTCACGGTGACATCGAAACCCATGCTCGTGCACTGGTGCGTGGGGCCGTTCGTGATCCAGGGGGCTGGCCAGGTCGCGCCGCCGGGGGTGTTCAGCTCGGCCAGCGCAACCTCCACGCCTGAGCGGGCCGCCTGCAGGGCCCGTGCCGTCTCGATGACGCGGTCGGCTTCCAGTCGTTGGGTCAGGCTGCCCGTCACCATGACCAGCGAGATGAGCACGAGAAATGCGCTCGCCATCATCCCGGCCAAGAGGACCGTGCCCTGCGCGTGACGTTGCCGCTGTCGATCAGGCCTGCTGGACATCGTGTGTGTCGCGCTCCATTTCGTTAGGGAATCTGCGTGCGATAGGACACGTTCGTCTGCCGGGTGTAGTTTCGGCCGCGCACATCGATCAGGTTCGTCGCAAGCGTGACCGTCACCAGGGGATCGCTGGCCGCTGCGCCCACGCCGGCGCTCGTGCCGGGCATCGCGATCTGCCGGGCCACCGTCCGGGCGGTATTGGCCAGGGTGTCGCGCCGGTTCAGCACGAACGCGCCAGGCCTGTTCGGATCCGGATCGACCCTATACTGGATGTCCCAGGTCCCCTGGTTCACGCCTGGCCGGCGAAGCGCCAGGAGGGTGCAGGGGACCGGGGCGGGGCAGAGCGGGACCTCCACGGCGCAGGCTTCCGCATTCGGGTTGCAGACATCCACCGCCTGCCAGATGTCCTGGCGCAGCGACGTGCTCGCCACATCGATGGAGGTGGCCAGCTCAGCCAACATCGACTGGGTCCGCCCCAAGTCGCTGGCGCTCGTCATCATGACGACGACCCCGCCGGCGATGAGGGTTGCGATGGAACTGGCTGCCATAAATTCGACGAGCGTCACGCCTCGATTGGTCTGCATGTCAGGCCCCGGTTCCACACACGCCGATGCGCGAAATCAGATACGGCGAGCTGGGCTCAGTCACCTGCCGTCCCCGCGACCGCCACTGCACGCTCACCGTCACCCGCTTCAACCTGTCGGTGCCGTCATTGGCGCAACTGCCGTCTGGATTTCTGAGCGTCAGATCGGCGTTCAGGCACTTCACCACGCGCGATCCGCTGGGATTCTCAAGCGCCGGCGGGAAGTCCGCCGCGGGCAGGGCCGCGTCGGCTATCCCGTCAAATCCTCCACCTGATCGGGCCTCGTTGCAGGTCCGTTCAAGCTGCGTCTCAATCACCCTCATCGCCTGGCGGCGCTCCCAGAGCAGCCGATCCAAGATGAGATACTGGGCTAGCGCCGGTATGATCGACACAGCCGCCACGAGCAACAGCGCCATGGCCAGCAAAGTTTCGATCAGCGTAAACCCACCCTGAGGTTTCATTCGTCCCCCAAAACAAGAAGCCAGGCTACCGGCACGTTCCTTCCGGCAGCCTGGCAATCGTGGTAAGCAACTGGACTCTTCGGCAGCCTGGCCGTCTTCCCGCAACACGTTGCTTACGGTAGACCCACGGCTTTGCGTCCCCACCTTTCGGTGGGTTTGCCTTTATCGGGTTCCACTCACTTGTCAAGCGCTACAAGTATGCCTGATCGTGCGCACGTTTGACAAGGACCCAGGCATCATTCTGTCACAGGCACAGCGTTCCGCTGATCCAGCCACCACTGCGCAGCGCGCGCAGCCGGGGTAAACACGGCGCGGATGAGCGCGCGCAGCAGGGGCTTATCCTGAAGGAACGCCGCGAGCTTCGGGCCTTCGCGGTCGTACCAGGCAAGGTAGCGCTGGTGCCAGGGCGCGTTCCAGTCCGGCACGAGGACGTGGTGGAGCTGCCAGAGCGTCTGGATCTGCGGGGCATCGCCTCGTCCGAAGGCCGCGGTGAGGACGTGGCAGCCGAACACGAAGTCCACACTGGTCTGGCTGTCCAGCGAAGTGACGCCGCTCTTTATGGTCTGGGCGGCGTAGCCTGATGGCGAGGCTGTCACGTCATACTGCGCTCCCGGATTGACCAGGCAGGTGTACAACCCGCTGTTATTGGTCGTTGTCCGGCAGGTGACCGGGTGGCAGCGGTACGCCTGGTAGGTCCCGTTGGTAACCGAGATGGTCTCCGCCAGGGCAGGACAGATGCCTGCATCGACTTCATCTGGAACGCCGTTGGCGTTACTATCCAGCGGGTCGAGGACGACTTTCAGCTTCTCCCACGCCACCGTGACGTTGGTGTTGGCGAGCGCCGCCCCGGCTTTCGTCTTGACCGACCCCTGGAGGATCGCAAGCGCCGCGGCCCCGCTGTTCTCCGAGGAGCCGCGCTCCGCAGGCCAGGCCGGACTGGGCGCGGGCGCAACGGCCTCAGCGCTCGGCATGAGCGAGGCAAACAGGCGGTCCCAGAGCCAGTTGGCCGCCACCTGGGGCGGCTCGATGAAGTCCCAGACGTAAATCGCGTTGGCGCTGAGCGCTCCGGAGCCGGCCACCGCGATGACCTCGTTGTGGCCGTCCGCGTCCAGATCTCCGGTCGCGATGGCGCCGCAGCGGAGGATGTCGAAGACCGACCAGTTCCGTATCGGGCTCTCCGCCGGTCCGGGCAGCGAGCAGGCCGGCGACTTCATGGCCCGGGGGAACCCGTACCGGCTGCCGGCCAGCGTGCGCTTGAGGCAGCCGTTATGATCCCACGCATAGATGAGGTTATCCGAGCTCGTCGCGATGACCTCCCGCAGGCCGTCGCCGTCTATATCCGCGATCAGCGGCGTCCCGGCCCCGCGGCCTCTCATCTGCTGGGGCCAGCCGGGCGTGCTGCCATCAGAGCAGAGCTCGCCGGGCTCGTCGAGCTCGGACTCCACGAGCTCCGCGTCTTCGTCAAGCACGTAGACCTTCCCGGACATGCCGACAATGGCGGTCTCGAGATCGCCGAACTTGGGCTTGCGCCGGTAGGCCCTGATTGGGTCGTGGTAGTGAGTAGTGTCGAAGGCATCGTGGAGATGAACGTCGGAGCCGACGTGCTTGTTATGGCTGTGCTTGTGCGAGTGGCAGAGGGAGCCGCCACTGTGGCAGTGCCAGTGGTCGTGGCGGTCCGGGACGATGTTTCCGCTGGCCGCCCCGCTGTACATGAACAGCTCCGGACCCGCGTCAAACACGCTGTCAACCGCCACATAATCTTTCTTCTTCTTCCGCGGCTGGGTCGGATTGGTCGCCGAGGCCGCCTGGACTTCCAACAGGACCAGCTCGCTGGCGTCTTGACACTGGACGCTCTCGCAGGCGTTCGTGTCCCGCCGGTACCTCAGGTCGAACATCTGCAGCGCCCCTGAGTTGTTATAATACGCGACTGCCCCGTCGAACATCCCGCCAGGGGCTGTGGTCGTTGAGGACTCCCACGGCATGGGGAACTGGACCAAGGACGACAGCCCGGTGGCCTCTGGCGTAAACCCGAAGGTCGAGCGGGGATCCTGCGAGGGGACGAAGATCCGCACCGGCTCCGTGCCCTTGACGCCAACCGCCACAATCGGGGAGGACTCCATGAGCGCCGTCCCGTTGCAGGCCCAGCTCCCTGGAGGGGTTGGGGGATCCAGACAGAACGTCTGGGGCTGCGTGAGGGACGCCGAACCCCCCACCTTCAGGGCTCCAGTCGAGCCGGTGCGCCACTGCAGCTCGTTGGTCGTGATCGTCATAAAGATGTCCTTGGGGTTCGTGGGAATCGACGGGGTCGTGTTCGCCAGCACCGGGGAGGATTTGGACGCTCCCAGCTGCAGCGGCGCGAAGACCGTGGTCCGGTTTGTGTTCCAGGCATAGAGCGACGGCGAGCCCGATATGTCCGTGACCGCGACGATCTCTGGTTCGGGGTCGGTGTCGATATTCCCAACCGCCGGGATCCCGAAGATCCGTCCTGTGGCTTGGAGCGGCGCGAAGAGCAGGCTACCCAAGCCGGTGTACGCGGAGACCTTCCCGCTGGCGGAGCCGAGCACGATCTCCGGCGTGCCGTTGCCGTTCAGATCGGCCAAGTTGGGGCCATGGAAAACGATGTCGTTGAGCACCAGGGGCTGGCGGCTGTTGAAGCTGCTGTCGTAGCTCTTGTCGATGAAGAACCTGGCGGACGAGGTTGTGCTGCCCGCCGGGCTGGCCCGGGTCACGAACAGCTGGAGCTCGTACTCCCCCTCGGTGTTCGGGACCGTCCAGCCGCTCAGGAGCACGGAGTTGGGCCGTCGCAGGAGTGTCGAGCAGCTCGTGGCGATCTTGATGACGCTCGAGCTGCCGCAGGTGAGTGTTGCGCAGCCTTTGGGGACCAAGGTGATCGAGTAGGTATCGCAGCGGTCCACGCTCCCCCGGATGTTCGTGCTGCTCCCACCCGTCAGCAGCGTGTTCGCATTCTCCAGGGGGGCGTTCAGCCTCGCGAACGGCTCGGTGGTGGGGCTCGCGCTGACCGCGACGTCCGCAGCCGCGGCTGCGTGCAGCCCGGCGCTCACCAGCCGGGGGTTGACGCCCCCGCGGGTGCCGGGGAGGAAAAATTCCGAGGTGAAGATCTCGGCGGTGAGGAGCTGGGGGGTCTGGTTGACGCCGACGTGCAAGATCCCCGCGGTGCCCGCGACGATCGCGGCAGCGGCCGCGGTGTCGTAGACGTAGCCGTAGCCGTTGCCGGGCAGCGTCCCGACGATCTGCTGGCCTGGGGCGCTCAGATCCACATCCGGGCCGAAGTTGGAGAAGACGCTGCGCTGGCCGCGCGTCTCACTCCGCGTGTCGATGGCCCCCACGCAGAGGACCGCCTTGTCGGTCACGCTCGGATTGGGGGGGACCGGATCTGTGTACGTCACGGTGTAGGCGCAGGGGTAGCCGGGGGTGTCGGAGGGGTAGTACATCGCGGGGCTGCCGCCGTCGGACTTGCCGTTGCCGGCCGGCGCCACGACGACGATGCTGGTGTTGAACGCGTTGCCCTGCTGCAGGTAGATATCTATCAGCCGCTGGGCCAGGGTCGCATCGGAGGCTTGGTTGTTGTCCGTCACGATGAGGATGACCCCTTTCGCCCTCTGGGTGGGATCGGCCGGGTTGTAGTACTGCTTGATCGCGCTCACCGCCCGGTCGAGGGCCCGGACGATGCCGGCGGCGCTGGCCGTGTCGGCCTTGACGTTCAGGATCCGGCAGGCCGGACAGACGCCGAACATGCCGATCGAGTTGTCGGAGTCGGCCGCGGCAATCCCGGCGACCGCGGTCGCCCGCGTCCCGGCGGTCGGCGCGGTGGTGAAGGGGCCTGTCAATGCAGGAGTACATGTAGGCCCGGTACAGTCATACTGGACGATCGGCGCGGGCGGGGTGACGTTCAACTGCTCCCGGAGCGCCTGGTTGACCAGGTCCTGATGGGTCATGTCCACGCCATAGCCATCGCCGAGGATCGCGATGATCGGCCCGTCCGTCGCGCCCGAGTTGGCCGCGGCGGCGATCCGGCTCAGGGCCCCGCGGGCGGCGGTCCCACTGCTTGAGAAGACGCTCGACATGCCCTTGGCAGTGTCATCGATGGGGCTGTTGAGGTAGGCCTGCTTCGACTTCCATGGATCAGGGCCGGCGACGGCCTGGGCCGTGGCGCTGTTCCCCATCACGAGCCCCGCCACCCCGACCACCACGACGACCATCCGCTGGACGTGCTTCATCTGAGGGCCTCCTGTGTGACAAGCGACGATGGATGAAGATGCCGGAACCCGACCGTAGACGACGCGCGGGAGAGAGGACGGAGCAAACCGGAGACAATGGAGTCCCACGGGCTATGCCCGTGGGGCGGAATCCTGAGCGACAGTGAGCGAGGCCAGCAGGCCGAGTCGAGCTGGAGTCGAAGGATCGCCGTGGGCAACACGCACGGCGCCTGAGAACCGTGGCGCCATGTCTGAGGGCTTCTCGTCATAACACTCCTTCGGTAGCGCCGCTGTCCCCCGCTGGGACCGGTCGCTTTGCGCGCTCACCTTGCGGTGAGGTTGCCCCCGCCACACTGCCTGGCGGGCCTGTCCGCCAACGACATCTGGCGGACCGATTTATCGAGAGTTGTCAACCAACGCTTACAACTAGTGCCTCGACTATTTCGACTTGATTGATTGGTCCGCTCGGCACTAGTGCTGAGCGAGATTGAAATGCTAAGCGTTGAACCCCTCATTTCAATCGAGTCGAAGCACCAGTACAACCATACCTAATCCGGCGAGACCTTGTCAAGGTCGCGCCAACATTTCGT
>CAYJWN010000044.1:0-8558 GCA_964373835.1 uncultured Planctomycetales bacterium
AAGGCCAGCGCCGCAAACGGCCGCTGCTCATCCGCAGCACACACGACCTCCTCATCGGTGTGCGGGTTGTGCGCAGTCGGAATGGGCACATCGAGCGGCGAAGGCAGGTAATCGCAGATCGCATCGAGTACCGGCTGGACCCCGATATTGCGGAAGGACGCCCCGCAGAGGACCGGCACGAGCCCGTGCTTGATCGTCGCGGTGCGGATCCCTGCGCGCAGCTCCTCCTCGGTCGGTTCCTTGTCGTGGATATACCTATCCATCAGCTTGTCGTCGAACTCCGAGACCCCTTCGAGCAGCTCATGGCGGTAGTGCTTGGCGGGCTCCACCAGCTCCGAAGGGATCTCGCCGATTTCCGGCTGCGCGGCCGGGTGGGCGGCATCAAACTGCACGCTCTTCATGGTGACCAGATCGACCACCCCGACAAAGGTGTCCTCGCGGCCCCAGGGGATCTGGAGTGGGACAGCTTTCGCCCCGAGCCGCTCGCGGATCTCCTTCAGGACGGCAACGAAGTCTGAGCCGGTGCGGTCCAGCTTGTTGATATACGCCAGGCGCGGCACGCCGTACTTGTCGGCTTGGCGCCACACGGTCTCGGACTGCGGCTCGACCCCGCCGACCCCGCAGAAGACGACCACGCACCCGTCGAGTACTTTGAGACTGCGCTCGACCTCGGCGGTAAAGTCGACGTGGCCCGGCGTATCAATCAGGTTGAAGCGGTATTTCTGCCAGAAGCAGGTGGTCGCCGCCGCCGTGATCGTGATGCCCCGCTCGCGCTCCTGGGCCATCCAGTCCAGCGACGTCGTGCCCTCGTCGATTTCGCCGATTTTATGGATGCGGCCCGTGTAGAACAGGATCCGCTCGGAGGTGGTGGTCTTGCCGGCGTCGATATGGGCGATGATCCCAAAGTTGCGGGTGTACGTCAGCCGCTCAATCGCTTCTTTGTTGAGTGGTTGCGTATCAGTCATCATCATCCATCAGTGGCTAAATGGCCAAGGCCACTCCGGTTACCATCGATAGTGCGCGAAGGCGCGGTTCGCCTCCGCCATCTTGTGGATCTCTTCCCGCTTGCGAACCGCTGAGCCTTCTCCCTTAAAGGCGCTCAGCAGCTCATCGGCCAGTTTCTTGGACATGGGCACGCCTTTGCGTGACCGCGCGGCGGTGCGCAGCCATCGCAGGGCCAGCGACATCCCCCGATCATGGCGAACCTCAATGGGAATCTGGTACGTGGCACCCCCGACCCGCCGCGCCTTCAGCTCCACATGCGGGCGGACGTTTTCCACCGATTTGTGGAAGATGGTCAGCACGTCGTTCGTGCCGGCCGCCTTCTTGAGAATGTCAAACGCGTCGTAGACAATCCGCTCGGACACGGATTTTTTCCCATCGTGCATCAAGGAGTTGATGAGCTTCTGGACAAGCCGGTTGTTATACCGCGGATCCGGCTGTGTTTCTCCCGGCCTGACGCGTCGTCGTCGACTCATTCTGCGGCTCTAGGCTGAAGGCTGAAGGCTGAAGGCAACTGCCTTGAGCCTTGAGCCTTGAGCCTTGAGCGAACTGAATCAGCTCTCATGTGACTGTCTTCTCGGCTGCGGCTTTCGCCGGTGCCGTCTTCGCGCCGGCGCCTTGCGGTGCTTTGGCGCCGTATTTCGACCGTGATTTGCGCCGCTGATTGACGCCGGAGGCATCCAGCGTCCCGCGGACGATGTGGTAGCGCACGCCGGGCAGATCCTTCACCCGGCCGCCTCTCACCAGCACAATGGAGTGCTCCTGAAGGTTGTGGCCTTCCCCGGGAATGTACGAGGTCACTTCAATCCCCGTCGTCAACCGAACCCTCGCGATTTTCCGCAGCGCCGAGTTGGGCTTCTTGGGCGTCATCGTCCGCACCTGGACACACACGCCTCGACGCTGCGGCGAGGCCTTGAGCGCCGGCGCCTTGGTTTTCTTGCGCAGCGCCTGGCGTCCCAATCGGATGAGCTGGCTGACCGTCGGCATCGTCAGAGCGCTGAAGGCTGAAGGCTGAAGGCTGAAGGCGACCGCCTTGAGCCTTGAGCCTTGAGCCTTGAGCTGAATCCACGCGCCGTCATTCAGCCTGTTCCTCGGATGGCGTCTCGTCCTCAGGAGCGCCGTTGCCCCCGTCTTCCGAGACGACCGGCAGCGGTTCAGGCGCAAATTTCTCCATCTCGCCGACCCGATTGGCATAGAAGCCGGTTCCCGCGGGGATCAGGTGACCCATGATCACGTTCTCTTTCAGCCCCACCAGCAGATCACGCTTCCCGCTGGCCGCCGCCTCCGTCAGCACGCGCGTGGTTTCCTGGAAGCTGGCCGCGGCGATGAAACTCTCCGTCGACAGGCTGGCTTTCGTAATGCCCAGCAGGATCGGCGTGCCCTGAGCGGGCTTGCCGTCCTTGGCCTTCACGCGCTCGTTCTCGTGATGGAAACGCCACTTGTCGACCTGCATGCCCAGCAGAAAGTCGGTGTCGCCGGGCTCGTCAATGCGGATTTTGCGAAGCATCTGCCGGACAATGACCTCGATGTGCTTGTCGTTAATCTTGACACCCTGAGACCGGTAGACCTCCTGAATCTCATTGACGAGGTACTCCTGCAACCCCCGCTCGCCGATCACCCGCAGGATGTCCTGGGGCACGATGGGCCCATCGGTCAGCGGCGCGCCGCTTTGCACATAGTCGCCTTTGTAGACGTTCAGGTGCTTGCCGTGCGGGATCAGATACTCTTTCGTCATCCCCGAGGCGCTCTGGATGATAATGCGGCGCTGCCCTTTCTTGGCCGTTCCAAAATCAACGATCCCGTCGATCTCGGCAATGATGGCCGGATCCTTCGGGCGGCGGGCCTCGAACAGCTCGGCCACACGCGGCAGACCGCCGGTGATGTCTTTCGTTTGGCTGATCTTTCGCGCCGTCTTGGCAATCATGTCACCCGTCTTGAGCGTCTGCTCTTCCTTGACCAGCACGTGCGCGCCGACCGGCAGCCCGTAGACCGCCAACAGCTCGCCTTTGTCCGTTTCGATGACGATCTGCGGATGGTAGTCGCCCTTGTGCTCCACGATGATGCGATTGGTGAGCCCGGTGGCTTCATCAACCTCTTCGCGCATCGTGATGCCCGAACGGACATCTTCAAAGCGCACCACCCCGCCGAACTCCGTGAGGATCGGCGTAGTATAGGGATCCCAGCGCACAATGAGCTCATCCTTCGCCACCGGCTCGCCGTCGCCTTTGGAGAGCACCCCCCCTTGAGAAATCCGGTGCCGTTCAAGCTCCCGACCTTCGGGATCCGTGACGGACAGCTCGCCGTTGCGGTTCAGCACGAGCAACTCCTCGGGCTTGGTCTTCACCGTCTTCAGGTTATGGAACTTCACCACACCCTTGTGCTTGGTCTTGATCTGCGACTGTTCCACCACGCGGTGCGCCGTGCCGCCGATGTGGAACGTCCGCATCGTCAACTGTGTGCCGGGCTCGCCGATCGACTGGGCCGCGATGACGCCGACGGCTTCGCCCAGCTCGGCCATCCACCCGGTCGCCAGGTTTCGGCCGTAGCACTTGCTGCACACGCCCTTGTCCGACTCGCAGGTGAGGACGCTGCGGATACGGATTTTCTCAATGCCGGCCTGCTCGATGCGGTCGGCGATCTCTTCCGTGATCTCCTCGTTGGCCTTGATCAGCACGTCATCGCTCACCACGTCGACGATGTTGTCAAGCGCCACGCGCCCGATGACCCGCTCCTTGAGCGGGACGATGTCCTCGTCGCCCTCGCGAATCGGGATCATGAGAATCCCGTTCAGCGTGTGGCAGTCGCGCTCCGTGATGATGACCTCCTGCGCGACATCCACGAGGCGCCGAGTGAGGTAGCCGGAGTCGGCGGTCTTGAGCGCCGTGTCGGCGAGTCCCTTGCGCGCCCCGTGCGTCGAGATGAAGTACTCATGCACCGTCAGGCCTTCGCGGAAGTTGGCCGTGATCGGGCTTTCGATGATGTCCCCGGACGGCTTGGCCATGAGGCCGCGCATCCCGGCGAGCTGGCGCACCTGCTGCTCGGAGCCGCGCGCGCCGGAATCGGCCATCATGAAGATCGGGTTGAACGCCTCGAAGTTCTCCATCACGTGGTCGGAGACTTCCTCCGTCGTGCGCATCCAGATGTCGATGATCTTGTTGTAGCGTTCGCCCTCCGTGATGAGCCCGCGGCGGTACTGGCTCTCCACCTGCTCGACCTCCTTATGCGCCTTCGAGAGAATCTTGTCCTTATCTAACGGGATCACGAGGTCCGCGACCGAAATGGACATGCCGGACAGCGTCGCCCATTCAAACCCGAGCGTCTTGAGCGCATCCAACAGATCCACCGTGCGGCTGTGGCCGCAGATACGGTAGACCTTCGTGATGAGGTTGCTCAAGCGGCCCTTGTCGACCAGCTCATTGACAAATCGCACTTCCGGCGGCAGCACCAGGTTAAACAGCACGCGGCCCGGCGTGGTGTCGTAGAGCTGCCCTTCCCACCGGAGTTTGATCTTCGCGTGGAGGTCCACCTGCTGGTCCTGATAGGCCAGGACGACTTCCTCAAGATCGGTGCACACGATCCCCTGCCCTTTCAGTCCATCCCGGGACTTGGTCAGGTAGTAGCAGCCGAGGATGATGTCTTGGGTCGGAGTCACGATCGGCTTGCCGCTGGCCGGCGAAAACAGGTTGTTGGAGGCCAGCATCAGGAGGCGCGCTTCCAGCTGCGCTTCAATCGACAGCGGCACATGGACCGCCATCTGATCGCCATCGAAGTCGGCGTTGAACGCGGTGCAGACCAAGGGGTGCACGCGGATGGCCTTCCCCTCAATGAGCTGCGGCTGAAAGGCCTGGATGCCGAGGCGATGCAGCGTCGGCGCGCGGTTGAGCAGCACGGGGTGGTCCTTGATCACCTCATCCAGGATGTCCCAGACCTCGGTGCGTTCCTTTTCGACCATGCGCTTGGCGGTCTTGATGGTCTGCGCGAAGCCCTGCTCGCGGAACTTCCGAATAATGAAGGGTTCGAACAGCTCCAGCGCCATTTTCTTCGGGAGACCGCACTGGTGCAGTTTCAGCTCCGGCCCGATCACGATCACGGAACGCCCGGAATAGTCCACCCGCTTGCCGAGGAGGTTCTGCCGGAAGCGGCCCTGCTTACCCTTCAGCATGTCCGCCAGCGATTTCAGCGACCGGTTCATCGGCCCCAGCACCGGACGGCCATGCCGGCCGTTGTCGAAGAGCGCGTCCACCGCTTCCTGGAGCATGCGCTTCTCATTGCGGATGATGATCTCGGGCGCTTTCAGCTCAATCAGCTTCTTGAGCCGGTTGTTCCGGTTGATGACGCGGCGGTAGAGATCGTTCAGATCCGAGGTGGCAAACCGCCCCCCGTCCAGCGGGACCAGCGGCCGCAGATCGGGCGGGATGACGGGAATGACTTTCAAGACCATCCATTCAGGCTTGTTGCCGCTTTTGCGGAACGCCTCGATGATCCGCAGATTTCGCGCGAGGCGCTTCTGGGTCTGCTCGACCTTCTGCTTCTGGAGCTCCTTGTGCTGCGCGCGCGCCATCTGGGCCAGGTCCAGATTCGCGAGCAGGTCGTAGACGGCCTCGCCCCCCATCTTGGCGGTGAAGCTCTTGCCGTACGTCTTGATGGCGTCCTGATACCGTTCTTCGGCGAGGATCTCGCGGAGTTTGAGGGGGGTGTTGCCGGGGTCGGTGACGACGAACGCTTCATAGTAGAGCACGCGTTCCAGATCCCGCATCGTCATGTCGAGCAACGCCCCCATGCGGGAGGGCACGCTCTTGAAAAACCAGATGTGGGAGACCGGGGCGGCCAATTCGATGTGGCCCATGCGTTCACGGCGGACCTTCGAGTGGGTGACCTCGACGCCGCACCGGTCGCAGGTGATCCCCTTATGCTTGATCTTCCGGTACTTGCCGCAGTTGCACTCAAAGTCCTTGGTCGGCCCGAAGATGCGCTCGCAGAAGAGGCCGTCCTTTTCCGGCTTGAGCGTGCGGTAGTTGATGGTCTCGGGCTTTTTCACCTCGCCCTTCGACCAGCTCCGGATCACCTCCGGAGAGGCGATGCGGATCGTAATGGCGTCAAACACGTTGACATCGTCAAACATGACTGCGGTCGTCATGGGGATTTCGCCTTTGCAGATTCTCGGTGCGGTTTGGGCGTCTCCGCATCGTCGTCATCCTCGGCGAACCCGCCGCCGCCCAGGGCCGCGCCCGGCTGCTCGAGCTCCCGCTTCACCAGCTTTTCAAACAGCTCCGCGCCGGTTACGACGTGCTCCTTGCGCTCAAGCCGCACATCCAGGGACAGCCCCTGCAGCTCCTTCACGAGGACGTTGAACGACTCCGGCACCGACGGGGCCAGCGCGTGCTCGCCCTTCACGACCGATTCATACACGCGCGTGCGCCCGACCACATCATCGCTTTTCACCGTGAGCAGCTCCTGCAGCGTGTAGGCGGCCCCGTACGCTTCAAGCGCCCACACCTCCATCTCACCGAAGCGCTGGCCGCCGAACTGCGCCTTGCCGCCGAGCGGCTGTTGCGTCACGAGCGAGTAGGGCCCGATCGACCGCGCATGAATCTTGTCATCCACCAAGTGGACCAGTTTGATCATATGCAGATAGCCCACGACGGTCTCCTGGTCAAACGGCTCCCCGGTAAACCCGTCGCGCAGCCGGATCTTGCCCGAATAGGGCAGTTTCGCCTTCTTCAATTGCTCGCGGATCTCATCCTCCGTCGCGCCGTTAAACACCGGGCTGGCGGCGCGGAAGCCCAGCACGCGCGCCGCCCACGCCAGGTGCGTCTCAAGGATCTGCCCGACGTTCATCCGCGAGGGCACTCCCAGCGGATTCAAGACGACTTCCACCGGCGTCCCGTCAGGCAGAAACGGCAGATCGGCCTCGGGGAGGATCTTGGCGATGACCCCCTTGTTGCCGTGGCGGCCGGCCATCTTATCGCCCACCTGGACCTTGCGCTTGGAGGCCACCTGCACCACCACCCGTTTCAGCACCCCGGGGGGCAGCTCATCGCCGCGCTTGATCTTGTCGACTTCCATGTCTTCTTCAGAGCGCAGCTCACGGATGGACTCATCAAAGAACTCCGCCACGCGGCGGATTTCCGCCTCAAGCCCCGGCTCGTCATGCAGCTTCACGTCGCTGAAGTCGCAGCGGGTGAGCCGCTTGATGTCGCTGAGCTTCACGGTCCGGTCCGCGGCGATGAGCGTGTCGCCGGAATCGAGCTCCGTGAGCGGAGCGGCCGGCTTCTTGCCATCCAGCAGCTTCACCAGTTTTTCGAGCCGCTCCTCGGCGAGCCTGGCGATCTGGGCGCCGTAATGTTTGCGAATCTCTTCGATCTGCTGGTGCTCCTGCTGCTGTTCCTCTTTGGTCTTCGAACGCGCCCCTTTGCGCGTGAGCACCTTGACGTCCACGACGATGCCCTCCACCCCCGCCGGGACGCGGAGGCTCGTGTCGCGCACATCCTCCGCCTTCTCGCCAAAAATCGCCCGAAGCAGTTTCTCTTCGGGCGTCAGTTCGGTCTCGCTCTTCGGGGTGACCTTTCCGGCGAGGATGCTGCGCGGGCCCACCTCGGCGCCGATGCGGACGATGCCCTGCTCATCCAGGTCCTTCAGCGCCTCTTCCCCCACGTTGGGGATGTCCCGCGTGATTTCCTCATTGCCCAGCCGCGTCTCGCGCGCTTCGACCTCGAACTCCTCGATGTGGATGGAGGTGAAGGTGTCCTCCTTGACCAGCTTCTCGCTGATCAAGATGGCATCCTCAAAGTTGTAGCCGCGCCAGGGCATGAAAGCCACCAGCACATCGCGGCCGAGCGACAGCTCGCCGTCGCTCGTGGCCGGCCCATCCGCAATGGCGTCACCCGCCTTGACCTTCTTCCCGGGCGCCACGAGGGGCTGCTGATTGATGCAGGTGTTGGCGTTGGAGCGCTGGAACTTCTTCAGCTCATACGTGTGGCGGCCCACCACGATGCGCTGCGCGTCGGCGTAGCTCACCACCCCGTCTTCCTTCGCGACGATGCAGGCCCCGGAATCGACGGCCACGCGGCCTTCGATGCCCGTGATCACCAGCGCCGCGGCGGTTTTCATGAGCGGCACCGCTTGGCGCTGCATGTTCGAGCCCATCAGCGCGCGGTTGGCATCGTCATGCTCCAGGAACGGGATCAGCGCCGCGGCGATGCTCACCGTCTGGTTCGGCGAGACATCCATGTACTCCACCTGCGACGGCGCCATCCTGGCGATATTGCCCCGGTAGCGGCAGCTCACGAGCTCTTCAACAAACCGGTTGCCCTTGGTGAGCGGACTGCTCGCCTGCGCGATGGCGTGCCGGTCCTCCAGATCCGCCGTGAGGTAGTCGATGTGATTCGTGACGGCCCCGTCCTTGATCCGCCGGTACGGCGTCTCGATGAACCCATGCTCATTGATCCGCGCGAACACGGTGAGGCTCGAGATGAGGCCGATGTTCGGCCCTTCCGGCGTCTCGATCGGGCAGATCCGCCCGTAGTGCGAGGGGTGGACGTCGCGGACCTCGAAGC
>CAYJWN010000044.1:8568-14175 GCA_964373835.1 uncultured Planctomycetales bacterium
CCTACACACTCTTTCCCTCCCCGACGCTCTTCCGATCTCGATGTTCGGGCCTTCAGGCGTCTCGATGGGACAGATGCGCCCATAGTGCGAGGGGTGCACGTCGCGCACTTCGAAGCCGGCCCGCTCACGGGACAACCCGCCCGGACCCAGGGCGGACAGGCGCCGCTTGTGGGTGAGCTCCGCCAGCGGGTTCGTCTGATCCATGAACTGGGACAACTGCGAGCGGGAGAAAAAGTCGCGCACGACCGAGGCGACCAGTTTGAAGTTGACGAGCGTGTGCGGCATCACCTTGTCCAAATCGTAGACCGCCATGCGCTCGCGGATCGTCCGCTCAAGGCGCTCGAGCCCCACGCGGAACTGGTGGTAGACCAGCTCCCCGACGGACCGGACGCGGCGGCTGCCCAGATGATCGATGTCGTCGATTTCGCCTTCGCCGCGCCGCAGCCCCAACAGGTACTTGATCACTTGAATCACCGTCGGACCGCTCAGGAGACGCGCCTCCAGCGCTTCATGCATGGTGAGCTTGCGGTTGAGCACGAATCGCCCCACGCTGCCCAAGTCGTAGCGGCGGGGGTCAAGGAAGAGTCGTTGGATGAGCGTCTCGGCGGAGGGGAGATTGACCAGATCGCCCGGGCGCAGGCGGCGGAAGATATCCAGCAGGGCTTCTTGACGAGTGGTCGTATGGTCTTTCTCGAGCGTCTTCAGGATTTCGGCGGGGATCTCGCCGACGAGCTTCAGCTCGCGCTTGCCGCTTTGCCAAATCGTGTCCAGCCACTCCTCGGTGATCTTCGTGCCGGCCCGCAGCACCACGTGGCCTGTTGAGCCGTCCACAACCCGCTCCCCGAGATGGCTGCCCACGAGGGGCTTCAGCTCACCTGCCGCGCTGAAGCTGACCGTCTCCATCTTGCCGAAGGCATTGAGGATGTCCTCGTCGCTGGAGAAGCCCAACGCCCTCAACAGGATGGTCCCCACCATTTTCCGCCGGCGGTCAATCGACACGTGGAGGACATCGTTCATGTCAAAATCCAATTCCACCCACGCGCCGCGATACGGGATGATCCTGGCCGAGAAGAGCCGCTTGCCCGTCGTATGGACGGTGACTTCAAAGGTCACGCCGGGAGAACGGTGGAGCTGGCTGACCACGACGCGCTCATCGCCGTTGATGACGAACGTGCCGACATCCGTCATGAGCGGGATTTCGCCGAAATACACCTCTTGCTCCCGCGTCTCCTTGGGCCCCGCCAGGCGCAGCTTCACCTTGAGCGGCGCCGCATAGGACAGGCCGTTGCGCAGGCACTCATTCACCGCGTACTTCGGCCTGCCCAACGCATAGTGCACATAATCGAGCCGATAGGTCTTGTCCGGGCTCTCGATGGGAAACGTTTCAAGAAACGCCGCCTGAAGGCCCGCGTTCTGCCGCCTGTTGCGCGGGACGTCCAGTTGGAGAAAATCCCAATACGACCGTTTTTGCACCTCCACCAAGTCAGGAGGCGACAGCCCTTCGGTCAATTTCGCAAAGCTCAGCACCTTGCTCATGAGCCCACCCGTCCCCTATATTGATTACACAGATTCGCAGAGAAGAAACGCGGATGAACTACGGATTACACAGATAAAACCGGTTCGATCTGTGTCATCAACTGTTCGACGGTCGGCTAACTTGCGAATCTGTGTAATCATGAATTACTTCAGCTGCACCGTCGCTCCCGCCGCCTCCAACTTCTTCTTAATCTCCTCCGCTTCTTCCTTCTTGAGCCCGGTCTTCACCGGTTTGGGCGCCGACTCCACCAGCTCCTTGGCCTCTTTGAGGCCCAGACTGGTGATGGCGCGAATTTCCTTGATCACGTTGATCTTGTTCGCGCCGGCATTGGCAAGGATCACGTCGAAGGCATCCTGGGCCTCAGCCGCCGGTTGAGCCGCGCCGCCACCCGCCGGAGCCGCGGCGACGGCAACGGGAGCCGCGGTGATGCCGAATTTATCCCGCATGGCCTTGGCGTAGCTGGCCAGTTCGAGCGCCGTCATCTCCTCGGTCAACTTCAACGCGTCCTCAACACGCTTGGCCAGCGTCTCGCTCATGATGACGTTCCCTCCTCTGGTTTGGATGGTGTCGATGGTGTCTCCGGTGTCGATGGTGCGGCAGGCCCCCCGACCAAAAGATTTGGTGTGGAGGCAGGCAGGGGTTTCGCGGCCGCGACCTGCTCCGCGAGCCAGGCGATGTCACCGATCAATCGTTCAAGGGTGAAGATCACATCGGCCATCGGGGATTCAATGGTGGCGACCACCTGCGCCAGGAGCATCGGCTTCGGCGGCAGGCTCGCCAGCTCCTTCACCCGGTTGGTGTCGAGCAACTGCCCGTCGATCACCGCGCCGCGGACCGTCAGCTGCTCCTCGTGCGCCTTCACAAAATCGACGAGGAGCTTGGCGATCGGCAGCACGTCCTCGCTGGGCAGCACCAGTGCCAGCGAGCCTTCGAGCAGCTCATCCAAGCCGGGAACCTTCAAGCTGGCCAGCGCCCGCTTGCCGAGGCGCCGTTTCACCATGACCAGGTCCGCCTGGGAAGCGCTCAGTGTCCGGCGAAGGCCGTCCGCGCCGGACGCCGGGAGGCGATTGATGCTCGTAATAAACAGGCTGGAGCGCCCGGTGAGCCGCGAGGAGAGCTCTTGTACCATCGACTCTTTGACCATGCGACCGACGTTGGCCATGCGGCGGCTATTCCTCGGCCGAGGTGTCAGCCTCGAGACCCTCGGTCTTCAGCGGGATCCCGGGACTCATGGTGCTGGACAGAGTGAGCCGCCTGACCATGCGGCCTTTGAGCGAGGCGGGTCGCGCCCGGACGATCGCCTCAACGGCCACGCGGCCGTTCTCGACTAGTTGCTGAGGCTGAAAGGAGCGCGTGCCGATGACAAGGTGGATGTTGGCGAGCTTGTCCATCTTGAACTCGACCTTGCCCTGCTTGACTTCCTTGACCGCCTTGGCGACATCATCCGTGACGGTGCCGGCCTTGGGGCTCGGCATCAAACCACGCGGCCCTAAGATCTTTCCGAGGCGGGAGACATCACGCATCATGTCGGGTGTGGCAACGGCGACGTCAAAGTCCATCCACCCGCCCTGCACCTGTTCGATCAGCTCAGCACCCCCCACCGCATCCGCCCCGGCCTCTTTGGCGAGCAATTCCTTTTCCCCCTTGCAGAAGACGATCACCTTGCGCGTCTTGCCGGTCCCGTGGGGCAGGATGACCGTGCCCCGCACCACCTGGTCGGTCTTCTTGGGATCAATGTTCAGCGAGGCGGAGAGTTCCACCGTCTCATCGAATTTGACCGGTGGCATCTCTTTGAGCAGGGTCACGGCCTGGTCGAGGGAGAAGCTTTTGGTGCGATCGACCACCTCGAGCGCTTTCGCGAATCGCTTGCTCGCCATCAGCCGCTTTTTTCTTCCACGACATCGATGCCCATGCTGCGCGCCGTGCCCTCAATCATCCTGACCGCGGCGTCAAGATCGTGGGAGTTGAGATCCTCCTGCTTCTGCTTGGCAATCTCCACCACCTGGCTTGTGCTGACCTGGCCGGCCTTTTCCCGTGGGGTATTCCCGGACGCCTTGGCAATCCCGCAGGCCTGCTTCAGCAACACCGACACGGGAGGGCTTTTGACGATAAACGTGAAGGAGCGGTCCTCAAAGACCGTGATGATGGCGGGAAGCACCAGGCCTTCCCGGCCCTTCGTCTGCTCGTTGAACTTCTTGCAGAACTCCATGATGTTCACGCCGTGCTGGCCCAGGGCCGGCCCAACCGGCGGCGCGGGGTTGGCCGCTCCTGCGGGACAGTACAGCTTGATCATGGCCTTGACCTTCTTCACTGCCATCCGTCCCAGAAGTCAGAGGTCAGAGGTCAGAGGTCAGATTTTGAAATATCTGACTTCTGATTTCTGACTTCTGATATCTGCCTCCTGCATCTTACAGTCGCTCGACTTGCCAGAATTCGAGTTCGACGGGCGTCTGGCGCCCGAAAATGGAGACGAGCACTTTCAGCTTGCCGCGCGCGACATTCACTTCTTCGATCGCGCCGCTGAAATTGGTAAACGGCCCCTCCACCACCCGGACCCCTTCCCCTTTTTGGAAGGTGACCCGTGGGGTCGGCTTATCCTTGCGCTCTTCGGTCTGACGGAGGATCTCCGCGACTTCCTCCTGCGACAAGGAGACCGGCTTGCGGCCGGCGCCGATGAAGCCGGTCACGCCCGGTGTGGTGCGGACCAGGTGCCAGCTTTCATCGGTCATCTCCATTTCGATGAGAATGTAGCCGGGAAAAAATTTCCGCTCGGAGATGCGCTTCTTCCCGGCGCGGACCTCGGCCACCCGTTCCGTCGGAACCAGGACCTGACCGATCCGGCCGCCGTCCAACCCTTGCTGGATCTTCCCCTCAAGACTGCTTTTAACCTTCAGCTCCTGACCCGTCTGCGTGTGAATGATGTACCACTGTTTTGGCGCAGCCGGCTCACTCGCCGGGCTCGCCTTGGCTCCCTGCTGCCCGAGTGGTTCATCGGCCATAGCGGTCATACACTGACGGGGTGATGGTCACGCATGAACGCAGGTTAGCGCAGCAGGAGCTGCGCCGCCTTGGAGAGGACGAAGTCGCAGGCGCTGATGAAGACGGCCAAGGCCGCCACACCGACAAAGACCACCATGGCGGACCCGATCAGCTCCTCGCGGCTCGGCCAGGAGACCTGCTTGAGTTCCTCGCGGACATCCGTGAGAAAGGTGCTAAATCGAGCGAGCGGTTTCGCCATCAGATGCGGGAGTTGCGCCTCGTGCGGCCTAGTTGTCTCCGGCCGCACTCGGCATCACGTTCCGTCCGCCAGAGCGGACGGAACGTGGCAGGAGCGGGCCGTGGCACTCGCGTGCCCCGGCACTCCCGTCGGCCACCCCAGCTGCTTGGTTTTGTTTGGCGAAGCCAAGCAAAACCGCTGGGGTACCCGGCCTCGGTCGCAGGAGTCGGCGCCCTCCGCTCACTTCGTTCGCTCCGGGTCGGCCACCCGCCGCTCCCGTGGAAGGTCGGCGCTCCTGTCCGTCGCGCCGACGTCGATCAAAGAAGTCGCGGCTCCCCTCGCCTCCTGCCGCCTGACGGCAAAAGAACAGGAGCGGCAGGAGTCGAACCTGCAGTCCCGGTTTTGGAGACCGGTGGTTTGCCATTAACCGACGCTCCTCCAAATGAGCACGCGGGTTACGGAGCCCGCCAGGCGACGTAACCCGCGGTGCGAATTGGACCCCGCACCCAGCGTTGCGGCCTGAACCGATTCTTCCAACCGGAAGCCTGTCCCCCAGCCGGTGCAATACGTCACTATTGAACGTATCGCTGGGTGCGGGGTGACATTCCGCCAGGGACTTGCGTTCGCTTTGCTCCGTAAGTCCCGGCGTCATGTCACTTGGTTTCTTTATGCGCGGTATGACGGCGGCACCACTTGCAGTAGCGCCGGAGCTCCAAGCGGTCCGGCACATTCTTTTTATTCTTGCTCGTATGATAATTTCGCCGCTGGCATTCGGTGCATGCCAGCGTCGCCTGCTCTTGCGCCATTCAACTACCGTCGTTCGTTGTTCGTGAATCGTGAATCGTTCGGGCTA
>CAYJWN010000045.1:0-13989 GCA_964373835.1 uncultured Planctomycetales bacterium
GCGACCAGTCTCTTCGTTGACACCCCCGCAGGCCTCTGCTACAATCTGCACATCGATGCACCCCTCCAACGCTTCCGCATATCATGGATAACTCTATGTCCTTTAACGAGTTAAAGTAACCTTACATGACGAACGATTCGCTGCATCGGGTGGTGTCACAGTTTGGCCGAGCCAAGGTCCTGGTGATCGGCGATTTGATGCTGGATGAGTTCGTCTGGGGCAAGGTCAGCCGCATCAGCCCGGAAGCCCCTGTGCCGGTCGTGTGGGTGCAGTCGGAATCCATGATGCCCGGGGGTGCTGCCAACGTGGCGAATAACATCCGCGCATTGGGCGGGCAGGTGGGCCTCGTCGGCGTGGTCGGGGAGGACCGCTGGGCCGAGGCGCTCCTTTCGGATTTGGCCTCACGGAAGATCCAGACCACCGGCGTCCTGCGGGTCAGCCGGCCCACGACGGTTAAGACGCGGGTCATCGCCCATCACCAGCAGGTCGTGCGCGTGGACCGCGAGCAGAAAGAACCCCTGCCGGCCAACATCGCAGAGCAGTTGATCGCCGCCGTCACACGGCTCCTGCCGGAGGTCGACGCGGTGGTGATCGAGGATTACGGCAAGGGGGTCATCACGCGGCAGCTGCTGGAGGCGGTGATCCCGCTGGCGCGCCGCCACAAGAAGATCGTCACGGTCGATCCGAAGCAGGAGCATGTCGAGTTATACCGCGGCGTCACGGCGCTCACGCCCAACCGCCAGGAGGCGGGAGAGGCGGTCGGACGGGAACTGGAAAGCGACGCCGACGTGAAGCGGGCGGGGGTGGAGATCCTCAAGCGTCTGGGCTGCGACGGGCTGCTCATGACGCTGGGCGAAGACGGGATGTGCTTGTTTGAGCAGGGCGGCCGGCAGACCATGATCCCGACGGTGGCGCAAGAAGTCTTCGATGTCGCCGGCGCCGGGGATACGGTGATCGCCACGTTCACGCTGGCGCTGGCCAGCGGGGCGACGATGGAACAGGCGGCTCGCATCGCCAATTACGCGGCCGGCATCGTCGTCGGGAAGCTGGGCGTCGCGGTGGTAACACCGCAGGAGCTGCGCGCTAAACTCTCGTCGTGGAAGCGGGTGACGCGGAGCGGGGGCCCCCACGCGCCCGGAGCCGACGACGTCCTTCGACTACCGCTCAGGACGTCGTCCCGAGCCAAGTCGAGGGACGACGCCGATAGTGCGGCGCGGCGAGGACGCGTGGGGTCGCGCAGCGGCAGGACCCGCTTCAGTAGGTGAGATGGCCGGCGTGCTGGTGGTGATTCCGGCCCGCTACGGCTCGGTGCGATTTGCCGGCAAACCGCTGGCGACGCTGCGCGGCAAGCCGATGGTCCAGCATGTGTATGAGGGGGCCAGCCGCGCGGAAGGCGTCGATGAGGTCGTGGTGGCGACGGATGATGAGCGCATTCTCGGTGTCGTGGCGCAATTCGGCGGCACGGCGGTGATGACGAGCACAAGCTGCCGCAGCGGGACAGATCGCGTCGCCGAGGTCGCACGTGCGCGCCAAGCCAAGGTGGTGGTCAATGTGCAGGGGGATGAGCCGCTCATCCAGCCGGAGATGGTGGGGCAGCTCGTGGCATTTCTCACGCGCCACCAGGCGGTGCCGATGGCGTCGCTGATGACACAGCTGTCGCGCCCGGAGGATGCGGCGAATCCCAACATCGTCAAGGTGGTGGTGGATCGCGACGGCTACGCGCTGTATTTCTCACGCGCACCAATTCCGCACATGAGGAATGATGCTGGCTCAAGGCTCAAGGCTCAAGACTCAAGGCCAGACCTTCAGCCTTCAGCCTTGAACCTTCAGCCACGAGCGTTCAAGCACCTGGGAATTTACGGTTATCAGCGCCACTTTCTGCTGCAATTCCCCAGCCTGGAGCCGACGCCGCTTGAACAGGCAGAGCAGTTGGAGCAGCTCCGCGCGCTCGAGCACGGCTACCGGATCAAAGTCCTGGAAACCGTCCACGACACGATCGGCGTGGACACTCCAGAAGACCTGGCAAGAGTTGAGACGATCTTGCAGCGATCAGAAGTCAGAGGTCAGAAGTCAGATGTCAGAACAGTCTGACTTCTGTGTGCCTGGAGTTCGTGACGATGGCTAAATACATCTTTGTAACTGGCGGAGTGGTGTCGAGCCTCGGCAAGGGGATCGCCTGTGCGTCCATCGGCCTGCTGCTGAAGTCGCGCGGGCTCACAGTGACGCTCCAGAAGCTGGACCCCTACATCAACGTGGATCCGGGGACGATGAGCCCGTACCAGCACGGAGAGGTCTACGTCACCGAGGACGGCGCTGAGACCGACCTCGACCTGGGCCACTATGAGCGGTTCACCGGTCAGACCATGACCAAGGCCAACAACGTCACGGCGGGCCGCATCTATTACACGGTGATCGAGAAGGAGCGCCGCGGAGACTATCTCGGCGGCACGGTCCAGGTGGTGCCGCACATCACCGATGAGATCAAGCGCGCCATGAAAGCGGTGGCGACGCCGGAAGTGGACGTCGTCATCGTCGAGGTCGGCGGCACCGTCGGCGATATCGAGGGGCTGCCGTTTCTGGAAGCCATCCGCCAGCTGCGCAACGAGCTGGGGCGGGACAACGCGCTCAACATCCACCTCACGCTCGTGCCGTATATCCGCGCGGCCGATGAGCTGAAGACCAAGCCGACGCAGCACTCCGTCGGCAAGCTCCGCGAGATCGGGCTGCAGGCGGACATCCTGCTCTGCCGCACGGAAAAGCCCTTCTCCGACGCGGTGCGCAGCAAGATCGCGCAGTTCTGCAACGTCGCCCCCGAGGCGGTCATCCAGGCCCTGGATGTGCAGGATGTCTATGAGGTGCCGCTGATCTTCAACCGGCAGCAGCTCGATGAGACGATCGTCAAGATGCTGGGGCTGCGGTGCGCGCCGCATGAGCTGGCCGACTGGCGGCGGCAGGTGGTCGAGCGCGCCCTCAATCCCACGCGCCAGGTGCGCATCGCCGTCGTGGGGAAATACATCCAGCTGCAGGACGCCTACAAGTCCATCTACGAGGCGCTCCGCCACGGCGGGCTGGCCCACGGCGCCGGCGTGGAGGTCAAGCGCGTCGACTCCGAAGAGATCGAGCGGGAAGGTGCCGCGAGCATCCTCGGCGATGTGCAGGGGCTGTTGATTCCCGGCGGGTTCGGCCGCCGGGGCATCGAGGGCAAGCTCGAGGCGATCCGCTACGCCCGCGAGCGCGGCGTGCCGTTTCTCGGCATCTGCTTAGGGATGCAGTGCGCCGTCATCGAGTTCGCCCGCAACGTGTGCGGCCTCACCGGCGCGAATTCGACGGAGTTTGATCCCAAAAGCCCCCATCCGGTCATCAGCCTGCTGGAAGAGCAGCAGGGGGTGACGGCGATGGGCGGCACCATGCGGCTGGGCGCGTCGCTGTGCCGCCTGAGGAAGGGCACCACAGCCTACGCGGCCTATCAGCGCGAGGAGATTCATGAGCGCCATCGGCACCGGTACGAGGTGAATAACCGCTACCGGGATCAGCTCGCCAAAGTCGGATTGGTCGTCTCGGGCACCTACGACCCGGGCGATTTGGTTGAGATCATTGAGCTGAAGGACCATCCGTGGTTTGTGGCAGGCCAGTTTCACCCGGAGTTCAAATCGCGCCCACTTGAGCCGCATCCCCTATTTCGCGACTTCGTCGCCGCCGCCCTCAACAATGCTGGAGCAGGGGGTCGGGTTGCACGAAAGAAGCCGACAGCAAAGGCGAAGAGTGGGAAGCGATGAGTTCGCTGACTCCAAAGCGCTCAAGGCTCGCCCGCCCCGGCGATCGCGACTGGCGGGCCGGGGAGGCTCAAGGCTCTAGGCAGGAGCCGTTGCCTACAGCCTACAGCCTACAGCCTACAGCGACGGTGAGGGTTGGCTCGATCCGGATCGGCCGCGGCCAACCCCTCGTGCTCATTGCCGGACCGGATGTTATTGAGAGTGAGCAGCATCTGCTCTCTCACGCTGAGCGCGTGGCGAAGATGTGTGAACGAGCCGGGGTCTCCTACATCGTCAAGTCGAGCTACGACAAAGCGAATCGGACCTCCGGGCAGTCCTTCCGCGGGCCGGGCCTCAAGGCGGGGCTGGAGATCCTCGCCACGGTGAAGCGGACGCTGAGGCTGCCGGTCTTGAGCGACGTCCACTGCCGTGAGGAGGTCGCTCCCGCGGCCGAAGTGCTGGACATTCTTCAGGTGCCAGCGTTTCTCTGTCGCCAGACCGACTTTGTGACCGCCGTGGCCAAGGTGGGCAAGCCGATGAACATCAAGAAGGGCCAGTTTCTCGCCCCGTGGGACATGCGCCACGTCATCGAGAAAGCGCGCGCCGCCGGCAACCGCTCGGTCCTGGTCACGGAGCGCGGCGCGAGCTTCGGCTACAACAACCTCGTCTCCGATATGCGCAGCCTGCAGGTGCTCGCCGGTTTTGGCTGCCCAGTGATTTTTGACGGGACGCACTCGGTCCAATTGCCCGGCGGCTTGGGCCAGACTTCAGGGGGGCAGCGTGAGTTTGTGCCGACGCTTGTGCGCGCGGCGGTGGCGACCGGCTTTTGCGACGGCATCTTCCTGGAAGTGCACGAGGACCCGGACCACGCGCCCGTCGACGGACCCAACATGCTGCGATTGGCCGACCTCCCGAGGCTCCTCGATGAAGTCCAGGCCATCCGGTCGGCCCTCAGTCGGACGAAGGGATCAGAGGACAGAAGTCAGAGGTCAGAGGTCAGAAGTTCAAAGGTCAAGTCAAGGATCTGACCTCTGAATTCTGACGTCTGACTTCTGAACGTTGCGATAGACATGAGCATTAAACGGGCCAGAGAAGTGCTGAGGATCGAAGCCGAGGCGATCCGGCGGCTGATTCCCCGCATCGGCCGATCGTTTGAGACGGCCGTGAACCTGCTGGTCGGCTGCAAGGGACGCGTCGTCGTCACCGGCATGGGCAAAGCCGGCCTCATCGGCCAGAAGCTCTCCGCTACTCTCTCGTCCACGGGGACGCCCAGCCACTGGGTGCATCCAGCCGAGGCGATCCACGGGGACCTAGGGCGGGTCACAAAAGACGACGTCCTCATCGCCCTCTCCAACAGCGGAGAAACCGAGGAGCTGACCCGCCTGTTGCCGGTCATCAAACGCATCGGCAGCCGCCTGATCGCTCTCACCGGCCATCTCACATCGACGCTTGCCAAGCACAGCGACGCGATTCTGGATGTGAGCGTGACGCGCGAGGCCTGTTCCCTGAATCTGGCGCCGACGTCCTCCACCACCGCCATGCTCGCCATGGGCGATGCGCTGGCCGTCGTGGTGGCGGAGCGCAAGGGCTTCAAGGAGCGCGATTTTGCGCTGCTGCATCCGGGCGGCCAGCTGGGACGGCGGCTGCTGCTGCGCGTGCGCGATCTCATGCGCACGCGCGGGGCGAACCCTGTGGTGCGTGAGACGGCGCGCGTCAAAGAGGTGCTGCTGGCGATTACCAAAGCGCGCGCGGGATGCGCCAGCGTCGTGGACGCGCGTGGGCGCCTCTGCGGCATCTTCACCGACGGGGATCTGCGCCGCCATCTCGACTCGACGCGCAACCTGGCCCAACGGCGCGTCGCCGAAGTGATGACGCGCCACCCGAAGACCATTGACCCGGACCGTCTGGCGGCCGAAGCGCTGCGCATCCTGCGCGAGCACAAGATCGACGAGCTGGTGGTCGTGGACGACCGGCGCAAACCGGTCGGGCTGCTGGACGTGCAGGACCTTCTGCGGGCAGGCTTTTAATGCAAAAGTCACTGAAAGATTTGTACGACGACTTGCAGTTGGCCCAGGGGGCGCATGGAGGGGCGCGGCACGCCGGGACCTCTTCCGATGATCCCTTTATTCTCAAGTTAACGCACCTGCTCTTATCCTACGGGGTCGAGGTGAAGGCCAGCGACATCCACATCGAGCCGACCGCCACCGATCTACGGCTGCGCTATCGGATCGACGGGTTGCTCTATGAGATGCTCACGCTGCCGCCGGAGGTCCGCGATCCGCTGACCCGGTCCATCAAGATCAAGGCGAACCTGGCGACCGATGTGGTGGGCCGCAGCAAACCGCAGGACGGCCGGATCGATTTCGAGTCGGGCGGCCAGCAGCTTGACCTGCGCCTCTCGTCGTTTCCCACGCTGTTCGGCGACGTGCTGGCGATTCGCATCCTCAACCGATCCGCTTCCTTGCGTGCGCTGGAGCAGCTCGGGTGGTTGCCGACCGCGCTCAAAGCGTTTGAGCAGCTCATCCGGCGGCCCAATGGGTTGATCCTCGTGACCGGCCCGGCGAACAGCGGCAAGACCACCACCCTCTATGCGGCGCTGAACACGCTCCGTTCGCCGCACATCAAGATCGTGACGCTGGAAGATCCTGTCGAGTATCAGATGGAGGGGGTCGACCAGGCGCAGATCAACCCCGCGGTCGGCCTGACCTTCGCCTCCGGGCTGCGGGCGGTGCTGCGGCAGGATGCCAACGTGATCCTCGTCGGAGAGATCCGCGACAAGGAGACCGCCGAAATCGCCATCCGTGCGGCGCTGACCGGCCACCTGGTGGTGTCGACCATGCACACCCGGCACTCCGTGGGCGCCATCACGCGGCTGATCGACATGGAGATCGAGCCGCACCTGATCCTCGGGGCGCTCAACGGGGTGGTCGCGCAGCGTCTGGTGCGCGTGCTGTGCCCCCACTGCAAGACGCCGGATGCGCTGGCCACGAGCTCCTTCACGCGCCTCTGGAGCCATGAGACCACGCTGCCCCAGCCGGAGGCGAGCCGGATGCAGTTCTGCAAGAGCGTGGGCTGCCCCCAGTGCAGCGCGACCGGCTACCATGGCCGGATCGGCATTTTCGAGCTCCTGATCCTGGAAGATGATTTGAAGCGGCTCATCCTGGACCGCTCATCCACCGCGCTCTACAAGACCGCCGTCGGCACGGGACGGTTGCGGACGATGTTGCTGGACGGGCTGGACAAGGTGGCGGGAGGGGTCACCACGATTGAAGAAGTCCTGCGCGTCACCGGTGAAAGCGAGGGGGCCTGACGGGGCGATGTCCACGCTCGCGGGGCTGTCTCCTGAACTCATCCAGCGCGCGTCGCGGGTGAGCGTGCTGCTGCTCGACGTGGATGGGGCCCTGACGGACGGCCGCATCGTCTATGCCGAGTACGGGGACGAGCTGAAGGCCTTCGATGTGCAGGACGGGGCGGGCCTGGTGTTTTGGAACCGGGCCGGGCTGAAGTCGGCCATCATCAGCGGGCGCCAATCGAAGCTGGTTAAACGCCGCGCCAAAGACATGCGGATCGATTTCCTCGCGCAGGGAAGACTCATCAAGCTGCCCGCCTACGAGCAGGTGCTCAAACGGTTTCGCGTGAGCGACGAGCAGGTGTGCGCGATCGGCGACGACCTCATGGAGCTGCCCATCCTGCGCCGCGTGGGCTTTGCCGTGGCGGTGCCCAACGCCGTCGACGAGGTCAAGCACGTCAGCCACTACATCACCAAGCGCCCCGGCGGCCGGGGCGCCGTCCGCGAAACGGTCGACCTGATCCTCAAGGCCAAGGGGTTGTGGGATCAGGTGATCCAGCGCTACCAGTAAGCCCTCCAGTCCCTTCCGTGTTCCTGCCCGGTGGAGCCCCCACGGGCAAGCCCGTGGCACCTCCTGGGACGCCCGTGGGGCGGAATCCCGAGCGAGGGTCCCCGGCCAATCCCTCGACTGCGCTCGGGACTCCTTCGACCAGTCGAGGGACCCTGAGCTGGTCGAAGGGGGCCGGGGCCCGAGTCGAGGGGTCGAGTGACTTCCGCACCAAGGTTCACACCGCTTCTTAACGGACGGCAAGATCGTATGGTATATATAAAAATTTGTAAAAGGATTGCAGAATTCTGCCAACCTATGGCATACTTTCGAATAAGAGGACATGTGAAGAGCGAAAGGCGGGTGAGCCATGAAGAAAAACGGAGCCAAGGACGCTGAGCAGATCATGACCCTCCGAGAGGTGGCGAAGTATCTCGGGCTCCACGTGATGACGGTGTACAAACTGACGCGCGAAGGCCGGGTCCCCGCGGTGAAAATCGGCGGTCAGTGGCGTTTCAAGCGGGACGTGCTGGACGAGTGGCTTGAAACCCAGATGCACCGGCACGCCGCGTAACCTCACGGTCGATCACCCCCCACAGCGTTCCGGTGCCCCCCCATGATGCCGCCACGCTCCGCATCGAAAGGCCGCGAGGCCGAACGCCGACGCTACTCCCGCTATTTCACGGCGCTTGACGTCGAATGCGGACCGGCCACAGCGAGCGGTGAGGCGCCTGCCGAGGATGAGCTTGAACGAACCATCACGGTCAATGTCAGCCAGGGAGGCGTGTGCGTCTACAGCGGGGCGAGCTATCCTATCGGCGCGCAACTGTTCTGCGCGCTCCACGTGCCCGGCCGGGCCAAACCGGTGAAGGCGGTGGGCACCGTCGCCTGGTTTCAAAAGTTGGACCGCGAGAAGGGGTACGGCTATAAATTCGGCATTGAATTCACCCGCATCTCCGCGGACGATCAGCGCGCCCTCAGCGAATTGTTGGACCACCCTCCAGCCGTGTCAGCCTCTCGCGCGAAGACACTGTTGCTCGTCGATGATGACCCTGAGCTGCAGTTGGCGCTGAAGCTGCGGTTTGAATCGGAAGGGTTTCGCGTCATCACCGCCGGCGCAGGGCTCGAGGCGCTCCGCAAGGGCCGGGAAGAGCACCCGAACCTCATCATCCTCGATGTCATGATCCCCCAGCTGAGCGGCTATGAGGTCTGCCGCCTGTTGAAGTTCGACCAGAAGTTCCGCCACATTCCGGTGATCTTCTGCACCGCCCGCTGCCGCCGCGAGGACTTGGAACTGGGCAAGGCCGTGGGCGCCGACGCGTACATCACCAAACCGTTTAACGGGAAAGACCTGATCGCCAAGGTCGAAGAACTGCTGCAGGCGAGGCACGAATGAGCCCTTCTGAAGCGTTGTTGAAAGCCAAAGAGCCGTGGCTGCGGTTGGCCATCACCAAGGGCCTCATCGCCGAAGCCGATGCGGCCGCGGCTGTCACACAAGCGCAGGCGCAACGGTCTGACGTGGCCGCAGTCTTCATCGCCGCCAAGCAGGTGACGCCGGAGCAGGTCGGCGCGCTCAAAGCCGAGGCGGCCGGCGTGGCGTTCATGGACGTGGCCGACTACCAGATCGACGCCGAGGTGCTGAAGCTCGTCCCCGAGTCGGTGGCCCGCAAGCACCAGGTGCTGCCGCTCTATCGCATTGACACCGCGCTCACGGTGGCCATGCAGGATCCGTGGGACGCGGTGGCCATCGACGCGCTGCGGGCGGCCACGAAGCTGCCCATTATTCATCCTGTGGTTGGAACCCCCCAAGCCATTCGCAAAGCGATCGAGCGATGCTACGGCATGCAGGTCGTGGAGCAGGCTTCCAAACAGGCGGCGCCGGCCGCTGCTGAGCTCACACGCGCACAGGCCGCTGAGCTCCCGCCTGCCGTCGAAGCCGCCGACGAAGTGTCCATCATCAAGCTGATCGATGCGCTCCTTGGCGAAGCGCTTGAATCGCGCGCCTCCGACATCCATTTGGAGCCGGACGGCGACGAGACGCGCGTGCGGTGTCGCATCGACGGCGTCCTGCACGAAGTCAAGCTGCTGCCCGGCGGGCTGCATGAGGCGCTGTGCTCCCGCATCAAGATCCTGGCGAAGCTGGACATCGCCGAGCACCGCCTGCCGCAGGACGGCCACATCCCGCTCACGATCGAAGGGCGCACGGTGGATTTGCGCATTTCCACCTATCCGACCGTCTCCGGCGAGAACGTGGTCATTCGCCTCTTGGATCAGTCCGCCGTGGCGCTGAAGCTGATGGATCTGGGCTTCTCGCAGGAGGCGCGCACCCCGTTTCAGCAGCTCATCCAGCGGCCCCATGGGATGTTGCTCGTGACCGGCCCCACCGGCTCGGGGAAAACCACGACGCTCTACGCCGCGCTCGCTGAGATCAACTCCATGACCAAGAACATCATGACGATCGAAGACCCTGTCGAGTACCACGTGCCGCTCATCCGCCAGACGCAGATCAACCTCAAAGCGGGTGTGACGTTTGCGACCGGGCTGCGATCGATCCTCCGGCAGGATCCGGATGTCATCATGGTCGGCGAGATCCGCGACCAGGACACCGCAGAGATCGCGCTGCATGCGGCCCTGACCGGGCACCTGGTGCTGTCCACGCTCCACACCAACGATGCGGTCGGGGCGGTCGCCCGGCTCTTTGACATGAAGGTGGAGCCGTATCTGTTGGCCACCACGCTGCTGGGGGTCATCGGGCAGCGCCTGGTGCGCCGCATCTGTCTCAGTTGCCAAGAGGGAAGCCGCCCGCCGAAAGAGATCAAAGAGCGCTACCCGGAGCTGACCGTGCTGTACCGCGGGCGCGGCTGCCACGCCTGCCGGCAAACGGGCTACACCGGTCGGATCGGCGTGTTTGAGCTCTTGCTCGTCGATGAGGCGATGAAGCCGAAGATCGCCTCCACGTGCGCATCAAACGAGCTGAAGGCGCTGGCCGTTGAACACGGCATGCGCACCATGCGCTCCGACGGCCTGCTCAAGGTGCAGCAGGGGCTGACCACGCTGGAAGAGCTGGATCGCGTTGTCCCTCCGGAGCTAAACGCGTGATGCCCGCTACCGCTGCCCGCTCACAGGCTACTCGTGGCATCCATCCCTCAGCCTATGCGGGTCCTGCGACAGCGGCGGGTCCTGTCAGGGCGATGCTCCGCCGGAACGCTCCCCCCGCTGCTTGGCTTTGCCAAGCAGAGCCGCGGGGGTTCGCTCGGCTTCCGGGCCTCGCTCGTCCCCACCGAGGACGAGTGGGACACCGTGGCCGCTCGGCCCTCCAGACGTCCGGCTCCGCATGCGCCCTGCCACCCACCGCTGCCGCAGGACCCATCTGATGACTCGTTTCACGCTGCCTCTGTTCCATCCCAACGGCCACATCAGGGTGCCGCTGGAGGAGACGTATCTCCTCACGCGGCAGCTCCACGTGCTGCAGAAATCTGGCGTGCCGCTCCTTTCCAGCCTCCAGGCGCTGCAGACGCAGCTACCCTCCGGGGCCCTGAAGCGCATCCTGCGCGACGTGCATCACGATTTATTGGAAGGCCGCACGTTTTCTCAGGCGCTGGGGCGGCATCCCCGCGCGTTCAGCCCCGTGTTTCTCGGATTGATCCGCGTCGGGGAAGCTGGCGGCCTCTTGGATGAAGTGCTCAAGCAGTTGACACAGCTCTTCGAGTGGGAGATCGAGCTGCGCCACCAGCTCAAACAGGCGCTCCAGTACCCGATGATCGTGCTCGTCACACTCTCAACCGCGCTTGTGATCATGGCGACATTCGTCCTGCCACAGTTCGCCACCATGTTTCGGTCCTTCAAGATTCAACTCCCATTTCAGACACGGCTCTTGATCGGCGTGAGCCACCTGCTGTCGCACTACGGTTGGTTGCTCGCTCTGCTTGTGATCGGCGCGGCGGTGGGATGGTGGCTGTGCCTGCGCACCGATGCCGGCCGCCTGCGCTGGCACACCTGGAAGCTCCGCCTGCCGGTGTTGGGCCCGGTCTTCCTGCAGCTTTCCATGTCGCGCTTTGCCCGCGTCACCGCGGCGCTCAACCATAGCGGCGTGCCGATTCTTGAGACGCTCGCTCTGGCAAGCGACAGCGTCCATAATCGGCGCGTCAGGGCGTCGCTCCAGGCGGTGCAGGAGCGGGTCAGGGGCGGTGAGCCATTGGCCGGCGCCATGAACGCGCAGCCGCTGTTTCCCGCCGTCGTCGTCCAAATGGTGGCCACAGGCGAAGAGACGGGGAAATTGGATGAGCTGCTGCTGAGCGTGTCCGAGTACTACGATCAGCAGGTGTCCTATGCCGTGAAGAAATTGTTGACGTATGTTGAACCAGCCCTGCTCGTTGTGGTAGGCTTAGGGGTACTGTTCATGGCGACCGCGGTCTTCGTGCCGATGTGGGATCTGGTGAAAGTCTTCAAACAGGGGAGGTAAGATGCGCAAGCGATGTGAGCAGGGATTCACGCTGGTGGAGCTGGTGATTGTCATCGCCATTGTCGGCATCTTGGCTGCGATTGCCATCCCCCGCTTTATTGATATCCGTAATGAGGCCTACCTTGCGCAGCGTGACGGCATCGTCGGTTCGGTCCGCGCGGGCATCCTGACGGTTGCGGCCAAGAACCAAGTCGCTGGCTGCACCCAAACGTTCCCCGACGACAACATTGAAGATGCCTGGAACAATGCATGCAACGAAATCCCCTTCGGCGTGTCCTCGGTCGCGACCCCGTGTGTCGCCGCGACGCCCTGCTTTGAATTGGTCATCCCAGGCGGCTACGTTGATGCGAACTGGACACAGACCACGGCGACGACGTACACGTTCACTGCACCCGTTGGCACCGGTACGAAAGTGTATACCTACAATCCAGCAGACGGTACATTCCGGTAATCCCGTATTCCGTGCACCCACGTAGGGCGTTCTGTCGCACCACCCTGGTGCGGCGCCAGTCACGACGTGGCTGGCTCCTCGTTGGCCTCATCGTTCTAATCAGCGCCGTCATCCTCGCTCTTGCGGGCGTCACGTTCTACCTCACCGAACACCTCCGCGTCACCAGCCTGCGCCAGAACCAGACCAAGGCCGTCTACCTCGCCCAAGCCGGCATCATGCAGGCGATCTACGACTTCCGCTTTAACACCGGTGGCAATGGGTTTCTTCTGGGGGAGTACCCGGTTCCGAACGACACGGGGATACTCGGCAGCTACGCGGATGATGACGTCTTCATTCTGGGCGGGCAGGCCGCGGATTTCCTGCTGGCGGACATGATCTCCGGGACGTGGACGACAGGCCGCATCTGCGGGGGAGCAAACAATCGCCAGATCCTGAGGGACTGGACCTTGCGGAACGTCCTCTTAACGGCCAGCGCGTCGCCCACGCCGCCGGATAACCTGCCGGATGGCATGCCCGTTGTGATCGATGCGCTTCAGATCTCATGGAATCCGGACAACGGGGAGGTGGTGTATCGCGTGGATCTCATAGGCAATGCCGCGGATTACAACGACGGGGCCTGCGCGGGCACCCCGTCCGGCGGCACCATTGACGTGAACCAAACCGTGAATCCGAACAGTCAAGGGTCAAACCGCATCTGGTTTTCCCGCAGGACAACGGAGTCCGCTCCTCCATCGCTGCTCATGAGCAACAAGAGCTGGATCGAAGCGCGCTTCCTCATGACGGACGGCTCGTCTCGTCGAGTCCGCTTTGTTCCCGCGGATCCGGCGAGCTCAACGGCTAATTTCACCATCAAGTCGGTCGGCGAGGTGCGCAAAGGAGTTTTTCCCTTCTCAACGTGGCGTCGGCTTCAGGCGGAATATCGGCTGAATGAGGCGGATCCGGGCGATCTTCAGCAGCCGGGCAACATCACGTCCGATGACGCGTTGTTGTTGGCGCCGGCTACGCCGGTGGAGGATCGCCGCCCCGGCTACCACGAGTTAACCCAGCGCTCGCCATGACACGCTCAGGTGACAAGGGCCTCACGCTTGTCGAACTGGTGATCACGATCAGCCTCACGGCGATTATCAGTATTCCTGTGGGCATCCTCCTGGCTGAGCACCTCACCGGCGCCCTCCGAGCGCGCGACTACACGGTCGCCATGAACCTGGCCCGCTGGGAGATGGAGCGGCTCGATAGTTTGAACAACTTCTGCCACACCGATCTTAACCTCACCCCAGGGGTGCCCGCGCCCACTCCAGACCCCGCCTATGTCGTCACCCGCATTGTGAGTTGTCAGACGCTAACGAGCAATTGTGCGTGCAGTTGTAGCGGGGCGTGCGGGAGCGGCGCCCCCACGAATGCCAGGAACGACATCAAACGCATTGAAATCCGCGTGACGAAGGGCGGCTCAAGTGAATTGCAGGCATCCGTCGTGACCTACCGGACGAA
>CAYJWN010000046.1:0-13194 GCA_964373835.1 uncultured Planctomycetales bacterium
ACTCGTAGCTGCCCTGCGTGTAGGCCTGGATGCCTTTATCAAAGTAGGGCTGGAGATCGGTGGGCACCGTTGCGGTGGCCATGTCTTTCATTATATACCAACTGCCACCGCAGTCAGTAGTCGATAGTCCGTAGACCGAAGCCGACGTGAGACCGCTACGGACTATTGAAGTGACTCGGACTATGGACTCGTTTAGAATACAGTATAATGAGCGCGCGCCCAGTGTGTTGCGACCCGCATCCGATGCTGCGAGCAAAAGCCAAGCCGGTGGATCGTGTGACCGGAGACATCCGGCAGCTCGCGCGCGACATGATCGACACGATGTACGCCAACGACGGGATCGGGCTGGCGGCGCCGCAGATCGGCTTGGACCTCCAGGTGTTTGTGGCCAACCCCTCACAGGAGCGGGGACGGGAGCTGGTGGTGATCAACCCCCTCGTCGAGCCGATCAGCGGGCGGATCGCCGTGGTGGAAGGATGCCTGAGCCTGCCAGATGTGTGGCAGCGAATCACGCGCGCCGCGCGCGTGCGCCTGAGGGGGAAGGATGTGTCCGGCAACCCGCTGGCCATCGAGGCAGAGGGGTTGCTGGCTATCGTGCTGCAACACGAATTCGACCATCTCCAGGGCCGTCTGTTTGTGGATCGCCTGCCGTGGTTTCGTCGAAGGCGCTTGCTGAGGAGATAGACAATGATTACACAGATTCGCCAGTTAGCTGACTGTCATAAAGCTGATTTCACAGATAAAACGTTTTATCTGTGTCATCCTTTCAAGGTATGCGCGTAGTGTTCTTTGGCACGGCGGAATTCGCGGTCCCCAGCCTTGAGCGGGTGGCCGCCGGCCGCCACCACGTCGTCAGGTGCGTGACGCAGCCGGACCGGCCCCAAGGCCGCGGCTTGTCCAGAGAGCCCTCGCCGGTCAAGCGTGCGGCCGCGCGGCTTGGGCTTCCGCTCGTGCAGCCGGAGCGGGCGTCGGCGGATCTGTTTGACGCCTTGGACCCCGATGTCGGCGTGGTGGTCGCGTATGGGCAATTGATCCGCCGGGATCTCTTGGGGCTGCCGCGGTTGGGCATGGTGGGTGCGCACCCCTCGCTGCTTCCCAAATATCGCGGGGCGGCACCGGTGGCGTGGGCGCTGTTGCAGGGCGAGCGCACCACGGGCGTGACGATTTTCCGGCTCAACGAAGCGCTCGATGCCGGTGACATCATCGTGCAGCGCACGCTGCCGATTGAGCCCCAAGAGGATGCCGAGACACTGACCTCGCGTCTGGCCCAGCTCGGCGCTGAAGAGCTTGTGCGCGGCCTGGACCTGCTGGCGGAAGATCGCGCGATCTTCACGCCCCAGGACGAAGCGCAGGCCTCCTTCGCGCCCAAGCTGACGAAGCCGCAAGGGCGAATCGACTGGCACCAGCCGGCTGAAGTGATTGAGCGGCTGATTCGGGCGATGGTGCCGTGGCCTGGCGCGTTCACCGAGTGGCAGGGGAGGCCGCTCAAGGTGTGGTCCGCATCGCCGGTGCCTGGCGCCGGCACGGCGCTTGGCGCCGGAGCGGGCGCCGTTGTGAGGCTGGCGCCGGAGGCGATCGTCGTGATGACCGGGGAAGGGGCGCTTGCGCTGCGTGAACTTCAGTTGCCGGGCCGCCGCCGGATGCGCGTCAAGGAGTTCCTCGTCGGCCATCCCATTCGCGTGGGAGAAACATTCGGGAGCGACCAGTGAACAGTGTACAGTCGAGAGGGAAACCTCGCATACTGTCCACGGTGCACTGTACACTGTAAACTCTCCGAGCGAAGCGAGGAGACATGCCTGAACTACGGAAAGATCCGCTCATCGGACGCTGGGTCATCATCGCCACGGAGCGCGCGAAGCGGCCGGTGGACTTTCTCACCTCGACCGACGAGCCGCTGCCGCAGAGCGAGTGCCCGTTCTGCGAGGGCAAAGAAGCCGAAACGCCGAAGGAGATCCTCGCGGTCCGGGGGGCGGGGAAGGATGCGAATGGGGCGGGCTGGTCGGTGCGGGTGGTGCCCAGCATCAAGCCGGTCCTGCGGATTGAAGGGCAGCTCAACCGCCGGGCGAAGGGGATGTACGACGTCATGGACGGCATCGGCGCGCACGAGATCATCGTGGAAACGCCGCAGCACATCGGCAACGCGGCCGATCTGACGACGGAGCAGATCCACGCCGCCCTCCAGGCGGCCATCACCCGCATCACGGATCTGGAGCGCGATCCGCGCTTCCGCTACGCGCTCTGGTTCAAGAACTACGGGGAGGTCTCCGGGGCGGGCCGCATCCAGCACAGCCGCTCCCAGCTCATCGCCACCCCGGTGACACCGCTGCGGGTGAAGGAGGAGCTGGCCGGCGCCCGGAGGCACTTTGAGGAGAAAGAGCGCTGCCTCATCTGCGATCTGTTGAGCCAGGAACGGGAAGCCAAGACCCGCATCGTCATCGAGTCGGACGCCGTCGTGGCCCTGTGCCCCTTCGCCGCGCGGTTTCCCTTCGAGGTATGGATCATGCCCAAGCAGCACAACTGCGATTTCGCGAAGATGCAGCCGAGAGAGCTAAAGGACGTCGCCGCGGTCTTCAAGCAGGTCCTCAGCCGCCTGAAGGCCGCGCTCAACGACCCCCCCTATAACGCGCTGCTCCACACGGCCCCCTTCCGCAAGCAGCGGGGGAAAATAGGCCACTGGAAGACGATCGAAGAGGACTACCACTGGCACATCGAATTGATTCCGCGGTTGACGCGCGTGGCGGGGTTTGAATGGGGCAGCGGGTTCTACATCAATCCGACGCCGCCGGAAGAGTCGGCCAAGTACCTGCGCGAAGCCGACGTGGAGCCGGCGCCGCCCCCCCCGCATCCCGAGATGTCCGAACATGCCAAGCAGGCCACATGAGAACTCAAAAGGCAAAAGGCGTTTTGAGTTTTGACTTCTGATGAGGCGTAAGAATGTCTGAATTGAGGCGCGATCCGATCATCGGCCGGTGGAACATCATCGACACCGACCAGCCCGCCGGCCCTGAGGCCTTCGACATCGAATCGCCGACCCTCGGCGGCGGCAAGTGTCCCTTCTGCTACGGCAACGAAGGCATGACGCCGCCGGAAATTTACGTTGTGCGGCCGTCCGGCAGCGCGCCGAATGGCCCCGGCTGGAAGCTGCGCGTGGTGTCAAACAAATTTCCCGCGCTGAAGATCGAAGGCGATCTGGGCCGCCGCGGCATCGGCGTCTTCGACCTGTGCAACGGCGTCGGGGCGCACGAGGTCATCGTGGAGACTCCTGACCACCAGCGCCAGACGGCCGACCTGAGCCACGAGGAGCTGGCCGAGGTCATCAAGGCGTTCAAGGCGAGGTCGCTTGACCTGCGGGGCGACCGTCGCCTCAAGTACACGCTGATCTTCAAGAACTTCGGGCTGACCTCGGGCGCCTCGCTGGAGCATGCTCATTCCCAACTGATCGCGCTGCCCATCGTGCCGAAACGGGTGCAGGAAGAGCTCAACGGCGCTGAGCGGTACTTCGAGTTCCGCGAGCGGTGCTCCTACTGCGACATGTTGAACCAAGAGGTCCAGGACGATGAGCGCCTGGTCTGTGAGAACCGCGCCTTCGCCGCCTTCTGTCCCTATGTCTCGAGCTTTCCGTTTGAGATCTGGATCCTCCCGAAGGAGCACCGGGGGGATTTTGCGCAGATCGGCGCCGAGGCGATGGCGGATTTCGCGCGGATCCTCAAGGAGACGCTGGGACGGCTGCGGGCCGCCCTGTCTAACCCGCCGTACAACTTCATCATCCACACGGCCCCGATCGAGCCGCGCGAGCGGGAGGACTACCACTGGCACCTGGAGCTGATGCCGAAGCTGACGAAGATCGCGGGCTTTGAGTGGGGCACGGGCTTTTACATCAACCCCACGCCGCCCGAGCTGGCGGCGAAGCTCCTCCGTGAAGCCGCCCTCCCAGTTTGATATAATAAAGACTCTTCTGAGCGACTGCGCAAGCCGAGATACGAGGAGGTTCAGATGGCGGTTCGGATTGGCATCAACGGCTTTGGACGGATCGGGCGCAACGTCTTCCGCGCCGGCTTCAACCGGCCGGGCCTTGAGTTCGTGGCGGTCAATGATCTGCCGACACCGACGGAGACGCTCGCCCACCTGCTGAAGTACGACTCGATCCTCGGCACCTTCCAGGCGGACGTCAAGGCGGCCCCCGACGCCGTCGTCGTCAACGGCAAGCCGCTCAAGGTGTTCACGAGCCACAGCCCCTCGGAGATTCCCTGGGGGGATCTCGGCGTGGAGGTCGTGATCGAGTCCACCGGCGCTTTCACCGACAAGGAAACAGCGGCCGGCCACCTGCAGGCGAAAAGCGTCAAGAAGGTGATCATCACCGCGCCGGCGAAGGGTGAGGACATCACGATTGTGCTGGGCGTCAACGAGAAGTCCTACGACCCGGCCAAGCACCATGTGATCTCCAACGCCTCCTGCACGACGAACTGTGTCGTGCCGATGGCGAAGATCATCCATGAGCAGTTTAAGATCGTGCGCGGCTACATGACGACGATCCACTCCTACACGAACGACCAGCGCCTGCTCGATCTGGCCCATAAGGACCTGCGCCGGGCGCGCGCCGCGGCCCTCTCGATGATCCCCGGCACGACGGGGGCCGCCAAGACGGTCGGCGTGGTGTTTCCGGAGCTCAAGGGCCGCATCGACGGCACGGCGATCCGGGTGCCGACGCCGAACGTCTCGATCGTCGACCTCTCCTGCCAGGTGGAGCAGGCAACCTCCGTCGAAGAGGTCAACGGGGCGTTCAAGAAGGCCGCCGAGGGGGCGCTGAAGGGCATCCTGCAGTACAATACCGATCCGCTGGTCTCCCGCGACTTCAATGGCAATCCGCACTCCTCGATCTTCGACGCCACCATGACCGCCGTCGTCGACAAGTACTTGGTCAAGACGTTCGGCTGGTACGACAATGAGTGGGGCTACTCCAACCGCGTCGTCGACCTTATCGAGTACGTCGCCAAACGGGGACTGAGTTCGAGCGCCGCGACTACCCCGAGAGCAACCGTCGCGGCATGACCTGCATGAAACAAACAATCAGAGACGTTGATATTAGAGGGAGGCGGGTGCTCATCCGCGTGGACTTCAACGTGCCGCTGGAGCAGGGCACCGGCCGGATCACCGACGACACGCGCATTCGCGAGAGCCTCCCCACCATCCGCTATGCCTTGGAGCAGGGGGCGGCCCTCGTGCTCATGAGCCACCTGGGCCGGCCCGACGGGAAGCGCGAGCCGTCCATGTCACTTAAGGCCGTGGCAACACGGCTTGGGGAGCTGCTCAAGCGCCCGGTCATGTTCCTCGATGATTGTGTGGGGGCTGAGGTGGAGTCGCGTGTCACGCGGCTTGCGCCCGGCGAGATCGCTTTGCTGGAAAACCTGCGGTTTCACGCCGCTGAGGAAAAGAATGACCCGGCCTTCGCCGCCCAGCTGGCGAAGCTTGGACAGATGTATGTGAACGACGCCTTCGGGACCGCGCATCGCGCGCACGCCTCCACCGAGGGGGTTGCGCGGATCTTGCCGGGGGTGGCCGGCTTTCTAATTGAGAAGGAAATCAAGTACCTGGAGGGGGCGCTGACCAACCCGGTGCGGCCGTACCTCGCCATTCTGGGCGGGGCCAAGGTGTCGGATAAGATCGCCGTGATCAACCGTCTTCTGGAGAAGGTCAACCGGCTGATCATCGGCGGGGGCATGTCCTACACGTTCCTGAAGTCGCAAGGTCACGCCGTCGGGTCCTCCAAACTTGAGCCGGACAAGGTGGACCTGGCCAAGCAGCTTCTCGTCAAGGCCGCCGAGCGCAAGGTGCAGGTCTTGTTGCCGGTGGACCACATCATCACGACGTCGCTTGATCCGGGAACACCGGTGAAAACGGTCAAGGTCGGCCAGATTCCTGACGGGTGGGGGGGTGTCGACATCGGCCCGGAGACCATCAAGCTGTTCACTGACGCGCTGAAGGATGCCAAGACCGTCGTCTGGAACGGTCCGGTCGGGGTGTTTGAGCAGGAGCGCTTCATGGCCGGCAGCCGGGCCGTCGCGCAGGCGTTGGCCGGCCTGAAAGGCGCGACGACGATCATCGGCGGCGGCGACTCGGCCGCCTGCGTCCAGCAGCTCGGGCTGGCCGATAGGATGAGCCACATCTCGACCGGCGGCGGGGCCTCGCTTGAGTTTCTCGAAGGCAAGCTCCTCCCCGGCATCGCGATCCTTCGGGACAACATTGAGGAACGCTCTGGGCTGAGGGCTGTGGGCTCTGGGCGGCCCTGAGCCCAGAACCCTGAGCCCCGAGCCGAGCTCATATGCGTCGAGCAGTTATCGCGGGAAATTGGAAGATGCACATGACGCTCGCGCAGGCGGAGGCGCTGGTCAAACAGCTCAAAACATCGTGTGAGACCGAGGCGGTGGATGTGGTGGTCTGCCCCCCGTTTACGGCGCTGGCCGTGATCGGCAGGCTCCTGCAGGGTTCACGGATCAGCCTGGGCGCTCAAGACGTGTACTGGCAACCGCAGGGGGCGTTCACCGGCGAGATTTCAGGGCTGATGCTCGCGGACGCCGGCTGCCGCTACGTCATCGTCGGCCACTCGGAGCGCCGGCAGTATTTCGGAGAGACGAACGAGACGGTGCAGCGCAAAGTGCGGGCCGCGCTGTCGCACGGGTTGACGCCCATTGTCTGCATCGGCGAAACCTTGGCCGAGCGGGATGCCAACCAGACGTTCGAGATCCTCACGCAGCAATTAGAGGGGGCGTTTGCGTCGCTGCCAGCGGCCGAGGTGCGGGCCTGCCTCCTCGCCTATGAGCCGGTGTGGGCGATCGGCACCGGGCGCAACGCCACGCCTGAGCAGGCGCAGGAGGCTCATGCGTTCATCAGGCGGTGGCTGGGTAAACAGTTCGGGGACGAGCTGCGCGAGTCGGTGCGGATTCAGTATGGGGGCAGCGTCACCGCAGCGAATGCCGGCAGCCTCTTGGAGCAGCCTGACGTTGATGGCGCCCTCGTCGGCGGAGCCAGTCTACAGGCGGATGCGTTTAGCGCGATCGTGAAAGCGGCGTTTGAGGCGAAGACGGCCGTCCGATGATCGAAAGATTACGCCATTTCGGATTTCGGATTTCGGATTTTGGATTCTTAGTCGTCCAATCCGCAATTTCGGAGGCGGAATGGTTTACGGCCTAGTATTGGTCGTGCACATCCTCTTGGCGCTCTTCATGATCGTCATCATTCTGCTCCAGGGCGGGCGGGGCGGCCTGGGGGAGACGCTGGGGGGCGCTGCGGCGCAGTCGCTCTTCGGCGGCGGCGCCAACACCGTCATGACCAAACTGACCGCCTTCTGCGCGGGCCTGTTTATGGTGACCTCGCTGAGCCTGGCGATGCTCTCGACCGCCCGCGGTCGGTCGGTCATCGATCAGCTGCCCGCCACGATGGATCAACTGCCGTTTGCGCCCAACACCGAGCCGCTGTCCACCACTGCGCCCGCTGAAACCACTCCGTAACACAAGCGTCCTCATCCTCCTGCTTGTGAGCGCCTCCGCCCTTTCTCTCTCTGCCGACGACGTCCTTCGACTCCCGCTCAGGACGTCGTCCCGAGCAGAGTCGAGGGACGACACCCAGCCTGTGACCGGCGACGCCATCGTCGTGGGCTCCATCGGCGATGCCAGCCGCCTCGTGCCGATCCTGGCCTCCGACAGCGCCTCCGGCGATATCGTGGGGCTTCTCTTTAACGGCCTGGTGAAGTATAACGAGCGGCTGGAGATCGTCGGCGACCTGGCCGAGTCGTGGACAGTGAGCGACGGCGGCCTCGCCATCACCTTCACCCTGCGTCCGAGCGTCCGCTGGCATGACGGCGCCACCGTCACCGCCGAAGACGTCCGGTTCACCTACCAAAAACTCATCGATCCGGCGGTGCATACCCCCTTTGCCAGCAGCTATGAGATGATCGAGTCGGTGGAGGTGGTGGATCCGCGCACGATCCGCGTGCGCTACCGGGAACCCTTTGCCCCGGCGCTCGAAAGCTGGATGATGGGGATCATCCCGCAACATCTCCTGGCACATGCGGATCTGAACACGACCCCGTTCCTGCGGCGGCCGGTGGGTCACGGCCCCTACCGGTTTGTGCGCTGGAAGACCGGCGAGCTCATCGAGCTCGCCGCCAACCCGGACTACTTTGAGCATCGGCCCTACATCGACCGCTACCTCTACCGGATCATCCCCGATCAGGCCACGCTGTTCCTCGAACTGCTCACCGGCGGGGTGGACCTGGCGGGGCTCTCACCGCTGCAATACAGCCGGCAGACGCGCACCGCCTTCATGCAGCGGGCGTATCGAAAGTTTCGCTATCCGTCATTCGGCTTCACCTACCTCGGCTATAATCTGGCCGATGCGCGGTTTGCGGATGTCAGGGTGCGGCGCGCCTTGAACCTGGCCGTCGACAAGCAGGCGATCGTCGACGGCGTGCTCTTTGGGCTGGGCGCCGTGGCGACCGGTCCCTATCCGCAGGAGTCGTGGGCCTACGATTCCACCATCGTCGCAGCCGGGACGGACCTTGCGGCGGCGCGTGCGCTGTTGGCCGAGGCCGGGTGGGAGGATCACAATGGAGATGGAGTGCTGGATCGCGAGGGGCAGCGGTTTGCCTTCACCATTCTCACGAATCAGGGCAACGAGGTGCGGCGGCAGGTGGCCGAGCTCATCCAGCAGCAGCTCAAGGCGTTGGGCATCGAGGTGAAGATTCGGATCATCGAGTGGAGCGTGTTCGTGCACGAGTTCATCGACAAGCGGCGGTTTGAGGCGGTGCTGCTGGGCTGGAACCTCTCCCGCGACCCGGACCTCTACGATATCTTCCATTCTTCAAAGACGAAGGAAGGGGAGTACAACTTCGTGGGTTACAAGAGCCCGGAGGTGGACCGGCTGCTTGCACAGGGCCGGCGAACGTTTGACAAGGATGCGCGCCGCCGGATCTACCAGGAGGTGCACCGTCGGCTCTATGAGGATCAGCCGTACCTGTTCCTGTACGTGGCGGATGCGCTGCCGGTCGTCTCGGCCCGGTTCCGCAACGTGCAGTCCAGCCCCATCGGCATCGGCTACAACTTCATCGACTGGTACGTCCCGCCCGAGGAGCAACGGTATAAGAGGCTCGCTCAGTAATGGCTCGCTACCTCATCCGCCGTGTGCTTGCGCTGGTTCCAGTCCTCCTCTGGATCACCGTGATTTCGTTCGGGATCATGCATCTGGCGCCGGGCAAGCCCACCGATGCCGCCACATCGTTTAACCCAAAAGTCTCCCTTGAAGCGCGCGAGCGACTCGAAAAAGTCTACGGGCTCAACCTGCCGCTGCACGTCCAGTACGCGCGGTGGCTCGGCCGCATCGCGCGGCTCGATTTCGGCCGCTCCTTCCTCGATGACCGCGCGGTGACCCAGAAGATCGTGGAGCGGCTGCCCATCACCGTCACCATCAACATCGGCTCGCTGCTCCTCATCCTGGGCATCACCATTCCGCTCGGCGTCGCGGCGGCCGTCCGTCCGGGCGGGGCGTTCGACCGCTTCACGACCGTCTTCGTCTTCGTCGGCTATTCGATGCCGTCGTTCTGGCTGGCCCTCTTGTGCATGGCGTTCTTCGGGGTGACGCTGCGCTGGCTGCCGGTGTCCGGCGTGCACTCGCTGGACTATGAGTCGTTTGGGCTGATCCAGCGGTGGCTGGATATGGCGTGGCATCTCATCCTGCCGGTGGGCGTCACGGCGTTTGTGAGCTTGGCCGGCATGTCCCGGTATATGCGCTCCAGCATGGTGGAGGTGCTCCGGCAGGATTACATCCGCGCCGCGCGGGCCAAGGGGCTGCCGGAGCGGCGCGTGCTGTTTCATCATGGGCTGCGCAACGGATTGTTGCCGATCATCACCATTCTGGGGTTGTCGCTGCCGGATCTGATCGGCGGCAGCGTGATCGCGGAGACCATCTTCTCCATCCCCGGGATGGGCCGCCTGTTTTACGAGGCGGTGATGGCGAGAGACTATCCCGTCGTGATGGCGCTCGTGACGATCGGGGCGGTGCTGACGATGCTGGGCAACCTCCTGGCCGATGTGGCGTATGCCTATGCGGACCCACGGATCCGCGTGGAGGGCAACCGGTGAACTTCAAGTCATGACGCATTTTGGATTTTGGATTTTGGATTTTGGATTGGAATCGAAAATCGAAAATCCAAAATCGAAAATTCGTGTTGCGACGATTCGACGATGAGTGCCTTACTCAAGAATCGATTAGCCCTAACGGGGGGAATCTTTTTGGTCTTACTTGCGATCGTCGCTATCGGAGCGCCGTGGATCGCGCCGTATGATCCGTTGTCGGTCAACCTGCCGGATGCGCTCCTGTCCCCATCGCCCGCGCACTGGCTGGGCACGGATCAGCTTGGGCGGGATGTGCTCAGCCGGCTCATCTACGGCACGCGGATCTCGCTCTTGATCGGCTTCATCGCGGTCGGCATCGCCGTGGTGGTGGGCACGACGGTCGGCGCCTTAGCCGGATTCTACGGCGGCGGGGTGGATGCGGTCCTCATGCGCCTCGTGGATACGTTGCTGTCGATCCCCACCATCTTTCTCCTGTTGGCGATCATCGCGCTCGTCGGCCCCAGCATCCAGCTCATCATGGTGGTGATCGGCCTGACGGGCTGGATGGGTGTGGCACGCCTCGTGCGCGCGGAGATCCTGAGCCTGAAAGAGCGGGAGTTCATCCTGGCGGCGCGCGTCATTGGCGCGTCATCGTTGCGGTTGATCAGCAAGCACCTCCTCCCCAACGCGATGGCGCCGGTGCTCGTGAGCGCGACCCTGGGAGTCGGCGGGGCCATCTTGACGGAGTCGGTGCTCAGTTTCTTGGGCCTCGGCGTGCAGCCGCCGATGCCGAGCTGGGGCAACATCCTCAACGAGGGCCGCGTGGCGCTCGGCGTCGCATGGTGGCTGACGCTCTCGCCAGGCCTCAGCATTCTTGTCACCGTGCTTGCATTCAATCTCTTGGGTGAGGGTATCAGGGAACGAGTGAGTCGCCAGTAGCGAAGTCAAAAGGCAAAAGGAAAAAGGTAAAAGTACAATTCAAAAGGAAAAATTTTGAATTTTGCCTTGTGGTTTTACCTTTTTCGTTTTGCCTTTTGAGTTGAAGTGTAGCAACCCAATCGAATGTCTTTGCTGACAATTGAGAATCTTTCGGTCACGTACGTGTCGCACAGCGAATCGACGCGGGCGGTCGATGGCGTGAGCTTTACCATCGATGCAGGGGAAATTCTGGCGCTGGTGGGGGAGTCGGGCTCGGGCAAAAGCAGCGTGGCGCTGGCGCTCACACGGTTGCTCCCCATGCCGCCGGCGGTCGTGGCCGGGCGCGTGACGTGTGAGCAGATGAACCTGCTTGAGGTGCCAGACGCCACCCTGCGGATGGTCCGGGGCGGGAAGATCTCGTACGTCTTCCAGGATCCCGCCACCTCCCTCAATCCCGTGCTGACAATCGGGGAGCAGCTGATGGAGAGCATCGAACTGCACACCGACGCCAGGGGCGCTGAGGCGCGGCGGGTGGCGGCGGAGTGGCTGCGGCGGGTCGGCATGGCCTCGGTCGAGGAGCGCCTGCGCGCCTACCCGCATGAGTTCTCCGGCGGCATGCAGCAGCGCGTGTGCCTGGCCATGGCGCTGGCTGCGCGTCCGTCGCTGCTGATCGCCGATGAACCCACGACGGCCCTCGATGTCACCATCCAAGTGCAGATCCTGCGATTGCTCCGCGATCTTCAGCGGAGCCTGAACCTTTCGATCCTGTTGATTTCCCATGACCTCATGGTGGTGGAGCGGCTGGCCCACCGCGTCGGGGTCATGACGGCAGGACATCTCGTGGAGCTGGGCCCCGTCGCCCAGGTGCTGACCAAACCGGCGCACCCCTACACGCAGAGCCTGTTGCGAATCCGCGACGCGATGAGGTTGCGAGCCAGGCCCGCCCATGGGTGAAGTCGTGCTGGCGGCCAACGGCGTCACCAAGGTGTACGCGCAGCGCGGCGGCATGTTCTCGCCTCAGGCAAGGACCATCAGAGCGGTTGATCGCGTGAGCTGTTCCCTCGAGCGGGGCGAGGCGCTGGGGCTGGTCGGCGAATCGGGTTGCGGCAAGACCACGCTCGCCAAGCTGCTGATCGGATTGCTGAAGCCGGAGGATGGAGAGGTCTCGATTCAGGGACAGCTGTTCGCGCAGCTTCGGGGGCAGGCGCTTCGAGCCGTGCGGCGGGTCGTTCAGTTTGTGTTCCAAGATCCGATGAGCAGCTTGAACCCCCGCATGACGGTGGAAGAGACATTGGCTGAACCGTTGATCATCCATCGGTTGGCGGATGGCCCAGCAGGACGGACGAAGCGCGTGGAAGAGCTGTTGAGCGCGGTGCAGCTTCCCGCCGCGTACCGCCGGCGCCTGCCGCGGGAACTGAGCGGCGGGGAGCGCCAGCGCGTGGGCATTGCCCGGGCGCTGGCCACCGACCCTGAGGCGCTGATCTGCGATGAGCCGATCGCCTCGCTGGATGTCTCAGTGGGCGCGCAGATCCTTGAGCTGCTGCGCCGCGTCAACCGCGAGCGCGGCACCGCGCTCCTCTTCATTTCGCACGACCTGCGAGCCGTCGCGTCGCTGTGCCAGCGGATCACGGTCATGAAGCAGGGACGACTGCTCGAGACCGCACCCACCGAGCGGCTCCTGAACCGCCCAGGCCACCCGTATACCGAGCTGCTCATTCGCTCCGCCGAGCTGGATCTGGATACACCATAGCGGGGCTGCGGGGTCCTGGCTCGGGGTTGGTTCGCGTCGACGCTCGGCCGGCCCCAGCGTGGCCGGCCTTCGCTCCGCCTCCGGGCCTCGCTCGCCCCACATGCTTCGCTTTGCGAAGCAAAGCGTGTGGGGCACCGTGCCCGCTCTGCCTCGACTCCGCTCGGCATTCGTCCCGAGCGAGGCGAAGCCGAGTCGAGGGACTCGGCCCTCCGGAGGCGCCGCTCACCAACCCGCTCGCCACCCCGCAGCCAGACGAGAGGCACGTGGTGGGCGGGTGGCAGGGCGAATGCGGAGCCGCAGCTCGAGGCCGAGCGAGCGGGCATGGAGCCCCCGCGGCTTTGCTTGGCAAAGCCAAGCAGCGGGGGCGAGCGAGCCGGCCGAGCGCAGCGCAGGCGCGCCGCGCCGGGGCGCGCCAAGCGG
>CAYJWN010000047.1:0-13073 GCA_964373835.1 uncultured Planctomycetales bacterium
TTCGATCTTCGGGTGCTTCAGCACGCGCTCCTGCATGATCTTGGAGGCGCGCAGCGAATCCCGCCGGTGGACGAGGTAGACCTTCGAGGCGAACTTGGTCAGAAACGTCGACTCCTCGCACGCGGAGTCTCCGCCGCCCACGACGACGAGCGGCTTGTTCCGGAAGATCGGCAGCGCCCCGTCGCAGACCGCGCAGGCGGACATGCCGTGGTTCCACAGCCGCTGCTCGCCCGGCAGGTTCAGCCGTTTCGCGGTAGCCCCCGTGGCGATGATCAGCGCCTGCGTCTGAACCTCCCGTTCGGCGGAGGCGACGGCAAACGGCCGCTTCGACAGCGCAACCCGCGTGACGTCCTCCGTGAAGATGCGCGTGCCGAAGCGCACCGACTGCTTGCGGAACGCCGCCATGAGCTCCTGGCCGTCGATTCCGTCGGGGAAGCCGGGGTAGTTTTCCACGTCCGTGGTCGTCATGAGCTGGCCGCCGGGAATGCCGCCGGCGGCGAAGCCCTCGAACATCACCGGCTTAAGGTTCGCCCGGGACGTATAGATCGCGGCGGTATGCCCGGCGGGCCCTGAACCAATAATAACCACTTGTTCAGGCATAATCATTTCGTTCGTACAGCCGTTCGCTCTGGGCTCTGGGTTCGGGGCTCAGGGTCATTGCCCCCAGCCCACAGCCCCCAACCCAGAACCACGGATGGATTTTTAGCAGGTACAGCACGAGCAGCTGCCCATGGAGCCCTTGCGCATCGCCCGTTTCTTCGGGCTGGCGCGGCGGGCCTTCGGCCGCTTACTGGCTTTGCGACGTGTGGCCATGATCCCCCTCCTGCGTTGTGACCTGTTCCTCCAACAGCTTCAGCCCCTTTAGCAACGCTTTCTGGTCCTGCTCCGCCTGCTCAAGCCGCCGCTCAAGCGCCTCGAGGCGCGCCTCCGTCTCGCTAAACTTTGCTCTGACCTGGCCGAATTTCATGCTGAGGTACTCTTCCATCGGCGCGGGGGCGAACCGTCCATCTTTGTGCTCGATGGGCCAGTCGCTGGGGAGCAGCAGCCGGTGGGACCCCTCCGTCTTGACCGTCACGGTGTCATCGGTGAGCGGCTCCTCCTTTGCGAAACTGACTGGCGCCGCGCCAAGGCAAAAGGAAAAAGGTAAAAGGAAAAACCACAAGTTAAAAGGTAAAAGTGTCTGCCAAGCGGCTAACTTTTGACTTTTACGTTGTGGTTTTACCTTTTTCGTTCTCACTTTTACCTTCTCAATATTGAACGAGCGAGATGATGGGATGCGGGGCGAGCCGCTCGCGTCCTTTCAGCGCGGTGAGCTCGATCAAAAAGGCCAACTCCACGATCCGCCCGCCGCACTGCTCGATGAGCGTGATGGTGGCTTCCATTGTCCCGCCGGTCGCCAACAGGTCATCCACGAGCAGCACGCGGGCCCCCGGCCTCAAGCCGTCCTGGTGAATTTCCAGCGTGTCCTGCCCATACTCGAGCGTGTACGTGGCGCGGTAGGTCTTGTGCGGCAGCTTCCCCTTTTTCCGCACCGGCACCACGCCCACGCCGAGCTCAAAGGCGAGCGCGGCGCCGACGATCAGCCCGCGGGATTCGATCGCCACCACCGCATCGGGCCGCTGACCCTTGTGCCGCCCGGCCAACGATCGGATCGCCGCGTGAAAGGCGGGGCCGTTCTGCAACAGGGGGGTGATGTCGCGAAAGAGAATGCCCTTGGTGGGAAAATCCGGAATGTCGCGGATATACCGCTTTAAATCAAGTGGATCGGTCTGGGTGATGCTCCCGCGCATGTGATGAGCCCTGGGGTCAGGTCGACTGGGCCGCACACCACACCGCCGCCGCCAACGCGAGGCGGTACCACCCAAACGGCGACAGGCCCCGGTGGGTGAGATAGCGGATGAAGCCGCGGATGGCCAAGAGCGCCACGATCCCCGAGGCGGCGAAGCCGCACAGGAGGGAGACCCCGCTGACATCCCGCAGCAAGACCGCGCCACCGCTCGCCGCGTCAAACAGCGTGGCGGCGCCCAGCGTCGGCAGCGCCAAGAGAAAGCTGTATTCGGCGGCCACCGTCGCCGGCCAACCGAGGAGCAGCCCCCCCACGATGGTCACCATCGCCCGCGACATCCCCGGCCAGAGCGACAGACACTGCGCCAATCCGATGACCAGCGCCTCAGCGACGGTGATCGTCTCAAGCCGCTTGGCCGCAGGCGGCGGATGCGCCTTCAGCCAGCGATCCATGACGATCATCACGACGCCGCCAAGCGCCAGCGCCGCCACCACCGGCCAGACGCTAAACAGCCGGGCTTTGATCACGCGATGCAACAGGACGCCCGCGACGGCCGACGGCGCAACGCTGACAGTGAGATTGACGACGAGACGCCTCCCGAAGGCATCACGACCCCAGAGCCCGCGCCACATCGCGCGGACGCTCGCCCGATAGAGCCCGACGACCGCCACGAGCGCGCCGGCTTGAATCACGACCTCAAACGTCCTCACCGCCTCGCCGTGCACGCGCAACACCCGGGCCGCGAGAATCAGGTGGCCCGTCGAGGAGATCGGCAAAAACTCAGTCAGCCCTTCCACCACACCCAGGAGGGCCGCCTGAAGCGGCGAGAGCATCACGCGCAGGACGGAGGAACGAGGAGGGCCGGCTGGACCGGCTGGGACTTAGCGGGCGCCTCCCTTGCGCTTGGAGAAGCAGTCCCGGCAGTACACCGGACGATCTCCGCTGGGCTTAAACGGCACTTCACACTCTTTCCCGCAGTCTGCACAGGTTGCCTTGTGCATCTCGCGAGGCCTGCCACCGAACCCACCACCGCCACCCATCCCTCCACCACCAAACGGCATGGACCCCCCTCTTCTTGTGACGCAACGCCGCGCTCCATGCGCGGCGCCCGTCAACCCCGTTATTATACCCTCTCAGTCCCTCCCCTGCAGATTTTCTGTGCGCTGGGCTGGAGGCACAACCCCCCTCAGGCGAGGCGAGCGATCACCCCGGACAACAGCGCCGTCAGGGTGGGGGCGGTCTCGGCAGCGACGCGCAAGAGCTCTTCCACCGCCGCCGGTTTGAGCTGCTCGGGAATACACGCATCAGAAACCACCACGACCGCCAACACGCGCAAGCCTGCATGCCGGGCGGTGAGCACTTCCGGCACCATGGACATGCCCACGACATCGGCGCCGCACTGCCGGAGCATGCGATACTCGGCGCGCGTTTCGAGATTGGGCCCGGCCACCGCCACGTACACGCCTTCCCTGAGCGGAATGCCCCGCTCCGACGCGACCTGAAGCGCCAGCCGCCGAAGCGCAGGATCGTAGGGCTGCGACATGTCGGGAAACCGCGGGCCCAGCGCCTCATCGTTCGGCCCGATCAAGGGATTCGCCCCCATGAGGTTGATGTGGTCTTCCAGCAGCACCAGCGACCCCGCCGGCATCTGCGGCTTCATGCTGCCCACAATGCTGGTGAGGATGAGCGTCTCGGCCCCGAGCGCCTTGAGGAGCCGCACCGGGAAGCTGACCTGCGCCATGGAATAGCCTTCATAGTAATGAAAGCGGCCCGCGAGCACGGCCACGCGCTGATCACCGCCTGCCCCGCCCCTCACCCCCGTATGGGCGGGGAGCGTCCCCAGCACCAGCTTGCCCTCGTGCCCGGGCGCCGTGGCCGGCACCATGTGCGGCAGCGCGGCGTAGTCGATCTCCGCCTCGACCCGCAACGAGTCGGTCACCCCGCCCAGCCCCGAGCCCAGCATGAGCCCGATGGCGGGACGAAACGCCGTTCGGGCCGCGACGGCCCGGACCGTCTCGTCCAACTGCCGGCGAAGGCGCGTCGCCGCCTCAACCGTCTCAACGCTCATCCCGCCGCCTGGCGCCTGGCCGGCAGCCGGACGACGAACCGGCTGCCGCGCCCCCCCTCGCTCTCCACCCACATCGTGCCGCGATGGAGCTCCACGATATCTTTGGCAATGGGAAGACCCAGGCCTGAGCCCTCCTCCGCTTGGGTCCCCACGCGCTCAAACTTGTCAAACACCCGCTCCAGATCCTCTTCGGCGATGCCGCGTCCTGTATCCTCGACTTCGACTTGAAAGGCATCGGTGTCCTTGATCAAGCGGACGCGGATCTCACCGGCGTCCGTGTATTTCACCGCGTTGCCGAGGAGGTTCACGAACACTTGATTGAGCCGATCCGGGTCGCCGGTGATGCGGGCGGGCTCCTGCGGCAGGTGCATGGCCAGCTTCAACCCCCGCTCCCTCATGAGGCCGCTGAACATCTGGCCCACCGACGTCAACACGTCCTGCAACACGATCTCCTCCTGGGTCAGCGGCAGCTTGCCGACCTCAATCCGGGCGATTTCCAGCAGGTCGCGGACCAGCCGGTTCAATCGGTTCACCTCTTTTTGGCACATCCGCACGGGCTCTTTCTGGTCTTCCGTCAAGCCGCCGTGAAGCCCGTCGGCCAGGTTATCCATGGCGCCTTTAAACACCGCCAGCGGCGAGCGAAACTCGTGCGCGACGTTGCTGACAAAGCTGGCCTGCGCCTCATTGAGCTTGGCCAATTTGGCGTTCGCCTCCACGAGCTGCAGGACGACGTTTTCGAGGAGCCGACGGGCGAACAAGAGCCCCATCAGCGCGAAGACCAACACGAGGACGAAGAACACCCAGTTCTCGCCGGTCAAGATCTCAACGGAGTAGAAGCGGACCGTGATGAGGTAGACAAACGTCAGGAGGGGGATCACGCTCATGACGTTGAACGCCACGTTGAACTGGGATATAAGCTGGCGGGTGTCCACGCTCTGCGTGGCGGGCCCCGCCGGGGCGGCCGGGCGCCGCCTGCGCGAGGCCGCAGAAGCCTGCGACACGCCGAGGGCGCGAAGGAGCAGCTGGCTGATCATCCCCCCACCTGCCGACGGCGTGGCTTCCATGCATATCCAAGCATGTCCGTTGTGGTGACAACCATCTTTGTGCCCCGCCGGGGCCGTTGGAGCATCTGCATACTGCGAGGACGGCCCTGGCCTGCGGCACGCAGGCCTCCGGCAGGTGGGGGGATCATGGCGCTCATTATAGCCTACCCATGGGAAGAAGTTGGAGCGAATGTCTGGTCCACCACCAGCCGCTCGCCGCGAAAGACGCGCACCCGCAGCTCGACGCCGGTCAGTTTGGCGTTGGCGGCGAGGTCCACGCGGACCGGCTCGGTGGCGCTGATGACGACGGGCACGCGCGCGCGGGTCTCAACGATAAACGGCAGCCGGCTGATCACGTGCAGCTCGTGCTGGCCCGGAACCACGTAAAAGAGCTGCTGCTCGCCTGTGGCGAGCGTGATGTGGGGCTCCGCATCGTTCCAAGACACGTCCGCTCGGAGGGTGCTGCCCAACTGCTGATGAAAGGCGACGACCACCGGCACCGTGCCCACCGGCGCTTCGGACCTCGGAGCCACGGGCCCCACCGGCTCCAAAACCTGCGGCGCAGGCCTCACCGGCGACTGAGCCATATCGATGCGCACGGTGTTGGCTCGCTCGCTGACCACGATGCCGGCGGGCGTCCCCACCCGCCAGGCGGGCGGTTCCTTCGGGCCGATCGCGTGCAGGGCGATCACCACTCGTCTCTGATTCAGGTTGGCGATGACCTGGGTCATGTGCCGCACCGGCACGTCGTCCGGCAACAGGAGCGTGATGGAGCGCTCATCGCCGGGACGCAAGATGTCCGGATAATTGAGGAAATCGCCGACTTCCAACTTGACGGCGCGCCCCTCCGCGGTTTTCGCCGTGTACTCATCCACGACGGCGCTCATCGGCACTGACGACGCGCTTTGATTCGAGAAGGTGAGCGACAGCGAGCGGCCGCGTGCTCGAGACACCACCCAGCCCTGCACGCTGATCTCCTGGCTGCTCTGGCGTGGGTCGCCGACGCCCTCAGCCGCCACGTGGGTGACCTGCCGGCCGGAAAACAGATGCTCACGCGTCGTCCTGGCGCACCCGGCAAGCGCCGCCGCAGCGATGACGGCGCACACCGCCATGCGAGAGCCCGACAGGGTCATGCCGCCGTGTGCGCAACCGCACGCGTGATGTGCGCGGCTAACAGCGCGGCCACCTGCTCAAGAGCAAAGGGCCACACGTAGTCAATGGCGACGCCGGGGTGCGCCGCGCGCGCCTCAGCCAGCGCCCGGGGGATATCGATCTCCGCGTGCACCCCGCCCGGCGTGAGCATGGAAGGCACGACAAACACGTGCGTGGCGCCCTGCTGCATGACCTGTTCGAGCGCGTCGGCGATCGATGGCCGGCAGAATTCATTGTAGCCGATGGTGAAGAGATCCGTCGGCAGCAGCGGCTTCAGAGCCGCGGCAAGCCGCTCGAGTCCCACTTTGTAGGGATCGTTGCCGGCGTGGCGGGGCCAGTTGCGAATCGTGGCATCAAGCTCCTTCGCTCGCTTCACCCCACCGTGGCCATGATCCGGTCCGCCGGCCCGCCACTCAAGGCTCATCAATTCGCCGATGAGCTGCGGCGGACAATCGGTGGCCGGCGCCCCATGGCCGATCAACACCACCGCGAGCCGCTGAGTCCTCGAGTCACTACCTGACATGGTTTAATAGCTCTCCGCCCATCGAGTCCCGGTCCGCGCGACCGCCGCCAACAGCGGCACCGTCGTCTGCCACACCCACTGGCCGTGGCGGTCAAGCCCCACGGCGCCCACCCGGCGGCGGCGCACCGTCATCTCCCCGAACGTCACCGCCCAAGCCTTCTTCAACGAGGTACCGTCCGTCACCCGCTGCACCAGCCGAACGGCGAGTGCTTCATCCAGAATGTCCTCGCCGATGCCGGTGCAGGACACCGCCGCCTCGGCGTTGGCATAGTTGCCGATCGGCATCCCGCTGTCGCTGACGCGCCCGACCCGCTCAAAGCCCTTGCCGCCGGTCGACGTGGCCGCCGCAAGCGCCCCGTCCGCATCAAGCGCCAGCGCGCCGACGGTGCCAGAGCCGCCGGTCTTTTCGCGCAGCCGCTGCTGCCATTGCCTGCGCCGCAAGGCGGTCACGGGATTCCACACGAGAAACCCTTTTGACCGCGCATAGCGTGTCGCCCCCGGCCCGGCCAGCACCCGGTCATCTTCATCCAGCAGGGCGTCGGCGACCAGCACCGGATGGCGCACCCGCTCGATATTCACGACGGCGGCGAATCGCAGCGTCACCCCGTCCATAATGGAGGCGCTCATCCGCGCCCGGCCGTCCGCCTGAAGGCTTGAGCCGGTGCCGGCGTTGAACAAGGGGTCGTCCTCCAACAGGCGCACGGCAAACGAGACGGTCTCAAGGGCGTTATGGGTCTTGAGGTGCTCGTAGGCTTTGGCGGAGATGGCTCGCAGGTTGCGCCGGATGGGCCCAAGCCGCTTGTGCCCAGGTTGGATCCCTGTGCCGCCGTGCAGCACCAGCACCGGGTGGGTCATCCCGTCGCGGTCTTCGTGCCCACATCCGTCCCGCAGCGGGCGCACACATAGCCATACAGATCGCCGCTTGGCAACGTCAACAAGAGTCGTTCCTTGGTCGGCATTGTAGGTGCATGGGGATGGTTCCCGAATGGGCTTAATGCCCGCTGGCAGATTGGACACCGGACCATCTGATGACGGCAACGATTTTACACCACAGCACTACAGAATTCCACAACCCACCCCGGCAATCGCAACCGGCGGGCCGGGGAGGCACAGAGGAATCCATCATAGCTGTCTCTGTGTTTCTGTGGATTTCCGTGTCTCTGTGGTGTCACAACCGAAACAAGGCTCGCGCATTGCGAGTGGTCAGCGCACCGAGGGCCTCAGGCGTGGTGCCGCGCAGCCGGGCCAAATGCTCCGCGGTGTGCGCCACGAAGGCGGGCTCGTTTGTCTTTCCGCGCACCGGCTGCGGCGCGAGAAAGGGCGCATCGGTTTCAATCAGCAACCGCTCATCGGGCACCAGCGGCACCAGTGCTCTCAGCGCCGTGGCGTTGGGAAACGTCACGTTGCCGGCAAACGACACATGCAGCCCGAGCGCCAACGCTCCGGCGATAAACTCGGGCGGCCCTGAGGCGCAGTGGATCACTCCGTGCAGCGGCGCACCGCCCGCCTCCCGGAGCACCGCGAGCAGCGGCTCATAGGCGTTGCGGCAGTGGATCAGCAGCGGGAGACTCCGACGTTTTGCGATCGAAATAAACTCGCGCAAGGCGCGGTCCTGATCCTCCGGCGAGGTGCGCTGGCGGTAGCGGTCGAGCCCAACCTCTCCGATGGCCACGACGCGCGGATCGGCTGCCAGCGCATCGATCTCCGTCAGCACCGCATCCGTGACGCCCTGCGCCTCGTTGGGATGCACCCCGACCGCGGCCACGACCTCCAGATGCTGATGCGCGAGTGCCACGTTGGCTCGACTCGCCTCCGCCGTCGTGCCGATGCTGATGCAGTGGCGCACGCCGGCCCGCCGCGCGCGCTCCAGCACCGCCGCCACCTCATGGCCCAGCGGCTCAAGATCGAGATGGCAATGCGTGTCCACCAACTCAAGGGACATGCGGCGAGGAAGCGCTGAGTGGACCTCGAGTTCAGGGGCTTGAGTCGGCCGGCGTCGAATCCGGCAGCGGCGACATGGGAGCGGTCTTGGGGAAGAGGGGACCGTATCGCCCTTTGAAGCCTGCGCCAGGCGTCCACGTGGATAGATAACACACGCGACAGGCTACGCCCACGAGGCTGACGAGCATAATCACCCACCCGAGTAATTGGCCGGTTCGCTTCAAGCCGCCTTTGTGCTTTTCAGCCCGCTCCAACACGAAGTATCCGACTGCCGCCGAGATGAGCAGTAGGCCGGCTCCCTGGATCATGAATCGCTCCTCCTCTGCAATGGGCCGACTAGCGACCGCCCCGTCGATACGTGCCGATCAGTTGCGTGTGCGCGAGGATGTGTCCCTGCATCGCCGCTTCGACGTGCTGTTTGGTGGCACCAGGCGGAAGGGAAAGCGCGGCATCCAGCGCATACAACGTAAAGAAGTAGCGATGCGTCCCGCTCGGCGGGCAGGGGCCGCCGTATCCAATGCGGCCGAAGTCGGTCGTGCCCTGCCGCGTCCCATCGGGCAGCTCCTGCTCAGCGCGAACGGCCTCGGGCAATTCACGAGCCGATGGCGGGAGATTATACACGACCCAGTGCACCCACGTCTTGCCCGGCGCGTCGGGATCATCGCTGATGAGCGCAAGGCTCTTCGTCCCGGCAGGGGGCTGTGTCCACGACAGCGGCGGCGACACATCCTGGCCGTCGCAGGTGTACCGGCTCGGAATGGGCCCGCCCTCTTTGAATGCCGCGCTCGTCAGCCCTAAGCTCATCTGCCCCTCCTCCGCAGCTTGGACACCAAGGCCCCACCCGATGACTGCCATGATGAGAACGCGCGTTCTCACCGTTGATCGCCTCCCATCCGCTGCTCTCTCCGGTTGGCTGCCCTTCTTATGATAACAGAGCGCGCAACCGTTTGAAAGCCGTCCTCGCCGCCGGTATACTGATGGGACGATGTCTCAGACGCTGTTCGAGAACATTTGGAACCGGCACATCGTCACGACCTGGCGGGATGGCACGACGCTCCTGTACATCGACCGGCATTTGATCCACGAGGTGACGAGCCCCCAGGCCTTTGAGGCCCTGCGCCTGGCCAGCCACACGGTGCGCCGGCCCGAGCTGACGTTCGCGACGATGGATCACAACGTGCCGACGGATGACCGCCTCGTCATCCGCGATCCCATCTCCAAGGCGCAGATCGACGCGCTGGCCGACAACTGCGCGGAGTTCGGGATCACCCTGTATGATCTGAAAAGCGACCGCCAGGGGATCGTGCACATCATCGGGCCGGAGCTGGGGCTCACGCTGCCCGGCACCACCATCGTCTGCGGCGACTCGCACACCTCGACCCACGGCGCCTTCGGCACGCTGGCCTTCGGCATCGGCACCTCCGAAGTCGAGCACGTGCTGGCCACGCAGTGCCTCCCGCAGAAAAAACCCAAGACGTTCCGGGTGGAATTTGCAGGCCGGCCCACACCGCCGGTGAGCGCGAAGGATCTGATCTTGAAGTTGATCGGCACGATCGGGACGGCCGGCGGCACCGGCTACGTGCTGGAGTATGGCGGTGAAGCTATCCGTTCGCTCTCGATGGAGGGCCGGATGACGATCTGCAACATGAGCATCGAGGCGGGGGCGCGGGCCGGCATGGTCGCGCCGGATGAGACGACGTTCCACTATATCGCGGCGGAGGATCGCCCCTTTGCGCCCAAAGGTCAGGCGTTCGATGAGGCGGTCGCGTTCTGGAAGACGCTGCCGAGCGACCCGGATGCGGCCTACGACCGGGCGCTGACGATCAACGCCGCCGAGGTGGCCCCGCAGGTCACGTGGGGCACCAATCCCGGCATGGTGGTTGATGTGACCGGCCGCGTCCCGCAACCTGATCAGGTGCCGGGATATAGCCGCAAGGATGTCGAGCAGGCGCTTGCGTACATGGGGTTGACACCCGGTACGCCGATGACCGATATCAAGGTCGGCACCGTCTTCATCGGCAGCTGCACCAACGCCCGTATCGAAGATCTGCGGGTCGCTGCCAGCGTGTTCAAGGACCGGAAGGTCGCGCCGAGTGTGCGCGTGCTCATCGTGCCCGGCTCACAGCAGGTGCGCGCGCAGGCTGAGGTGGAAGGGCTGCATGAGATTTTCAAGGCCGCCGGGTGCGAGTGGCGCCAGTCCGGTTGCAGCATGTGTCTGGGCATGAATCCGGATCAGCTCAAGCCGGGGGAACGGTGCGCGTCAACGTCCAACCGCAACTTTGAAGGCCGTCAGGGCAAGGGGGGACGCACGCATCTCGTGAGCCCTGAGATGGCCGCCGCCACCGCCATCGCCGGCCATTTCGTGGACATCCGAACGTGGCCGAATGAGTAACGCAAAAGGTTTTTCCTTTTACCTTCTCCGCAGATGAAATCTTTCAAATCTCATCGTGGGCTGGTCGCAACATTGGATCGCGCCAATGTCGACACAGACCAGATCATCCCGAAACAGTTCCTGAAGTTGATCGCGCGCACCGGCTTCGGGCCGCACCTGTTTCATGACTGGCGCTATCTGTCCGACGGCACGCCAAACCCGGAGTTTTCGCTAAACGCCCCGCGCTTCAAGGGGGCGTCAATCCTCGTCGCGCGTAACAACTTCGGCTGCGGCTCAAGCCGGGAGCACGCGGTGTGGGCGATCCAGCAGGACGGCTATCACGCGGTGATCGCGCCCTGGCAGGAGTGCCGCGGCAGCCGCGCGCTCTCGCGCAGCGGCACTCCCGTCGCCGACCCCGCCACCGGCGGGGTGCCCGGCTCGGTCGCGCGGGTGCCGGCCTTCGCGGATATCTTCCGGAGCAACAGCGGCAAAAACGGCTTGCTGACGGTGGAGCTGGCCGAGCCGGAGGTCGAGGAGATCTTCCAGATGGTGGACCGCTATCCCGGCCTTGAAGCGACGGTCGATCTCGACCACCAGCGGGTGACGCTGCACACGGCGGAGGAAATCTCGTTTCACTTCGACATCGACGCGGCGGTCAAGGAGCGGCTCATCCACGGCCTCGATGACATCGGCCTGACCCTCCAGCACGAGGCCGCCATCACCGCCTTCGAAAAACGGCACGACCCCCAGCGGTATTAGAGGTCGCGGGCCCTGTCAGGGCAATGTTCCGCCGGAACGCTCGGTCCGGCCCACCGCGCCGGACCTTCGCTCCGTTCCGTCGCTCGCTCGTCGCTAACCATTTACAAGGGCGACACCATGGCCGCTCGCTCCTCCACAGGTCCGGCTCCACATTGCCCTGCCACCCGCTCCCTAATCATGGGACGCCTCCCGCATTTCCCCGTCCAGCCGTACCACCCACTCGCTTCTTGAATGCAAAAGGGGACGAGCGAGAGCCTGCGCTGCGCCCGTTATTTTACCCTCACCAGATGTCTGCGCATGCCTAATGATGAGTCCGGAGCGGGGATTAATTGGAATCTGTGAGGGGTATCGGCGGGGTGAGCACGGTGCCATCGGGCGAGGCGGCTTGCTCTCGCTCGTCGAGCCGTTTCAAGAGCTGCTCACGTTGGACTGGATCAGAAATCCCCGCAATCACGGCGACGATTGCATCGCGGGTCCGCAGGTCCTCAACGGTCGCTTGTGGCCCAAGGCTGAGCATCTCGATACGCATCAGGAGCTGTCCGAAATCCGACTCAGGATACGAGGGGACATCAGGAAGTACCACCTCTACGGCGGCCACACGTGCCTCTTGAGTAGGCGGGGAAACCTGCCCAACTTCTTGTAACCGCTCCTCCAGCAGGCGCTGCAAGCGCTCTCGCTCTTGAGGGTCTTCAAGACGCGTCAAATCAAAAAGGAGCCAACGCGTCAAGGGCTGGTGAAAATTTTTCTAGAATGTTTACAGTAGAATGTTTACAGACATAGGTGACACTCTTTGTAGATGTCGCAGAAAGACTTTCTGAGATATTTTTCAGCCAATCTCTTGCGAGAACCGGAGACGTTCTGACAGCCAGGCTCCGTTGCAGCCCCCGCCGGGCCGGGCGCGGGCGGCCCGGCGGGGAGTTTCCAGGGCCGAGCGGCCTAGTCCCTCGACTTCGCTCGGGACTCCCTTCGGTCGCGAGGCTGCGGCTCCGGCCTAGGCGCTGACCGTAGTAACGCGCGACCGAGCCGGGGTACCCCCGACGCTTTGCTTCGCAAAGCGAAGCATCGGGGGTCGGCGAGGCCGGGCGCCCGCTGCGCCCGGCATTCCGCGGCCGCCTCGATGGCGGCCGCTGCAGGAGTGCCGGAAGCCGCAGGCGAACGGCCCCGACCCCCAGCATGACACTACTGGGTGGGTCCCGGCTGACGTCCAACAACAGCCGGGATAAACATCCGGTCGCGATCCGCACAGCGGCCTCATTGTCTAGTTGACCGTGGAGGCCGCTGCGCTCAAAATAGGCTCGGAGCTCGTCCGCTAGGGAGAGCCATTCTGCATGAAGCCCCACGGATCGTGGGGCTTTTTGCGTGGGGCCCCAGGGACGGCTGGCCAGCGGCCGCCCCCACCCGGCCGCTGGCCAGGTCGGTGGGCTGGAGAG
>CAYJWN010000048.1:0-13018 GCA_964373835.1 uncultured Planctomycetales bacterium
CCAAAGGGCAAGCAAGCGAGGCCGCTTCAGCGGAGAAGCGTCAGTAAATGCCGGCTAGCTTTCGCTGGAAAGTGCCGCTCCTGTTGTGCGTCATCGCCTTCGCCGCCTGGCACACCTTTCCCTTATCCGCACGCATCAACCTCGGGCTTGACCTCCAGGGAGGGATTCATCTCATCCTGAAGGTCGACACCTCCAAGGTCCCGCAGGAGGCGCGCGATAAGGATGTGACCGGCATCGCGCTGGAAATCATCCGCAACCGCGTCGACCAATTCGGCGTGCGGGAGCCGCTCATCCAGCGGCAGGGCGCCGATCATATCCTGGTGCAGCTGCCCGGCATCACCGACCGGGAACGGGCGCTGAAGCTGATCGGCCAAACCGCGCTGTTGGAGTTCAAGCTCGTCTCAGACAGCCAGCGGCTCATCCAGCAAGCGCTCGATGAGAATGTGCCGAGCGGCTTCACCCTGGCTGAGGATGAAGCCGGCGCTCCGCTCCTCCTTGAGGATGCCGATGCGCTGACCGGCGGTATCCTCGCGGACGCATGGGTCGAGCCCGGCGAGCTGGGTCTTCCAGAGGTGAGCTTTCGGCTCAATAGAGAGGGCGCGAAGCTCTTCGGCCGCCTGACGGGCGCCAACATCAACCGGCGCCTGGCGATTGTCCTGGACGGAACAGTCCAATCTGCCCCGGTGATCCAGAGCCGGATTACCGACGCCGGACGCATCACCGGCCGGTTTACGCGGGAAGAGGCCCACGATTTAGCCATCATCCTCCGGGCGGGTGCCTTGCCCGCCCCGATCATGGTGGAGGAGGAGCGCACCGTCGGGCCGACCCTTGGGCGCGACTCCATTCGGGCCGGGCTGACGGCGACCGCCGTGGGCGGCGGGCTCATCGTCGCGTTCATGATCGCGTACTACTGGTCCGCCGGCTTCATTGCGGTCGTGGCGCTCATCCTCAACCTGCTGCTGATCTTGGGCGGGCTCGGGTACCTGCATGCGACGCTGACCCTACCGGGCATTGCCGGCATGATTTTGACGCTGGGGATGGCGGTGGATGCGAACGTCTTGATCTATGAGCGGATTCGCGAGGAGATGCGGGCAGGCCGTCCGCTCAGCTTGGCGATTGCGGCCGGCTACGAGAAGGCGTTTTCGGCGATCGTCGACTCCAACCTGACCACCGTCATCGCGGCAGTGTTTCTCTACTGGTTCGGGACCGGGCCGATCCGCGGGTTTGCGACGACCCTGGGCATCGGGATCATGGCCAGCATGTTCACCGCGATCTTCGTGACCCGCATCGTCTTTGATTTCCTGTTGGGGACGGGGGGCCTCAAGCGCCTGCCGATGTTGCAGCTGATCGGCCAGACGAAGGTCGACTTCATCGCCAAGCGGCACGTCTGCTACGCGCTGTCGCTCCTCGTCGTCGGCATCGGTGTGGCGGCATTTGTGATCCGGGGTAACGAGCGCTACGGCATTGATTTTACGGGGGGGCTCTTGCAAGAGTACCGGTTCTCAGGACCGGCTCGGGCGGAGCAGCTCCGATCCACCCTGGCCAAAGTCGGCTTGGGCGACGCGGTGATTCAGCAGTTCGGCGAGCCGACCGAATGGCTCATCCGCACGCCGGATGACACCGATGTGGAGATTCAGGAGACGGTGGCGCGCACGCGCGAGGCGATTCAGTCGGATTTCGCCGACGCCAACCCCGAACTCACCCGTCTTGAGCGCGTCGGCCCGACGGTGGGGGCGATCCTGCGGCAAAAGGCGTGGTTCGCCATCGCGTGGTCCATGGTCGGGATCCTGATCTACGTGGCGCTGCGCTTCAAGCACGTCGATTTCGGCATCGCGGGTGTCATTGCCTTGATTCACGACGTGGTGGTGGCCGCGGGGGCGTTGTGCCTGCTGGGCCGTCAGATTGATATGACCGTCGTCGCCGCCCTCATGACGATCGCAGGGTTTTCCATCAATGACACCATCGTGATCTACGACCGCGTCCGGGAGAACCTGCGCCTGCATCGCAAGATGGGGTTGGGAGAGGTGATCAATCTCAGCGTCAATGAAACGCTCGGCCGCACCCTCCTGACCTCGCTCACGGTGATTTTCACCGTGGTGGCGCTCTACTGGTTTGGCGGGGAGGTGCTCCGGGACTTCTCGCTCTGCCTGCTGGTGGGGTTTATCTCCGGCGTGTATTCAACGGTCTACATCGCCTCGTCGCTGGTGATCACCTGGCGGAGGATGTTTCGGCCGACAACCGCGTAAAGGCGGTAATCCCGTGATGCACGAACGCTGGCACATTCATCCCGCTGATCCGCCGCGCGCCGCCGCGCTGGCCGAGCAAGCCGGCGTCCATCCCGTGACCGCCCAACTGCTGCTCAATCGGGGCGTGGCGAGCGCGGAGGAGGCGAAGCGATTTTTTGCCCCCTCGCTGGCGTCGCTGCAAGACCCGTCAGCCCTCCCCGACCTCGACGCGGCGGTCGCCCGCCTCAAACGGGCCATCGCCGCGCGCGAGCCCATCCTCCTCTTCGGCGATTCGGACGTGGACGGGTTGACGGCGAGCGTCATCCTGTATGAGGTCCTGCAGAGTCTCGGCGCGTCGGTCCAAGCCGTCCAATCCAACCGCATCACCGAGGGCTACGGATTTCCCGACACGCTCCTCCAGCGGACCCGCCGCTCCGCGACCCGCCTCGTGATCCTGGTCGACTGCGGGACGAATCAGCCGGACGCCGTTCGGCAGCTTGCCGCCGACGGCATCGAGACGGTCATTGTGGATCACCACGTGCCGTTGGCTGGCTGGGCGCAGCCCGCTGCGCTCATCAATCCGCACCGTGACGGATGCAGGCATTTCCGCGAGTTGTGCAGCGCCGGTCTTGCGCTGAAAATCGCCCAGGCCCTGCTGGGGCGGACGGATGAGCGGCTCGCCGGCTACCTGGATCTTGCCGCGCTCGGGACCCTGGCCGATTGCTCCTCACTGCGCGGCGAGAACCGCGTCATCGTGTCGCTCGGCGCCTCGCAGATTGTGCGCAGCCGCCGGCGCGGGCTTGCGCGGTTGTGCGACGACACCCGCACGCGCGAGCCTGACCCCGAGCAGATCATCAGGCGGCTGGTCCCTCGGCTCAACGCCAGCGGGCGTCTGGGCGATGCCGGGGCGGTGTGGCGCCTCTTGTGTCATGAGACGCCGGAGGGCATCGAGGAGTGGATGGTGCAGGCCGGCGCCGCCCACGCGACGACCAAGCAGCTCCATCGGCAGATCATCGCGCAGGCTCAGGAACAGGTGAATCGCCTGCACTTCAAGGATGAGTACGTGATGGTCGTCAGCCGCAGCGGCTGGCACCAGGGGCTCATGGGGCCGCTGGCCGCCCAGCTCTCCCAGCGGTATGGACGACCGGCCATCGCCATTGCGATGGACGGGCACCAGGGGACCGGTTCGGGCCGCTCGGTGCCGTTGTTCAACCTGCTGGAGGCGCTGAAAGCGTGCCAGGGATTGCTGGTGCGCTTCGGAGGCCATGCCCAGGCGTGCGGGCTGACGGTTGACCGCACACAGCTGGAGCCATTCCGCGCGCTGGTCAATCAACAGGCCAGAGCGGCGCTGGGCCCGCAGGGACTCCTCCGGAGTCGCTGGGCTGATCTTGAGCTGCCGCTGGGCGACATTCAGCCCGACTGGGTCGAAGAGACCGAGCGTTTTGCGCCATTCGGGCAGGGCAACCCGCGGCCGACGGTGGCCATCCGCGACGTGCGGATTGAGGCCACATCAGCCCGCATGGCGGTGCTGAACGATGGGACGCGTCGTGTGGCGGCGAAAGGCCGATTTCCGGCGCCGGCCGAGGGGGAGCGGTATGATGTGCTTGCGAGCCCTACGCTTGTGGAGCGGAGACTGTGGCTTTTGGTGAGCGCCGTGAAGGGTTCAGCGGGGCCTTGGGGACCCGACCGGACTTGAGACAGGCCGTGCAGACGCGGACGCGCCTGACGGTGCCGTTGAAGATGACCGTGGCGCGCTGAAGGTTGGGAAGAAATCGCCGGAGATTGACCCGCACGGTGCGGCGTCCCACACCGCCCGCTTTCTTGAGCATCCCGCGATGGGTGACTGCGCTTCCCATCGCCGGACGTTTCCCGCACATCGCACACTGTCGCATCGAACTCTCCGTCTGTAAAAAAGAGCTTCCCATTATACACGCCAGATGACCGTCTCACAAGTCCCTGTGCACGAACGATCGATCCGCTATGTGAAAGGGGTCGGCCCCCAGCGGAGAGATCAGCTCGCCCAGTTGGGCATCGAGACCGTTGAGGACGCCTGCTACTACGCGCCGCTCCGCTACGAAGACCGCGCGCATCTGGTGGCGATCCGCGACGCCACGCCCGGAGCGGTGGTGACCATCCGCGGGCGGGTTTTGGCCAAGAGCCTGCGTCCCATCCGTGGGGGTCCCCGGCCCGCCTCTCGCTATCGCCGGGGCGGGCAAACCATTTTTGAAGCGGCGATCGGGGATGCCTCCGGGGTGCTCTATGCCCTCTGGTTCCACCAGCCCTACCTGGCTCAGCAGTTGAAGGTGGATGATGAGCTGGTGCTCTACGGAAAGGTGGAGGCCGGTTCGCGCCGTCAGATGATCCACCCTGAGATGGAGCGGGTCGATGATGGGGAAGACAGCCAGCTCCACATGGGGCGGATTGTGCCCGTCTACTCAGTCACAAGCGGGATGAGCCAGCGATGGTTTCGGCGGATCATCGCGACCATCCTCGAGCAGGACGCGGGGGATCTTGATGACCCGCTGCCCGAGCCGCTGCGACGAACAAGAGGCTGGCCGGGCCTGGTTGAGGCCGTTCGCGAGCTCCATTTCCCATCCTCATGGGACTCGTTGCCAGCCGCCCAAGAGCGGCTGGCGTTCGAGGAGCTCTTCCTGCTTCAGCTCGCCCTGGCTCAGCGTCGGGCGCAGACCGAGACCAAAACCAAACCCCAACACTACCGCCTCGAGGGCGCGCTCACACAGGGCCTGCGCCACCAACTGCCGTTTACACTGACCGCAAGCCAACAGCGAGTGCTCGAGGAGCTGCTTCACGATCTGAGCCGGAGCGCTCCGATGTACCGGCTGCTCCAGGGGGATGTCGGGTGCGGCAAAACCATTGTGGTCGTCTTTCTCGTGGCGGTGGCGGTGCAGAGCGGCGATCAGGTGGCGCTGATGGCTCCCACCGAGCTGCTCGCCGAGCAGCACGCGCGGGTCATCGCGGAGTATCTCGGTCCGCTGGGGGTGACCGTCGGCTTGCTCTCCCAGGGGGTTCCGCCGGCTGAGCGAAGACGGCGGGCGCAGGAGATCGCAGCCGGCCGCCTCTCCGTCGTCATCGGCACCCATGCGCTCATCCAAACCAGCGTCACCTTTAAACGTCTGGCGCTCGTGATCATTGATGAGCAGCACAAATTCGGCGTCATCCAGCGCGCGCATCTGGCGAAGAAGGCCAAGATGCCGGATGTCCTGGTGCTCACGGCCACCCCGATCCCGCGCACGCTGGCCCTGTCGATTTACGGCGACCTGGCGGTCTCAACGATCACCGAGTTGCCTCCGGGCCGCAGCCCCATCGATACGATGTGGATTCGCGAGGCCCAGCGTTCCGAGCTCTACGCCATGATCCGCCGGCAATTGGCGCAGGGGCGCCAGGGCTACATCGTCTATCCGCTGGTGGATCCCTCGACTGCGGGCGGGATGTCGCCTCAGGGATCATCTGGCGGGCGCCATAAGCGCGCAAGCCAGGAGCTGAAGGCCGCCACGCAGATGGCCAAACAGCTCCAGACGGAGATCTTTCCGGAATTTCGCGTCGGGCTGTTGCATGGGCAGTTGTCGCCGAAGGAAAAAGAAAAGCGGATGGCGGCTTTTGCCAAGGGTGAACTGCACCTGTTGGTTTCAACGGTCATCGTCGAAGTGGGGCTGGATGTTCCCAACGCGACCATCATGGTCATTGAGCACCCGGAGCGGTTCGGCTTAGCGCAGCTCCATCAGATGCGCGGCCGGATCGGGCGGGGCGCCCATCCGGCGACGTGCGTCTTCATCAGCGAGGCGCAGGATCCGGCGGTGCGCCAGCGGTTGAGCGCGTTTGCACAGACGACCGACGGGTTTCAGCTGGCCGAACAGGATTTGGAGCAGCGCGGCCCTGGGCAGCTCCTCGGGCGGCGCCAGCACGGGTGGCTGCGCTTTCGAATCGCCGATCTGGCCAGGGACCGCGCGCTGCTTGAATCGGCGCGCCAGGAGGCGGATGCGCTCATCGCCCGCGATCCGGAGCTGGCCGAGCCGACCCTCTCGGCGCTCCGGGACCGGCTGACCCGGTTTCGGCAGCAGCCCGGCTGATGTTGCGCATCGCGGCGGGGCAGTTCAAGGGGCGGAGGCTCGTGACGCCGCCCGCCATTCGCGCAACAAGCGAAAAAGTTCGCCAGGCGCTGTTCAACATCCTCGGCAGCGCGGTCGAGGGCAGCCGCATCCTCGATGCGTTTGCGGGCAGCGGTGCCCTCGGGCTTGAAGCGCTCTCGCGCGGGGCGGCGTTTGTGGCGTTCATCGAATCGGATACGGAGGCGATCATCGCCATCCGGGACAACCTGACGCGTCTTGAGCCGGAGCTTTCGCGCCACGCCTGGCGGCTGCTCCATCTGGAGGTGGAGCGCGGCCTGCGCCAGTTGGCCGCGGATGAGCCGCCGTTTCACGTCATCTTCTTTGACCCTCCCTACCGCACCGACGAGGGAAAAAAAGCCTTGAACACCGTCGTGGAGTGTGCTATGCTCGCGCCCTCTGGGATCGTGGCGATTGAGCATGATCAGCGCACCGTCCTGCCAGAGTCCGTAGGTCCATTGCGACAGTGGAAGCAGCACCGGTATGGTGATACGGTGCTCTCTTTTTATCAGCCGACTGCGAGCCGCTCATGACGACGCGAGCCGTCTATCCAGGGACGTTCGATCCGGTCACCTACGGCCACATCGACCTCATCCGGCGCGCCCGCAAGATCTTCGATGAGGTCATTGTCGCCGTGGCGCACAATCCGGGCAAGGCCCCGCTCTTCAGCGTGGAGGAGCGCATCCAGTTCCTGCGCCGGGCGACCCGGTCGCTCCGGGGCGTGCGCGTCGACCATTTCGACACGTTGGCGGTGGACTACATCCGCCGCCAGCGGGCCCGGGTGATGATCCGCGGCCTGCGCATGCTCTCTGATTTTGAGTATGAGTTCCAGATGGCGCTGACCAACCGCAAGCTCTCCGGGCATGTGGAAACCATCTTCATGATGCCGTCGGAGTCGTACGCGTATTTCTCGGCGCGCCTCATCAAAGAAGCGGCGGAGCTGGGGGCGGAGCTTTCCGCGTTTGTCCCGCCGTTTGTCGCCCGCGCGCTGCGGCAGAAGCTGCGATGAAAATCCACGTCCACCACATCCCCGAAGGAGGGCTGAAGCAGCACGCGACGTACGATCCCAGCACGTTGGATATGGAGCGGTCGGACATCCACCTCCGCGAGCCGTTCGACGTCGAGGCCTTCATGACGCTTGCGGAGAAAGAACTGGTGGTCAAGGCCGACATCCGCTGCCCGTCGGTGATGGCCTGCGCGCGGTGCCTGGATGAGTTTCCCTCGACGATCCGGGCCGCTGCCGTCTTCAGCTATACCGTGCAGCCCACGGATGTGGTGGACATCACCGAGGATGTCCGCCAGGAGATCCTCCTGGCCTATCCGATGGTTCCCCTCTGCCGGCCCGACTGCAAAGGGCTGTGCCGGAATTGCGGACAGAATCTCAACGCCGCGTCGTGCAGCCATCAGGCCGCCGTCCATCGCGTCAGCGAAGGATCCGCCGACGTCGGCCGGTAGCGCAACCGAGGACTCGACACCATGGCGCTTCCCAAGCGAAAGCATTCAAAAGCCCGTCGGGACAAAAGCCGCACGCACTGGAAGCTGGCGATGCCGTCGATGACCACCTGCCCCCAGTGCGCCAAGCCGATCCTGCCGCACCGCGTGTGCCCGCAGTGCGGTTACTACCGGGGCCGCCAGGTGCTCGTCGTGCGCGAGAAGGCCAAGCCGTCCGAGTAGGCGCCGCCACGGGTCCATGCACACGGAGAGTCGATGAAAATCGCGCTCGATGCGATGGGAAGCGACACCGCCCCTGAGACGGAGGTGGCGGGCGCCATCCGCGCGGCCAGAGAACTGGCGGTCGACATCATCCTGGTCGGCAAACAGGACGCCATCAAGCGGCAGCTCTCCCGGTACGCCGGCTATCCCTCCAACCTGTCGATTCTCCATGCCCCGGAAGTGATCGGCATGGATGAATCGCCGGTTGCGAGCATCCGCAAAAAGCGCGACTCCTCCATCAACGTCGGCCTTGAGCTCTTGAAAGACAAGAAGGTCGATGCGTTTATCTCGGCGGGCAACACCGGGGCGGTCGCCTCCGCCAGCACCCTGCTGGTGGGCCTGCTGCCGGGCATTGAGCGGCCCGGCATCGCGATCCTCATCCCGGGCGTGAAAGGCGATACCCTCCTCATCGACGTCGGTGCGAACATCGACCCCAAGCCGCTCCACCTGCTGCAGTACGGCCTGATGGGCGAAGCCTACATGCGCTGCGTCGTCGGCGAACCCCGCCCGACGGTAGGGCTGTTGAATGTCGGCGAAGAGGCGTCCAAGGGCACCGATTTCATCAAGGAAGCGTACGGGATGCTGGAGGCCTCTGGCCTCAACTTCGTCGGCAACGTGGAAGGTCGTGATATTTTCTCGGGTGAAGTGGATGTCATCGTCTGCGACGGGTTTGCCGGCAACGTCGCTCTCAAGACGGCCGAGAGCCTGGCGCAGGCGATCAGCGTGCAGCTCAAACGGTCGCTGGCCATGAGCCCGATGACGCGTCTTGGCGCGTGGCTCGCCCGCGACGCGTTCATCCAGTTGCGCAAAGAAGTGGACTATGCCGAGCACGGGGGCGCGCCCTTGTTAGGCGTCAACGGGATTTCGATCATCGCGCACGGCGGCTCCAGCAGCAAGGCCATCAAAAACGCCATCCGGGTCGCCTACGAAGCCGTCCGCACCGAGCTGAATCGGCATATGGTGGAGGCGGTCGACGTCGCCACCAAGCACGCCCAATCGTAATGGCACGGGGAGCCGTTCGCCAGCGCGTCACCCGCCGCATCGGCATCACCGGCTTAGGGATGTATGTCCCCCCCAAGGTGCTCACCAACCACGATCTGGAGAAGATGGTGGACACCGATGACGAGTGGATCCAGAGCCGCACGGGCATCCGCGAACGGCACGTGGCCGCTCCCGGCACCGCCACCAGCGACCTCGCCTACAAAGCGGCTCGGGAGGCGCTCAAACAGGCGCGCCTGGATCCCAAAGACGTCGAGCTGTTGATCGTGGCGACCACGACCCCCGATATGCTGTTTCCCTCCACCTCGTGCCTGGTGCAAAGGCGGTTGGGAGCGGGTGCCGCGGTCTGCTTTGACCTGTCTGCGGCCTGCTCCGGCTCGGTCTTTGCGATGATCACCGCCCAGCAGTATCTCCTCTGTGGTCGCTATCGCAACGCCTTGGTGATCGGCGCGGAGGTGCTCTCCAGTTTCATCGACTGGACGGACCGCTCCACCTGCGTGCTGTTCGGCGATGGGGCGGGGGCATGCGTGATGGCGCCCGTCACTCGCGGCGGCATTCTCGCCACCGACATGGGCGCCGATGGCTCGGCCGCTGATCTGCTCTACATGCCGGGGGGAGGCTCGAAACACCCGCCCTCGCACGCCTCGGTGGATCAACGGCTGCACTTTTTGCGGATGAACGGCGTGGAGATCTTCAAGCTGGCGGTCCGCCGCATGGCCGATTCCGCCAAGCGCGTCATGAAGGAAGGGAAGCTCAAACCGGAGCACGTGGCGTGTTTCATCCCGCACCAGGCCAACACCCGCATCATCGAGGCGGTGGCTAGGCGGGCGGATTTTCCGATCGAGAAGGTCTACATGAACCTCCAGCGGTATGGCAACACCTCCGCCGCCTCCAACCTCATCGCCCTCTATGAGGCGGTCAACGAAGGCCGCATCACGCGCAATGACCGCGTCGTGATGGTGGCCTTCGGCGCCGGTCTCACCTGGGGCTCCCTCCTGCTCCAGTGGTAATACGTTCAGCAGTAAGCAGTACAGCCAGTCTGACGCCGGTCGGCAGTAAGCAGTAAGACGTGGCCGCCAGCCTTCCTTACTGCTTACTGCCGAGAACCAGATAACTGGCTGTAGAGCTTATTGCTAACGCTTCGCTAACTGGATGTCACGCATCGCGTACTTATTACCAGGCCAGGGCGCCCAAGCGGTGGGGATGGGCAAGGCGTTCTACGACCGCTACGAAGCCTCCCGCTCCATCTACAAGCGCGCCAACACCCACCTGGGTTTTGATGTGGCGGCGCTGTGTTTTGAGGGGCCGCAGGAGGAGCTGACCAAGACCGAACAGTGCCAGGCCGCGCTCTTCGTGACGTCGGTGGCCGCTTTCGCCGCGTTTCACGAGCAGGCGCAGTCGCTCAAGCCGGTCGGCGCCGCAGGCCTCAGCCTGGGGGAATTGACGGCGCTGGCGGTGGCGGATGCGCTCAAGTTCCCCGATGCGCTCTATCTCGTGCAGGCGCGCGGCGATGCCATGGCGGAGTGCGCCGCGCACCACAAGGGTGCCATGCTCGCGGTGATCGGGTTGGCTCCGCAGGCCGTTGAGGCGGTCTGCCAGGCATCAGGGGCAACGGTGGCCAATTACAATGCGCAAGACCAGGTGGTGCTCTCGGGGACGGTCGAGGCCGTTGCGAAGGCGGAAGAAGCGGCGAAGGCGCAGGGTGCTGCGCGCGTGGTGAAGCTCGCGGTAGCCGGCGCCTTCCACTCTCCCTTGATGCAGCCGGCCGCGGCCAAGTTTCGGCAGGCCCTCTCGAAGATCGAGATTCAACGGCCGCTGTTTCCGGTCATCAGCAACGTGACCGGCAAGCCGTTTCAGAATCCGGATGAGATGCGTGAGCTATTGGTCAAGCAGATCGTCAGCCCGGTGCTGTGGGAGCCGTCCATGCGCCACCTCATCCAGGCAGGGGCCACGCACTTCATCGAGTTTCCGCCGGCCAGGGTGCTCACGGGGCTGTTGCGGCGCATTGAGAAAACCGCGAAGGGCCTGACGATTGATGAGCCGAAGGACTTCGAGAAAATCCCTGACGTAATTTCGCAGAGTATGTGATTACGCAGATTCGCACGTTAATCGACTCTCGAAGAGCAGATTACACAGATAGAGCCGGTTTTATCTGTGTAATCCAGCCTGATTTTTTCAGGTAATCTCGAGCATGCGCTGGATCGGCACGACCGCCCGCTCCGCGATCTTCGGGTCCACCGTCACCACGTGCTGCATCCTCACGAGCGACATAAACGCCTTGTCCAGCGTGTTGCGCTGCATGTGGTGGCAGCTGGCTGCCTCGCTGGCCGGGTAGAACGTCTTCTCCGGATGCTGCGTGCGCAGCCGATGCAGCAGGCCGTTTTCCGTGGCGATGATGAACTCCTTGGCGGGGGAGCGCCTCACGTACTGCACCATCCCCTCCGTTGAGAGCACCTGATCCGCCAGATCCATCTGCTTCGTGGTGCAGCCGCACTCCGGGTGCATGAGGAATTCCGCCTCCGGATGCTCCTCGCGCAGGCGGTCCACGTTTTCCGGCAGGATGGCCGCATGGGCGGGGCAGTAGCCTTTCCACAGGTGGATCTTCCGCTTCGTCTTCGCCTTCAGGTAGCTCCCCAGGTAGTAATCCGGCACGAACAGAATCTCTTTGTCTGCGGGGATATGCTCGAGGACGTTCACCCCGTTGGTCGAGGTCACGCAGTAGTCGCACTCCGCCTTGACCGCGGCCGAGGTGTTGACATAGCACACCACGACCCCCTCCGGATGTCTTGCCCGCCACGCGCGCACCTGTTCCGGGATGATCATGTCCGCCAGGGAACAGCCGGCGGCGAGATCCGGCATGAGCACGGTTTTGTCCGGGCAGAGCATGGCGGCGGTTTCCGCCATGAAGTGCACGCCGCAGAACAAGATCACCTTGGCATCCGTCTCCTGCGCCTTCCGAGCCAGGCCCAGCGAGTCGCCCACGAAGTCGGCCACGTCCTGAATGGCGCCTTCCTGGTAGTTGTGGGCGAGGATGACCGCATGGCGCTCTTTCTTGAGGATGGCGATCTTTTCTTTCAGAAGGGCATAGTGCGGGGGCTCTACGGCGGCGCGGCCGTTCGCATGGCCGTTGCCGTTGGTCGCGTGGGCATCCGTGTGTCGACCATTCCCGTTCAGGCCGTTGCCACCGGCTTTATCTGCGTAATCTGCTTTTCTAATCTGTGTAATCATTTTTAGAAGGGGACGATGATCCCCTTTTCCTGCAGCTTCACGACTTTCGGCTCCATAAAGGTGTACAGCCGCGCCGGCCGCTGCCGGCCGTTCGCCTTGAACTCGCGCGTCCCTTTCAGGATGCCCAGCTGCAGCATCTTGCGTCGGAAGTTGCGCTTGTCCAGCCGCTGCCCGAGGATCACCTCGTAGGAGCTTTGCAGCTCCGTCAGGGTGAACTGCCGCGGCAGCAGCTGAAAGCCGACGGTCGTGTAGTTGCTCTTGTTGCGCAACCGCTCGAAGGCATAATCCACGATGCGCCGGTGATCGAACGCCAGCGGCGGCAGCCGCCTCACCGGAAACCAGCTTGCCTGCGAGACTCGCTGGCGCGCCTTGAGCTGGAACTGCTGCCAGTGCACCAGCGCGTAGTACGCCACCGTAATGACCCGCCCCCGGGGGTCGCGGGTCGGCTCCCCGAAGGTGTAGAGCTGCTCCAGGTAGATGTTGCCGATATTGGTCTCTTCCTGCAGCTCGCGCAGCGCCGCCGTGTCCACCGACTCATCGGTCCCCACAAGCCCCCCCGGCAGCGCCCACGCCCCCCGGTAGGGCGCCTGCTGGCGCTTGACCAGCAGGACCTTCAGCGTCCCGCCTTGAATGGTGAAGAGCACGACATCGACCGCGATGGCGTGCTCTGCGACTCGTCCGTTGTGCGAAGCGCCCGGCGTCATTAAGTGTATGCCCTACACTAATAAA
>CAYJWN010000049.1:0-12980 GCA_964373835.1 uncultured Planctomycetales bacterium
GCCGCACGGGCATGTGGCGGTATGGACGGAGCTCGGCGCTCGAGCCGATCTCCGGCAGCCACGCATAGAAATGGGAGTACTCCACACCCTTGATGATGAGGCCGTGAGCGGCTTGACGCAGGGGCGCTGGATCGGCCAAGAGCTCTTCTCGCGACATCAGGTGCCCGTCGGCGCTCCGCACGACGATACCGTAGAACGGATCCAAGGGACACCAGCGACCCTCCAGTTGCACCATCGCGATGGCATGGACCATCCGGCCACCCGGTGGGCCGAGCATCGCCAGCTCCGCGGGAATGCCGGCGTACGCGCACAGGGTCGCAAGGACGTCTGCGAGTTGGTCCGGATCACCGTAACCTCTGACAATGATGTTCCACACATGGTCATCCACGACGGGCAGCCCAGGCGGGTTGCCCGCTGCGATATGAGCGCGAACCCACTCGTACAGCCGCAACACTTTCGCTTGGTCGCCATGAATCCCACGGGTCAACGCGCCCGCCAAGTGGCGGTACTCCATATCACGGTACACGAAACCCGCCAGCTTCAGCGACAGCGGCAGGGTATGCTGTGTCACCTCGTAGTTGATCCCCTGACGGCTGTGTACCGGCCAATACCCCATGCCCCATAGGAACGCGACAGCTACCGAGATCAGCAGGATGGCCCGCTTCCGCCGAGACGGTCTCTGCTCACTCATCCGCTCAATCCCCAGGAGGGCGTGCGCTGGCTCGTGCCATTCTGCACGACCGCCACCGGCTCTGGGGAGGGGCTCGTCCACACGTGCCGCGCGCACATGCGCAGCCAGATCTCCAGCGTCAGCAGGTTCCACAACGGCAAGCCCATGTTCCGATCGCCGCGCAGATGCGCCTGCCATACGTCGCGGATCGCCTGCGGCTCGAGGTACGCTGCCAGGCGTGCGCCAGGCGACAACAACAACTCCGACACCGCATCGCGCAGGTCGGTCCGAAACCACGCATCCAAGGGCACTCCGAAGCCCTGCTTGGCCCGACGCCGAATGGCCGGCGACAAGAGATCCGCGAACGCCTCTTTGAGGATCCACTTCGTCGTCATCCCGCGCAGCTTCAGCGCATCGGGAAGGCGCGCGGCGTACTCAATCACCTCGGTATCCAGGAATGGCGAGCGGGTCTCAAGCCCGTGCGCCATGCTGCAGCGGTCCATCTTTACGTGCAGGTCATTCGGCAGATACTCCTGGAAGTTGAAGTAGAGCGCCTGGGTCAACGGAGAACTCCGATGGGCCTGCGAGAGCCAGAGTCGTGCGGGAGCCAGCCAATCATCATCCGCCACCCGTGCGCGTATTTCAGGACGCAGCAGCCTGGCGGGCTCAGGGAAATAGGAAATCCACCGCACCAGACGCTCATCCCACGGCCGCTGGGCCGCGCTGAGGAACCGAAGCATCTCCCCGATCCGGCGGTGCCGCTGGGCGGTGGGGGGTAGGGTCGCCAAGCATTTGGCCAGAGCGCCGCTGAGCCATCGGGGAAGCCTGGCCGAAGCCGCCGCCGCCTGAAAGCGCCGGTAGCCGGCAAAGCACTCATCGCCTCCATCCCCGTTCAATGCCACGGTGACATGCTCTTTCGTCAAGGCGCACAGCAGGAACGTCGGGATCGCCGAAGCGTCGCCGAACGGCTGGTCATGATGATAAACCAACCGTTCGAGCAACTCGAACGCCTTCGGCTGCACCATGAACTCCGTGTGGCGGGTTTGAAACTGCTGGGCGACGAGCCGCGCGTAGGGAGTTTCGTCATAGCGGGGATCCCCGCGAAAGCCGATGCTGAAGGTATGGATCGGCTGCCCGGTCAAACGGCTCATGAGACCAACGACGATGGTCGAATCGATCCCACCGCTCAAGAACGCCCCCAGCGGCACATCCGACACCAGTCGTTTGCGAACCGCCTCTGTCAGGCGTTCCCGCAGGCCTCGGATCGTCTCGCGTCGAGATACCCGGAGCGGCTGCTCCAACAGGGGCAGTTGCCAGTAGGTCTGCTGGCGCTCCCTGCCATCCGGCAGGTCCACCACCATCAGCGAGGCCGGCGGCAGCGATCGGATGTTCGTATAAAACGTCTCGGGCGGCGGGACATAGCCGTACGCTAGATACCGAGGCAGAATGCGTTCCTGAAACTCGCACGGCACCGACGGGTGGACGAGCAGCGCTTTGATCTCCGACGCGAAGACGAGCCGCTCCTGGTCGCGGTAGTAGAAGAGCGGCTTCTTCCCCGTCCGATCCCTAGCCAACACCATGCGCCGTCGCCGTCCGTCGAAGATGGCAAAGGCGAACATCCCCTCAAGTCGGACGACGCAGTCCTCCCCCCACTGCTCGTAGGCCTGCAGGATGACTTCGGTATCTGAGGCGCTCACAAAACGGCGCCCATATCCCTGCAACGCTGATCGAAGGGCTCGGTAATTATAGATCTCGCCGTTATAAACGATCCAGACCCGACCATCTTGACTCGCCATCGGCTGGTTGGCCATCTCTGACAAATCGATGACCTTCAGCCGGGTGTGTCCAAGACCTGACCATATCTCCGGACGGGCGATACCCAGCGCATCCGGCCCCCGATGGCGCAGCCGTCCAGCCATCGACGATAACAGCGCCTCGGAGACCGGCTCACCCTGGAAGTTCACGACGCCGCAGATCCCGCACATGCTCGCTACATCCACCCTTTCCACCAGTAGTACAGAATCCCGAGGTACTCATGGGCGATCGCCTGCACATGCCGTAACTTCACCTGGCTGTGGTCTCCAAAGAAATGGCTGTAGGGGATGGGCGTCCACGTCGTGGAGATGTCCGGCGCTTCCTTGCGCCAGACGAGTGACACGCGGCGCATGTGATACGGGCTGCTGACGACCAAGACCGAGTGGCAACCCTGGCTGCGTAACAGGGCGGCGCTCAAACGGACGTTCTCCCTGGTGTTGCCCGCGAGCTCCTCGAGAATGATGGCTGTGGCAGGAACCCCGAGGGACTCCGCAAGGACTTTCATGACCTCGGCTTCCTTGAAGGTGTAACGATAGCCGGAAGAAAAGAGCAATAGAGGCGCAAACCCTTGCCGATACAACGAAACCGCGTGCTCCACGCGCTCCTGGTAGCCTTGACCCGCCTGCCCCGACTCCCCAACGCCCCCCGCAAACACCGCAATCGCATCCGCGTGAACCGGCGTGTCCTTCAACCACAGCGGCTGCGCCAGCCACCAGAGCGCTGGCGTGTGGAACAGGATGAGGTACCCAATGAGTGCTGAGAGAAACACTTTGGTCAAGCGACGTCGCGAGGTACGGACCAACTGGGCAAAGACCTGAAGCCATTGCTGTTCGCGTCGGTCCCATTTTTGTTGGACGGCCTCGCGAATAATCCCTGAGAGCTGCTGGACCCGTGTCTCCCAATCGTTGGCACAGGCGGCGCGATAACACTCGTGGGCTATCGTCTCATTGCGATCGAGCAGTGCGCGCTCCAGAGCCTCGTCAAATCCCGCCGCATCCTGCCCGATATGCACCAACGAACCGAATCGTTGGTTGAATGACTGGATCTCCGGCAGCGCCGTCGACACCACCGGCTTGCCCATGGCCAGATACTCGTTCAACTTGGACGGATAGACATGCTGGGTGTAGTCGGTCACACGGTAGGGGATGATCCCGACATCAAACTGGCGGATGTAATTCGGCAGTTCGTGGTGCGGTCGCTCACCGACCAGTTTTACATTCGGCAACCCCTGCAGGAGACTGGCATCGGTCTGGACGGGCCCTACCAAGACAAAGGAATACTCGACGCGCTTCAGGGCGATGGTGCGCAGGAGTTCCAGATCCAGCCACTGGTGGATCCCGCCGACATAGCCAATGACCGGCTGACGCAGGCCTCGAAGTTCTTGGGGGGCCGGCGAGGCGTTCTCCAGATTGAACATGCCGAGATCGACCCCGGCCGGAAAACAGTAGACCTTTGAGGCAAACTGGCCGCAGTGGCGCGCGAGCGCCTGAGACGTGACGAAGACCAGGTCTGCCCGCCGCAGCAGCTCCACTTCCGAGCGTTCGATTTTCTTTGTCTCGGCAGACACCGCGGTGAAGCGATCCGCGCAGTAGTAGATGAGCAGACGATGGTCGATCTCGTTGATCAGATCGATGGTGAGCCGCGTTGGCAGAAACGTCCAGATGATCGGTTGGCCGAAGCCCATCGCTTTCATCCATCGGCGCAAGACAAAGAGGAGGAACCACTGGTTCAGCCTGGCCGCGACGCAGGAGTGGGGTATCGGAATCACCAACGGCGAGAACACGAACAGGCTCTCCCGCTCCTGTCGAATCCCACAGACACCGCGGCGCCAGTTCTTCAGGCGATCCAGGACGCGAGGCAAATCACTCAACCGCGGAAGCCGTGTCCCTGTGTTCTCGATGAACAGCACGCGATCTCCCTGGGCGGCAAGACGTGACATGATCTCCTGATGGGTCTGCCACATGAAGTCCCAATCGATGGAGGAGATACAGATGATGTCAGTCATCAGGCGTTTCGGCAACGCCGTCGGCCCGTCCAGCGCAGCGTCCTTCACGGATGGTTGAAGGATCGTCTCAGTGCTCATGCGCGAATCATCCTCAGCGCTCAGCCCTCCTGGGTTGCAGACGCAGGAGGTGGAAGATGCCAACGGCTGAAAAGACCAGCATCAGGCCTTCAACCCCCCAGCGATGGCGAATCTCCACATAGAAGATGCTTTGGGCCAGACCGACGAGACACCATGTGCCTCCCAGAAACAACATCGTCAGCCAGGTCACCTGATGTTCGGTCCGCCACCACCGGCGCATCGAGCTGATACCGATGATCGCAGCGATCAGCATGGCCCCGTAGTAGACCTGATATATCCGAAGGAAAATCGCAGGGTATAGCAGGCCAGTGACCGGCGAAAACCATGCGAAGTAGGAAAACCGCTTTGCGACATTCGCGACAAAAGTCCAAGGATGGTCTGTGATGTACCGTCTCGCTGATGCCAGAAACAGCTGCATCTGGCCTAGCTCATCCAACCCGTACAGCTGGGCGCGAAACGCGGGATCAGCCGTCTCGAGAATCGAATGCTTGTCCTTGGTCAACGAGGAGCCGGTCGCGTGCGGGTTGTTGCCACGCCACAGGAGCTCGCCGGAGTAGGTCATGAGGACGAGTGTCCCGTGGTGAAGGTAGTTGCGGATGAGCCACGGCCCGACGACCAGGCTCGCCCCGAGCGCGAAGGCAAGCGTCACCTTCAGCACCATCCAGCGATTCCTGACCAGCCACCACAGCGCGCACACGCCCATCACCGCAGCAAGAAGAAAGGTGCCCCGCTGAAGGAGGGCCAGGCCGCTTAGGAGTCCCGTGATCACGGCGCCGCGAACCGACGGCGTCGTGATCAACCGACAGAAGGCCAGCGTCGTGGACACCATCAGCAGCGCATCAAAGCCCAAGGGGTGCAGTTTATGCGTGTCGTAGTACACCAACCCCGGATGGAGGGCGACCAAGACCCCCGCCAGGACCCCGACACCCGCCCCGCCAACCCGACGGCCGAGGGCGTGCACGACCAGCACCAGCACTCCGCTGAGGAGGCACTGGACGAGGAGCATCGCACGGGAGGAATGGTCACTGGCTGCATACACACCAGCGGTGAGGAAGACGTAAGGAAATCCGCTGTGGGAACTCCAGTAGGTCGTGCCAAGGTGGGAATCGGTATAGCCTCGTCCCGCCAGGAGGTTGTTGGCCAGTCCCTCGTACTCGAAGACCTCAGGGCTTCGATCGATCGTTATGAGCACCACGAGCAGCCGCGGCAGCAGTGCGACCAGGACGAGGAGGGCCGCTGCGGACCGGTGCGCCGTCATGGGGCCGCTCCTGCCAGATGTGCCTGCAGCAGCCGCTGCCAAGCCCCGCGCGCGGAAGACCACAGATGCGGCGCCCCACGGTGGGCTATGAGGACTACGGCGCACAGCGCCATCGCCGTCGCCGCGGGAATCAGGTGGACAGAAAACCGTCCCGGGTAGCCCCAGCCGTGCACCAAGAGGGCAAACGCCATCGCGCCTAGACATACGACGCCCGGACCCAACGGCAAGCGATTAAAGAATGGCACGCGGAGGAGGGCCAGCAGCGCACACACTGAGCCGGACAGCACCACCCACCCGCGAGGATCCAGCCGCAGAGGAGAATCCTGGACGGTCAGCACAGCCAGCAGGCTGGCCATCGCCTTACGCCACGCCTCAGCCGACAACAAGGTCGAGGGACCCAGACCGGTCAGGATGGTCGTCAGGCGCGTCCCATAGAACACGCTGAAGTGCCCGGTGTAGAGCCAGGTCCTGGCAGCAAACACCACCAGGCCGAGCGCCACGACAGCCAGATACATGAACAGGGGCTTGTGGGGCACCCGCCGCAGGAGCGAGAAACCGGAGAGCCACTGACGCGCCGGCATTGCAACAGGCAGGAAGAGCGCAGCGAGCGCGATTGCCAGCGGCAGGTAGTTCGGCCGCGTGTACCACATCAGTGTCGCCAACAAGCCGGCCACGGCGGCACACACCACTGGCCCGCGTCGGGCCCTGAGGACGCAGAAGGCCGCGAGGTACGTGAATCCTGTGGCGGCGATCTCCGAGAGCCCACGGCCGATCAGATACCACACCGGACCAAGCGCGAACGTGGTCAATGTTGTCACGGCAGCGGCCAGGCCCCACCGGAACCCTCCCAGCCGCTTGACCACGTAAAAACAGAAAAGGGCACCGATGAGCAGAGACGCGGCATCCCAGTAGAGCTCCCCCACACTGGAATCGCCAAAGACCAGATGCAGGACTCCGTTGATCCAACGGTACAGCGGTTGATCGTAGAACGCTGCCTCCCCCCCTACGAGCCAGTCGCCCTGCATAAAAATCCGATGGGCGTAGACTTGGTAGTTCAGCCAATCATCACCAATCGAGTAGAGGGTAAATCGGCCGATCTGCCAGAACTGGTGTGCCGCCAATAGACTGAGCCACGGAACGCCGATGAGCCAGAAGGCGCCGCGGAGATTCTGCAGCCGATGTGCCAGAGGAATCGCCAGACTCCCAAAGAGCGCCACGGTCGCCGCCCGCGCCGCCTGGCCCTGCCCGATGAGGCCCGCGAGGGCCATGCCGACTGACGCGCCCACCGTCCACAGCACCATCGGAACGCTGGGGCGGGTCTCGATGATATACGACGTCAGCCATCCCAACACCAACAGGACGATCAAAAGCGGCGCCACCCACCTCCCGACGCTCCAAAGGGTTCGATCGACCGCGGACGGGGCCTCCACGGTGGTCAGGGCAGCTGCCCAGGTCTCCTTCCCATTCCAAAGCGGCACAAACTTCCATGAGGTCCCTGAGAGCATCGCGGTCAACCGGACCGGATGCACACCGGGTTCGAGGTGGGCGACAAGGGCGGTCCTTCCCTTGGACACAAGCGGCGTCTGTCCCACCGACCCCTCGACGCGCATCGCGTCACCGATGAGAATCGCCAGCCTGCCGGGCGTGTCGGTGGTGAGATAGCCGTTGACCTGCATCTCCAATGCGCCCCGCGGGGGCCGTGGACCGGCCGTGCCGACGCGCAGCCACGCATGAGACATCGGCGCCTCGAGGAGGTTGACGAACCACACCGGAAAATCCGTCAAGGCCTCATAGGGGTGGGCGGCAATCGCTGAACAGGCAGGTGTCCGGCACGGCCACCCCGTGCGGACGTCCCAACTCTGCTGCACTCTGGTTCCCCCGTCAACGAGGGGCGCCGAGGTGAGAAACTTCGTGCACCACCCCTCCTGGGTGAAGGAGAGGGCCATGATCAGCTTCCATGCCAGCAGACTGGCAATGAGTCCACGAGCCCATGCGGCCCGTAGGGCCGCCGGATGAAGCCAGCAGAGCATCGGCAGCAGTAGTCCGAGGAGGAGCGCTTCGCTTTTCCCATCGAGGGGTAAGCCGTCCAGCGGGCTCAGAAACCGCCCAGGCCAATACAGGGCCAGCGCCGCGAGGATGGCCCAGAAGAATTGTGCTCTCAGGTCACCTGGTCTGCGGCCCACCATGCTGCTCATTCGGCGCGCAAGGCTTTCTGCGTGCTCATCCACTGTTTGAGACGGGCCAGGAGTGCGCCGTAGATCGCCAGCGGATCGCCTGCCGCGATGACCAGAAGGAGCGGCAACAGGAACTGAAGCCGCAGGCGAAAGAGTGTACCCAGGTTGGCAACGACGAGCGACATGGACACAGCAAAGAACAGGATGGCGGTGAGCAGAAATATGCCTTCAACGCGACGCTGCTTGATGATATTGCGCACCCCCGCAATCAGGGCTGGGATGAGCAGGTAGATCAGCACCATTTCGACGCTTGCCCACGTCCGCATGATGCCCGTGCTGCCTTTCGTATCGAACCATTGCCAGGGAAACGGGGCGAAGAGTCCGACCACAACCGCCCGAGGAAGATAGGCCGCCAGACTTACGAAGTCGAAAATGCGCGCCCAGGCGTCCATCAGCGAATGCCCGCCGCTGGCGACAAATCCCTCTCGCGTCAATCCAAAGAACTGCGGTGTCATCTCCTGAGCGGAAAGGACCATCTGGTCGTCCATCTGCGACCAGTCATGGCTCCTCTGCTCTGTTGTAGACGGCTGCCGGTGGGTCGGAGCGCGGGGGGCAGTTGTCCCATCAGACATCTGGAGGTTGGCGGTGGGGATTGCACCCCCGACGTTGAGATGGTAATCGTAGAGGGCGATCACTTCCTCGCGTCGATCGTTCAGGCCTGCGATCGGAAGTAGTTCCAACAGAGCTCCTGCATCATGATGCTGCAGAGCAACGGCGCGTCGGAGCTCCGCTTCTGCGGACGAAAACTGCTCTCGTTGTTGGAGCTCTAGGGCGAGCTTGAGGTGGCCAATGGCTGGATAGCGGGGAGAGAACAGCTGAACCGTATTGATGGTTCGGGCAAACAACGTGGACGTCACAATGAGAATGACGAGGCTCGCGTAGCAGACGCTCGTTCGAATCCGCCTCCGGATCAGCGCCAACGCGGCTGCAGGAGCGAAGGAGACGATCGCCGCCAACGAGAAGACCGAGCCGAGGTAGAAGCGAAGCCGCGTCAGCAGGACGATCGCCATCCCAAGCGCCAGCCATCTCAGGAGCCACCGAGGACGCAGAGACCATCCCCCGGTCTCACGCTCAGGCACCAGCTGGAGGATGAGCCAAAATGCGGAAAAGATGAGGAACCACGCCAGCGAATCTTTGAGGAGCTGCGTCGGCCAGATCAATGAGGAGGGCCAAAAACTCACCAGGACTGCCGTGGTGAGAGCCGCCCGCCGGCCGATGAGCCGTCTGCTGATCAGATAGGCGAGCAAGCCGGTAACAACCGACAGCCAACTATTGAACAGTGCAGGGTAGAGAGGGTGGGGGCCTAGCAGCTTATAGATGAGCGCGATCACGATGAAATACTCAATCCTCAGCCCCGGATTGGGTAACTCAAGACCGTGGTTCCAGGCATCGACAATCCGAATGGCATGGTGGTGATACATGGTGCAGTCCAGCCCAAACATCCAGAACCCGGCCGTGGTCTGCAAGGATCGCAGGAGGGGCCACTGCCAAAAGGAAATGCAGAACAGGGCTACGGTCAGGATCACTCGACCCCTGTATGACCAGAAGAGGATCGTGGTCACGAACGGGTCAGGTGCTACGCGCCTCATCATGAGCGTCAGGAGTCTGGAGCCGACAACAATCAGCAACGGAGCAATCAGCCACGGAGAGGCCAGCCAGGGGGAGGTCATGCTGAGCGCTTCCTGGGAAAGATCCATCACCGGCTCTGCAGGCTCATGCCGTAACCACTCGTTCTGGTTGTGCCTGCCTCATAGACTCCTCAGGCCGAGGGGGAGCGTTACGGCAGACGATTGAGAGAATCTCCAGATACCTCGTCGCGTTTCCTTTGACGGAGTAACGCTCCTCCACCGTCCGCCTGCCATTCGCCCCGATGCGGTCCCGCAGGGCAGGATCTTCGATCAGGCGCGCGAGTTTCTCCACCCACTCCTCGCGCGACGTGGCTAGGAACCCATTCTCGCCATCCCGGATAATCTCGCGCGTGGCGCCAATCGCCGTTGCCACTGTGGGAATGCCCAACCCCATATATTGCAGCGCCTTGAGTCCGCTCTTGCCCAGCACCCATTCATCGTTCGGGAGGGGATAGACACCAATGTCTATTTCCTGCAAGTCTTCGACCTCCGTCTCCAAACGCCAGTCCTGAGCAACTAGCTTCAAACCATGCAGTGGCGGCTGAGGATGCCCGATGACCTTGAAATACACGTCATACCGCTGGCTCAACTCCTCGAAGACATCTTGCAACAGCGCCACGTAGGCGACCGTCGTGTGGCTCCCCGACCAGCCGATGCACACGCTCCGGCTGTCGGGCCAACGCGTGCGCGGTACGTACACGTCGGTATTGATGGTCGAGGAGATGTTCGTGACGTGCGGGTTAAAGCGCAAGGCGTAGGCTTTGAGATAGTCGGTGCAGACGATGATGTGATCGCTATGGGCCATGAGGTAGTGGACACTCCCCCTGCCCCGCAGGAACTTGACGAATCGATTGGCGCTGCTGGCATGACGGAGAAAGATGAGATCATCGATATCGTAGATGATGGGCCTTCTCACCCGTGTCAACAGCCACTCGTAGAGCGACGGACCGAGGGGAGCCACCCACAGGTGAACGTAGACGACGTCATAGGCGGCAGCGTGCCGGAGGTCCCGGAACCTCCGGAGGTAGCTGCGCACCGTCCACAGGACCTTGCGGAGATACCGTCCCGGCTGATACAGGATCTGATAGAACGGCTCATCGAAGAAACACCGGACATGGATCTCGTAGCCCGCTTGCTCAAAGATGCCGAAATACTGTTCAAACTTCAGCCTCTGGCCTGGCACCGTATGCAGCGGATAGGGCAGCAAAAACAAGAGGCGCCGATTCACACCATCTCGTGAGGCCTCTCCGTGGGGAGCTCCTCGAACCGCTTCTTGCTGATCGGCAACAAGTAACACGTTCATGTCTCCACCAACACCGGTGCCTGATCGGCCGCGCCGGACAACACGGCGCTGTAGACGTGCTGGTAGGCGCTGATTCCGCGCTCCAGCGAGAGACACTCGGCCGCCACCTGCCGGCATCGGGCCGGCAAGCCCGGGTCGCGCATGAGCGCCTCCAGCCGGTCTAACGCATCCCGATACGCCTCACGCGTGAGCTCGTCGATGACAACTCCGACCCGGTGTTGCTCAATGAGGGCGTCCATATCGACGCACCCCCGATTGGTCACCACGGGCAATCCAGCGGCCAGGGATTCTCCGCATTTGGTTGGATACGAGCCCACCTTCGAGTAGCAGGGTTTGATAAAGAAGAGGGAGGCCTGGGCCGCCGAAAGATACGCGCCGACATCTTCGTACGGCACATGCTGAATCGCGTAGTCGCTTGGCGCCATCCCACAGCGCCGGAAGACGTTCTCCGCAGCCTCGGCCGGGCCATTGGCGAGCACCAGGAAAAACGATGCAGGATTCCGTGCTGCAGCCTCCTGAAAAAACTCCACCATTTCTGGTAACAGGTACAACGTGCCGATGGAGCCGAAATAGACGTAGACGAAGCGGTTCGGTGGAATCGGCACACCCTCGGCTTGGTGCGCGGTACGAGTGAATCGTTCCAGGTCCACACACGTCGGGATCACCGCAATCTCATCAGGCGAGCGGCCTTTCAGCACGGGAAACTCCAGAAGCAGCTCCTTGAGAGCCCGGGTCAACACGACAATGCGGTCAGCGTCACGCAGGAACCACCGTTCGCACGCCTTGGTGACTTTAAACAAGATCCCGTCGCGCCGCCACCAGTGGCCATCCACCCGCTCATCCGCCCACAGCCCGCGCATGTCGAAGATGAACCGGACCCCTGTCAATCGCTTCACTACCCAGGCGATCAACGCGGCGACGTAGCTCCTCGCATGGACGATGGTGATGCCTTGCCGCGTAATGAGGAAGCCGGCGGCCGCCACTCCCTGCATCACGTCGTACGCTGTGGCCAAGATTGATGGTGCTTTGTGGTATCGCAGGGCGCGCCAGTGGATCTCCTTGGCCGCTAATTTGCGGCGCAGCGCGTGGTAGTCCGCGGAATGCAGCTGCGCCGGTTTTTCAAACGAGAGAATGGACCACGCAATCCCCTTGTCGCGCAAGCCCAGCACGTAGCCAACGATCTGTGATCGGCCCAGCGGGTCGAGCAGGCCGTCATAGGTGACATAAAGACTCTTGGGCCTAGTACCGCGTTGATTAATTTCTGGAGCAATACCGGTCATACCAGTCGTGCATGGCGTTCCGGGTGAACGACCAGTTGATGGGGGCGGCGTGGAACCGATTGTATTCCGGCACGGCCCGTCGCAAGTGGTGGACCAGCGCGTCGCGGGTCGGCCACGAGCCATCATGGAGATATTTCCGGCTCAAGATACTCAGGAGGATTTCGGCTTGATTCAACCACGAGGCATGGACCGGCGTATAGTGCAGGGCGAGCCGGCCACGGGAAGCCTTGAGGGCCGCTTCAACCGGCTGACCAGCATGGGTCGAATCGTTATCGACGATCACGTGGAGCTTCTTAGCCTGCCGGTACCGGTGGGCCAGGCGCTCCAGGCTATCCGCGAAGCAGACCTGGCTCTTGCGGGTGAAGGGGCGACCCCAGGCTCGTCCATCATGGAGGCGGAGACCGACCAACCAATTGACCGTCCCATGCCGGATGTACTCGTGTTCCCGCCGTTCGATCCGGCCCGCGCACATCGGCAGCGAGGGAAAGCGGCGTTCCAGCGCTTGGATGGCCGGTTTCTCGTCCAAGCAGAAGACCAGGATGCCCGCCCGGGCCAATCGGACGGCATGCGCGTAGTACCACAGGACCGTCGTGGCTTTCTCCACGAAGTCGGGGGCGATCTGGGTCTTCCAGTAGTGACTGCGGTGGGGCTGCAGCGATAGCGTCCCATTAACTGTTGCTACTTTGCACCGATCCTTCTATCCTCAAGG
>CAYJWN010000050.1:0-12921 GCA_964373835.1 uncultured Planctomycetales bacterium
GTTCAGAGTTGAGTGTCGATAAGATGCACAGCATGGGAATCAGGAACTCACAACTCGTCGTCTTCCTGCTAGTTTGTTTTCTGACTCAACCGGCGCAGGGGGAGACGGTCAACCGCATCGTCGCGGTCGTGAACGACGACGTGATTACAAACGCGGATGTGGCCGCCTATCTCAACGCGTTGCGCGAGGATCAAGACGCCCCCTCCCCCCTTCAGCCGGACACCCCGGCGGTGGAGCGGATGGCGCTGCAACGGCTGGTCGAAGAGCACCTGATCCTCCAGGAAGCGAAGCGACTCGAAGTCCGTGTGGATCCGGAGGAGGTCCTGGAGCGGTACAACGCGTTTCGCAACCGGTTCGGTTCGGATGCGCTCTTCCGGCGGTCGCTGGCGGAGTCGGCGCTGTCTGAGGAGCAGCTCAAGCGAAAAATCCGCGAGCAGTTCATGGTCCAGCGGGTCATTGATGCCAAGGTGCGCTCCACCATCGTGGTGAGCCCGCAGGATGTCGCCCAGGAAATCGGCAGCCATCCGGAGCTGGCCAGGCCAGGCAATCGCATGCGGTTGTCCCATCTCCTGGTGCGGGTGAACGAGCATCGCTCCGAAACCGAGGCAAAAACGTTGATCGAACAGATCCATCAGCAATTGGCCAACGGCGCCGAGTTCTCCACGCTGGCCAAACGGTATTCAGAAGATCAGCGCAAAGCGGACGGCGGCGCGATGGGCTGGGTGGCGCAGGGCGAGCTGATGCCGGCGTTGGACGCGGCGCTGGCGAACCTGAAGCCGGGAGAACTCTCAAGCCCCCTCCAGACGCGGTTGGGCTTTCACCTGGTGAAAGTCGAAGAGGTGCGTCCGGCTTCTAGTCTCACGCTCACCGAGGCCCACCAGGCGGTCTATCAGCGGTTGTATCAAGAGAAGTTTCAGAGCGCCTTCACCCGCTGGCTGGAGGATCTGAAGAGCAAGGCGTACATTGAGATCGCAGAGGCGTCGTAAGATGCGGTCCGCGCCCGCCATCGCCATTACCGCAGGAGATCCCTGCGGCATCGGTCCGGAAGTCACCCTCAAGGCCCTCGCGCGCGTCCGAGCCGGTTCGCGTCCCTCGTTCGTCGTGATCGGCGATCACCACGTCTTTGAGCGCACGGCGACGCTGTTGCGCCGCCGCCTGCCGCCTTGGCAGCTCATCGGCGCGGGCGAGCCGTGGCCCGATACGGCGAACCGGCTTGTGTTTCTTGATTGTGGCAGGCCGGGTCGCTTCACCCCTGGGCGCTCCTCGCTGCGGGCCGGCCGGGCTTCGCTAGACTATGTTCAACGCGCGATGGCGCTCTGGCGGGCCGGCCGGATTCAGGGGCTGGTGACTGCGCCGGTCACCAAGTGGGCGATCCAGCGGGCTCATCCACGTTTTGTCGGACAGACCGAGCACCTCGCCGCTCAAACGGGGGTCAAGGACGTGGTGATGATGTTCGTCTCGGACACGATGCGCGTCGTGGTGCTGACCCGGCACATTCCGCTGCGCCGGGTGGCGCAGGCGCTGAACCGACGGCTGGTCATGGCCGCGCTGCGCCTGAGCGCCCAGTGCCTCAAGACGCAGTTTCACATCCGGTCTCCGAAGCTGGCCCTGTGCGGCGTGAATCCGCACGCCGGAGAAGGCGCTCGCGCAGGGACCGAGGAGCGCACGGTCATGATCCCGGTCATGCGGGCGCTGCGCCGCGAGGGCATTCGGTGCGAGGGGCTGTTCGCGGCGGACGGCTTATTTGCGAGCCGCCCGAAGTATGACGCGATCCTCTGTCCGTATCACGATCAGGGGCTCATCCCGTTTAAGATGGCGGCGCGGGACCGCGGATGCCAGATGAGCGTGGGGCTGCCGCTTGTGCGCACGTCGCCGGATCACGGCAGCGCCCTCGATATCGCCGGCCGGGGCCTCGCCAATCCGGGATCAATGGTCTATGCACTAGACCTTGCCATTGCGCTAGTCCAAGGCAAAACGCAAAAGGAAAAAGTCAAAACCACAATTCAAAAGTCAAAATTTTGAATTTTGCCTTGTGGTTTTACCTTTTGCGTTTTACCTTTTACCTTTGCGCATCTGAATGTTGACCGTCAGCGAGTTGAAATTATTGCTCAAGATCCATCATCTCCATCTCAGCAAGCGGCTGGGCCAGCACCATCTGATTGATGCGCGTGTGATCGAGCGGATCGTCGAGGCCTGCGCCCTCTCGCGGGACGACACCGTCATGGAGATCGGCGCCGGCTTGGGCGCCCTCACGGAGCCGCTCGCGCAGCGCGCGGGTCGTGTCATCGCGGTCGAGGTGGACCGGGGCATCTGCGCGCTCTTGGCCAGGCGGATGGCGCCGTGTGCGCACGTGCGCGTCGAATGCCGGGATGTGCTGACGCTCTCGTCGCAGGAGGTTCAGGGGGTGGTGGTCGTCGGAGCGATCCCCTATCACATCTCCTCTCCGATTCTCGTGTGGCTGCATGAGCGGCGCCGGGCGGTTCGCAAGGCCGTGCTCGTCGTGCAGCAGGAAGTCGCCCTGCGGCTGCTGGCCCACCCCGGCACGAAGGCCTACGGGCGGCTCAGCCTCCTGGCGCAATACGGGTGGGAGCTCCGGCATCTCTTTGCCGTTGGCCGCAGCGCCTTTTTTCCTCAACCGACGGTCGACTCCACCTGCATCGAGCTGCTCCCGCGGCGTGCGGCTTCAGTCCAGGTGGATGATGAAGCGGTGTTCTTTGAGGTGGTGAAGGCGGCGTTCTCCCAGCGCCGCAAGACCCTGGCAAACTGTTTACGCGGCCTCATCCTCACCGATGGGACAGGGCGCTCGCGAGTTCAGGTGACGCAGGCGGAGGTCGGCGACGCCCTCGAGCAGATGCGGCTGAAACGCTCGGTGCGCGGCGAGACGCTGTCGTTGGAACAGTTTGCCGCGCTGACGGATCGGTTGATTCATCCGGCGGGCGTCCGTTTGAAAAAATGATTACACAGATTTCTAAAAAATGGTTACACTGATTTGAACTGGTTTCATAAACCCTGCATGGATTACAGTGATTCAGAACATGATTACAGTGATAGGGCGTTCCCGACGCAGTATCACCGTCATCTCAGTTCAAAATCGCCGTAATCACTGCTTACCGGCATTTATGAAACGGGTTCTTGTCAAAAGAAAGGGCATTCATCCTATTCATGGGAGTCGTGACACCGGAGATCGTCAAGCAAGTCGCGCTGCTGGCACGCCTGCGTCTTGAGGGCGAGGCCCTGGCGCACATCGCGGGGCAACTGGATGAGATCCTCCAGTATGTCCGGCGCCTCCAGGCGGTGCCCACCGAGCAGGTCGAGCCGACCAGCCACGTGGTGCCGCTGTCCAACGTCCTCCGCGCAGATGAGCCGTGCGCCTCGCTCAGCCAGCAGGAGGTGCTGGCGCTGGCGCCCGCGCAGCACCCGCCCTTCATCGCGGTCCCCAAAATCATCGACGCCGGCTGACGCGCCTCATGGCCTCTGGCGAGCTCGCCTCCAAGACCCTGCATGAGCTCCGCGCGCTGATCGCCGCCGGCAGCGTCTCGCCCCGCGATCTCGTTGAGGACCTGCTCGGCCGCATCGAGCGTCTCAACCCGGCGCTGCACGCGTATCTTGATGTCGCAGCGGCCGATCTGCGCCGCCAGGCGCAGGAGGCGCCGTCACGCGGCATCGGCATCCTGCGCGGCATCCCCATCACCATCAAGAGCAACATCTGCGTGAAGGGTGCTGAGACCTCGTGCGCCTCGCGCATCCTGTCGGGGTTCCGTCCCCCGTATGACGCGACGGTCATCGAGCGGCTCCGGAAGGCGGGCGCACTCATCCTGCCCGGGGCCAACATGGATGAGTTCGCCTTCGGCTCCTCCACGGAAAACTCCGCGTTCGGTCCCACGCGCAACCCGTGGGCGCCCGACCGTGTGCCGGGCGGCTCAAGCGGCGGCTCGGCCGCGGCTGTCGCCGCCGATTTGGCGATTGCGGCGCTGGGCAGCGACACCGGCGGCTCGATCCGGCAGCCCGCCTCGTTCTGCGGGGTCGTCGGCCTGAAATCGACGTACGGCCGCGTGTCGCGCTACGGCCTGGTCGCGTTTGCCTCGTCGCTCGATCAGATCGGCCCGATCGCGAAGGATGTGACTGATTGCGCGATCCTCCTGTCGGTCATCGCCGGACATGATCCGCGCGATTCCACCTCGGCACCGGTAGAGGTTCCGGATTACGCCGCCCAGCTCACGACGTCAATTAAAGGACTGCGCGTGGGCCTGCCCGTGCTGCCCATGGAGGGGTTGGACCAAGAGGTACGGCAGCGGATCGATGGGGCCGTCAAGGTGTTTGAGCGATTGGGGTGCGTGCCCATGAAGGTCGAGCTGCCGCACATCGACCGCTCGATTGAAACCTACTACATCATCGCGACGGCGGAGGCCAGCTCGAACCTGGCGCGGTATGACGGGGTGCAGTACGGCTTTCGCGCCGCAGGCGGCTCAAGGCTCAAGGCTCAAGGCTCAAGGTCGTCGCCTTCAGCCTTCAGCCTTCAGCCTTCAGCGAACAATGAGCTGTTTGAGATGTACGTGCGCACGCGGACGGAGGGCTTCGGCGCGGAAGCGAAGCGCCGGATCCTCCTGGGCACCTATGTGCTCTCGCAGGGCTACTACGATGCGTACTACCTCAAGGGCATGAAGGTGCGGACGCTCATCAAGCAGGGGTTCGATGAGGCGCTCACGCGCTGCGACGTCATCGTCATGCCGACGGCGCCGACGCCGGCGTTCCGGCTTGGCGAAAAGCTGGAAGACCCCCTGCAGATGTACCTGTCGGATATCTACACGATTTCAGCCAATCTGGCCGGCGTGCCCGCGCTGTCCGTGCCGTGTGGATTTTCCGGCGAGGGCTTGCCGATCGGCCTGCAACTGCTCGCCGCGCCGTTTGAGGAAGATGTCCTGCTCCGGGCCGCCTACGCCTACGAGCAGGCAACCGAGTGGCACCTTCGTAAACCAGCAGTCAGAGGTCAGAGGTCAGATGTCAGATAGCTTTGGTCTGGCCTCTGACATCTGTCTTCTGACTTCTGCGCGCTCGCCATGAGTTACGAGACAGTCATTGGACTCGAGGTGCACCTGCAGCTCAACACCGCGACGAAGCTGTTCTGCGGCTGCCCGGCGAAATTCGGCGCGCCGCCGAACAGCCAGACCTGTCCGGTCTGTTTGGGCCTGCCGGGGGTGCTCCCGGTGCTGAACGAGCGGGCGCTGGAGTGGGGCATTCGCGTCGCGCTCGCCTTCAACTGTGAGATTGCGCCCATGATGAAATTTGACCGCAAGCAGTACTTCTATCCGGACCTACCCAAAAACTACCAGATCTCCCAGTACGACAAGCCGCTCGCCCAGCACGGCCACCTGGATATCCTGGTCGGTGGGCAGACGAAACGGATCGGGATCCGGCGCATGCACCTGGAGGAGGACGCGGGGAAACTGCTGCATGAGGCCAGCCCGACGGACAGCTTCGTCGACTTCAATCGGACCGGCGTGCCGCTGCTTGAAATCGTCAGCGAGCCGGATCTGCGTTCGCCCGATGACGCGTACCAATATCTGGTGGAGCTCAAGGCGATTGTGGAATACCTGGACGTCTCAACCTGCAACATGGAAGAGGGCAGCCTGCGCTGCGATACCAATGTCTCCCTCCGAAGGCCGGGTGCGGAATCCTTCGGCTCCAAGGTGGAGATCAAAAACCTGAACTCCTTCCGGGCCGTGAAGCTGGCCCTGGAGTACGAGGCGAAACGCCAGGCGGTCGCGCTGGACGGGGATGAGCGCATCGCGCAGGAGACCCGGCTGTGGGACGCCAAGACGCAGAAGACAGACTCGATGCGCAGCAAGGAGGAGGCCGCGGATTACCGCTATTTTCCTGAGCCGGATCTGGTGCCCTTTATGATCGACCAGCGGCAGGTCGATGAAGGGCGGGCCACGCTGCCGGAATTGCCGGCCGAGCGGCGCAAGCGACTCCAGGAAGCCTATCAACTCTCCGCCTACGATGCCCAGGTCTTGACGCAGAGCCGCGCGCTGGCGGAGCTCTTTGAAGGAGCGATCAAGGCCGGCGCGCCGCCGAAGCCTGCGGCGAACTGGATCATGGGCGATCTGTCGGCGTATCTGAACGCCAAGGGACTGGAGCCGCAGGTCCTGAAACTTCATCCCGCATGGCTGGCACATCTGATAGAATTAGTGGCGACGGGCCGGCTCTCAGGCCGGATGGCGAAAGACGTGTTCGTGCAGATGATCGAGCGCCGGATGGACCCGGTCCAGCTGGTAAGCGAGAGCGGTCTGCAGCAGATCGTGGATGAGGAAGCGCTTGAGCGGATCGCCGATGAGGTCGTGCAGGCGAACGCGAAGTCCGTCGAGGATTACCTCAACGGCAAGGCGACCGCGTTCACGCATCTCATGGGGCAGGCGATGAAGCGCTCGCAGGGCAAGGCGAACCCCCAGCAAATCGGCGAGATTCTCAAGCGAAAACTTGAACACGCGAGACGCTGATCATCGCTTCATGGGAGAAATGACATGAGAGCAAGACGATGGTGGTTCACCGGAGTGGCACTCGCCATTGTGGTGGCTTTAGCCCACACGGTCACGCTGGGAGCCAAGCAGGCCGCTCCGGAGCCAGGCGCCGGCAACGAAGAGATCTACAAAGAGCTGGAACTCTTCGAGCACGCGCTCTCGATCGTCCGCTCAGATTATGTGGAAGAGCCGCAGGCCAAACAGTTGGTCTACGGGGCGCTGAAGGGGATGCTCTCAACGTTGGATCCCTACAGCCAGTTCTTGGACCCGGACAGTTATAACGAACTGAAGATCGAAACAGGCGGCGAATTCGGGGGCTTGGGCATTGAGATCACCATCAAGGACGAGCTCCTGACCATCATCACGCCGATCGACGATACGCCGGCCTATCACGCCGGCCTGCTGGCGGGGGATCGGATCGTGAAGATCGATGGGGAACTGACCCGAGGCATCACGCTGTTGGAAGCGGTGAAAAAACTGCGCGGCAAGCCCAAGACGTCCGTGACGCTGACGATTCTTCGAGAGGGCGAGTCCGAGCTCAAAGAGGTGAAGCTTGAGCGGGCGATCATCAAGATTGTGAGCATCCGGGAGGCGAAGATCCTGGAGGACCATATCGGCTACATCCGAATTTCCGATTTCCGTGAGAACACGGCAAAGGATCTCGAACAGGCGGTCACTCGATTGAAAGGCGAATCGATGGATGGCCTCATTTTGGATCTGCGCAATAACCCCGGCGGTCTGTTGGATGTGTCGGTGTCCGTGGCGGAACTCTTCCTGCGCCGGCGGGAGCTGATCGTCAGCACGAAGGGCCGCCTGCGCAATCAGAACATGGAGTTTCATGCCCGGCTGGACGGAGCCGTCAACGGCGTGCCGCTGGTGGTGCTGATTAACGAAGGCTCCGCCTCCGCCTCGGAGATCGTGGCCGGGGCGATCCAGGACCATCACCGCGGCGTCGTCATGGGGACGAAATCGCACGGCAAGGCCTCCGTGCAGACCATCTTCCCGCTCAAAGACGGCAGCGCCTTGCGCTTGACGACCAGCAAGTATTTCACGCCCAGCGGGCGCTCCATTCACGGGCAGGGTATTCAACCGGATGTCGCAGTGCCCTTCGAGCGTCCGCCGGACGAGAAAGGTTCGTCGAAGGGGGAGGGGGCCGATGAGCTGTTCGACCGTATTGAGAAACCCTCCCCGCCCAACAAGGCCGGCGAGAAGCCCGACGCGAAGCTGCGGCTGGACAACCAGCTCGCCCGGGCGGTCGATCTCCTGAAGGGCCTTCGAGTCTATCGATCAAAGGAGCGCGTCGCGAACTGATTCGCATCCTGGGAATTGAAACCTCCTGCGACGAAACGGCCATCGGCATCGTGGCCGACGGTCAGACGGTGCTCGGCAGCGCCGTGGCCTCAAGCCTTGCCCTCCATGAACCGCACGGCGGGGTGATTCCGGACATCGCCGCGCGCCTGCATGTCGAGACCGTCTGGCCGGTGCTCGAGCAGGCGCTGACAGAGGCGCACCTGGCTCCGGAGGAGATCGACGCTGTCGCGGTCACGCAAGGCCCAGGCCTTCCCGGAGCCTTGTTGATGGGGCTTGCGTTTGCGAAGGGGCTGGCTCTTGCGCTCGATCGCCCGCTGATTCCGGTGGATCATCTGGCGGCCCATCTCTATGCGGGCGAGATGACGGATGCCTCGCTTGAGCCGCCCTACGTCGGGTTGGTGGTCTCCGGCGGGCACACGCTGCTGTGTGTGGCGCACGCCGACTGTCGCTTTGAAGTGCTCGGGGAAACCCGGGACGATGCGGTCGGTGAAGCGTTCGACAAGGTCGCGAAGCTGCTGGGACTCGGCTATCCCGGCGGGCCGGCGATCGATCGGCTCTCCGAAGAGGGGCACCCTGCCACAATCCCGTTCCCGCGCAGCACGTCCAAACAACCCTTCGACTTCAGCTTCAGCGGCCTCAAGACGGCAGTGTATCAGTATGTCCAGAAGGTCGCTCAAGGCTCAAGGCTCAAGGCTGTAGGCACCAGCCTACAGCCTACAGCCTACAGCCTAGAGCGGTCTGTGATTGCGGATATTGCGGCAAGTTTCCAGGAGGCCGCCGTGGATGTGCTGGTGACGAAGACGCTTCGAGCCTGCCACCGCACCGGCCTCACGCAGGTGGTGGTAGGAGGCGGAGTGGCGTCGAATCGGCGACTGCGCGCGCGCTTTGCGGAGGAAGCGGCCGAGAAAACGCTCCGCGTCGTGTTTCCCCCTCCTGAGTTATGCGTCGATAACGGGGCGATGGTGGCCGGGATGGCGTACCCCTTATTGCAAAAAGGCCGGGTCGCTCCGCTGTCACTGACGAGTGATCCGAACTTGTGTCTCGCGTAAACGAAAGGAGGGCCTGATGGCATTGGGGCGGCAGAAACAGGGGGAATCCGGCACGGAGAAGTGGCTCGAGGTCGATGCGAGCATGACCGGGACGCTGGCGTTCAAGGACCCGGTGAATCTCCAGATCAACGGCTGCTTCGATGGCACCCTGGACACGAAAGGGAACCTGTTGATCGGCCAGAAAGCGCAGGTGAAAGCGACGATCCAAGGGGAGTCGATCCGGATTGCCGGCACGGTCACGGGCAATGTCACCGCCACCAGCCGCGTCGAGCTGCTCTCCACGGCGCGGCTGACGGGCAGAGTGACGAGCCCGCGGGTGATCATGCAGGAGGGAGCGGTGCTTCAAGGGACGCTGGAGATGCTCGGCGGCCGCGGCGACAGCCCCTGGATGACGCTCGACGAGCTGGCCCGGTATCTTGAAGTGGATGCCGCCACGGTCTCCGAGTGGGCGCAGGGCGGCCGGTTGCCGGCCAAACGGGACGGCGAGCAGTGGCGGTTTGAGCGATCCCGGATTGAAGAGTGGCTCGCTCATGAGAAGATTAAGTGAGGACTATAGTTTTGCAAAATGGCCGCGATGACAAGCACCAAGCACCAAGCACCAAATCCCAAGCACCAGACAAGCACCAAGCTCCAAGCGCCAAGCACCAAACGTTTGGAATTTGGGATTTTGAATTTGGGATTTGCAAAAGTCCAGTAATCAGCTCTTCGACTGTCGGTTAACTTGCGAATCTGTGTAATCATTTATGGAAAAATTATGGACCACCGCTGAGGTGGCGCACTATCTTGGCATTGACGAAGGGGACGTCGAACAGCTCGTGCGGGACGGAAAACTGACAGGCTACAAGCTCGGGGGGAAATTCCTGCGGTTCGCCCCGAGCCAGATCGAATCCTTGAAAGGGACGGTTCGTGTTCAGCCCACGGCGGCTCAGCCGGCGCTCCACAGAACGGGTTCCGGCGTCCATTCCCTGCAAGAATTCCTCTATTTTTACGACTTCTATGTGATCTCCGCCGCGCTCCTGGCGGTGCTGGTGATCTACCTGGTCGCCGCCGGCTAACCACGCAGCCCCCTGCCGTGACCGATGGTCAACGAACGGTCGCTTCGACGCTGGATCCGGGACGTGCAACACGGTCGCCGAACGGCGGGGGCGTTGATCGATGAATTGCGGCGCTTGCCCTTTGACGAATTAGGGTTCGCGCGTCTGGATACGCACCGGCGGCTGCGCCGGGGTTGTCCGGAGGCCGTCTTTGGCGATGGCAAAACGCCGCGCCAGTTGATTCAGATCGTCCGGCGCCTGTCTCAAACGCGTGAACTGGTGCTCCTCACCCGCTTGGCCCCGCACACCTTTGAAGCCGTCCATCGTGTCCACCCAACGCTCCGCTACGATCCGACCGCCCGCCTCGCCTATCAGCCGCCCCGCGTTCGCCGCGCCCTCCGCGGGCTCGTCCTGGTGGTCACCGGTGGGACCGCCGATATCCCGGTGGCTGAAGAAGCGGCCGTGACCTTGCAGCTCTTGGGAAGCCGCCCGCACCGGCTGTACGACGTGGGGGTGGCCGGCGTGCATCGGTTGCTCAGCGAGTGGCGGCTGCTGCAGCGCTCGCGGGCGATCATCGTGGCCGCCGGAATGGAGGGGGCCCTGGCCAGCGTGGTCGCGGGACTCGTGCGCTCGCCGGTCGTTGCGGTGCCGACCAGTGTCGGCTACGGCGCCAGCTTCCAGGGGATCGCGCCGCTGTTGACCATGCTCAACAGCTGCGCACCCGGCATCGGAGTCGTCAATATCGACAACGGCTTCGGCGCCGCCTATCTGGCCCACGTGATCAACTGCCCGCCCCGATCATGAGAGGACATGAGCGTTCTGTGTTTAACAGAAGCTTAGATTGACTATGTATGAGCGCCGCGTCGTTCGCGTGAGGTCGTACGCCCGCGACGGGCGCTTGGTGCCGCGCCAGGCCCGGGGCTTGCGCGCACGGGCCGTGACCCTCAAGCCGGACGGCGTTATGGACTGGCATTCAACCCAATCACATGAAGAGCTGCTCATCGCCCTGAGCGGGCGCTTGGCGCTCGAGATCGAGAAGGCATCCGGCACGGTCCGTCAATTCTCCCTTACGCGCGGCCAATGCGCGTTCATTCCCTCACATACGAAACACCGTGTCGTCAATCGTGCGAAGGCCACGGTGAGCTACCTCTATGTCACTGCCCCAATCCGATGAGAAGGACTAACTCCTGTGGAATGTGGAACAGAGGCGGATTCGCGCGGTGATGGTGCCGCTGCGTGCTGATACCCTGCTGGCTAGGTTGCGGGACTTGGGGATCGCCTCAGCCCAGCAGATCGAACAAGCCAAGCAGGACCTCGCCAACTCCCAGGAACGCTTCAGCGTCATCCTCACCCGCCTTGGGGTGCTGCGGGATCCCGACGCCGGCAAGCGGCTGGCGGTACAGCTTGGCGCGATGGCGCAGCGCCTTGAGGCGCCGCCAAGCGCCACGCCGACCGCCGCGCGCATTCCCGCCGCCATGTGGGCCGGCCAACGGCTCGTGCCGGTGCGGGAAGAGGAAGGGAAGATCCTGCTGGCCACGGATGATCCGTTCTCGGTCTTTGCGTTGGAGTTCCTGGGCCATCGCTGCGGCTGCACGCTCGAGGCGATGCTGGTCAAAGAGCAGGATCTGGCGGCGCTGCTGACCAAGGCCGAACGCGCCGTCGTCCCTCGACAGGCTCGGGACGACCATCCCGAGCGGAGTCGAGGGACCATCGCTGCCGATTCCGCACCAAGCGCACCGCCCTCTGTCACGACGCCAAGCGCCCCCCCGCGGCCCGCCTCGGCTGCCCGAGCGACGGCGGCGTCCGTCTCCCCGCCCGCTGCGGCGAACGCTGGCGCGCGCCAGGCCGCGCGCGAATCAGGCGATGAGCCCATCATTCAACTGGTCGACTCCATGTTCCACGAAGCGGTGCGCATGCGCGCCAGCGACATTCATATCGAACCAGGCACGCAGCAGGTGCGGGTCCGGTACCGGATTGACGGCGTCCTGCACGATGTCAACAGCCCGCCGAAAGCGCTGCAGGGGCCTATCATCAGCCGGATCAAGATCATGGCGGGGCTGAACATCGCGGAAAAACGGCTGCCTCAAGACGGGCGCCTGCAGCTCTCGGTGAACAACCGCCCGCTTGATGTGAGGATCTCCACCCTGCCGGCGACGCACGGAGAGTCGGTCGTGATGCGGCTCTTGGACCGCAGCCAGCCCATCCGAGGGCTGCCCGAGATGGGCTTGCGAGCTGAAGACCAGCGCGTGTGGGATGAGCTCATCCATCGGCCCCACGGCATGGTGCTGGTGACCGGGCCGACAGGGTCCGGCAAGACGACGACGCTGTACGGCGCGTTGGCGCTGCTGAATCAGGTGGACCGCAAGCTCATCAGCGTGGAAGACCCGGTGGAGTATCAACTGGCCGGTGTCAATCAGGTGTCGGTGAAATCCGCGATCGGGCTGACGTTCGCCGCCGGCCTGCGTTCGATGTTGCGTCAGGCCCCGGATATCATCATGGTCGGCGAGATCCGCGACCAGGAGACCGCCCGGATTGCCGTCCAGGCCGCGCTCACCGGCCACCTGGTCCTGTCCACCCTGCATACCAACGACGCGCCCTCGGCGGTCACCCGGCTCATTGATATGGGCATTGCGCCGTTTTTGGTGGCCTCAACGGTGCAGGGGATCATGGCGCAGCGCCTTGTGCGCCGCATCTGCCCGTCGTGCCGGATGACCGACAACGCCACGCCCGAGGAGCAGGCGTTTCTGGGCGCGCCGGAGGTGAGCCAAGTGATCCGCAGCGTCGGGTGCGACAAATGTCATGGGTCGGGGTTCTTCGGCCGGATCGGGCTGTTTGAGCTGCTGGTGATCAGCGAGCCGATCCGCCGCCTCATGGTGGCCAAGGCCACCGCCTCGGCGATTCGCGCGCAGGCGCTCAAGGAGGGCATGCGCGGGTTGCGGGAGGATGGGGTCGCCAAGATCCGGGAAGGGTTGACCACGATCGCGGAAGTGCTGCGCGCCGCGGCCAGCG
>CAYJWN010000051.1:0-12890 GCA_964373835.1 uncultured Planctomycetales bacterium
TCACGTGATATCCCGTTGACGCTCCCTCCTCTAAGGCGTATCATAATCGTTTGTGTCTTTAGTCCATGATCCCACGCCCTGGCACTGGCGGCGCACCGGCTCGAGCGGCCGCCTACGTCTACCTGCTCCAGAGTCACAAGGAGGGCACGTGCTACGTGGGGTGGACGACTGATCCGGTGCGCCGCCTGGTTGAGCACAATGCCGCCCGCGCTGCCTACACCAGCCGGAAGCGCCCATGGCGGCTGGTCGGCGTCGAGCCGCATGCGACGGTCGCAGGAGCCAAAGCCTCTGAGCGGGCGCTCAAGCGCAGTCCGAGGAAGTTCGTGCGCTTCAAGAAGCGCCTGCTCAACCGGGCGGCCATTGGCCGCCCGTGCCAGGGCGTGGGATGAAACATCCGATCCGTCGTCGTTTGATGTACTTGGCGTTCCGAGGGTTGCGCGCGCTCACCCAGCGGCTTCCGCTGCGGCTGGCGCATGCGGTAGGGCGCCTGCTCGGCGGCCTGGCGTACGGCCTCCTTGTCGGCCAGCGGCGGAGCGCCCTGGGCCATCTGCACTACGCCTTCGGGGAGTCGCTCAAGCCCTCGCAGCGACGGGCGATCGTCTGGCGGCTGTTCCGCAATCTCGGGCAGAATATGACCGAGTGGCTGTCGTTGCCCACGTGGTCCGCCCAGGACATCCAAGCGTTGGTCACGAGTGAGGGGCTCGATCATCTTCGCCGCGCCCTCGCCGCGGGCAACGGCGCGATTGTCATCACCGCGCACTTCGGCAACTGGGAGCTGATTCCCCTCTATCTGCGTAGCCTTGGCTTTGAAGGGGGCGTGCTGGCGCGCCGTCTGCGGTATCCGGAATACGAGTCGTTCATGATTTCCGCGCGCGGCTCCTACGGGGTGCCCACCCTGGCGCGCGGGTCGCTGACGGAAGTCGCGAAGCTGTTGCGCGCCAACCAGATTGTGGGGATGCTGCCCGACCAGGACGTCGACAGCCTCGAGGGGATTTTCGTGCAGTTCTTCGGGCACCCGACGCACACACCGATCGGTCCGGCGGCGCTGTCCCTGATGACCGGAGCACCCATTGTGCCGTGCTTCCTCATCCGAGAAGGGGAGCGGTTCCGTCTGGTGGTTGAGCCGCCCCTGCACGCGCCGCAGGCGGCGGATCGCACCCAGGCCATGACGGCGCTCACGCAGGCCTGGAGCGAGGTCGTTGAGTCCTACATCCGCCGCTTCCCGGACCACTGGGTGTGGATGCACAGGCGCTGGAAGACGCAACCAGCACACAGCACTAAGCACACAGCACTAAGCACACAGCACTAAGCACTGGACTGTTGCAACATGCCCGATCACACCACAGAGGTTACAGAAGCCACACAGAGGCACAGAGGGCTTCTCAACGAGCACTTCTCTGTGTCTCTGTGGCCCTTCTGTGGTATCTGTGGTGTCAACAGCGTTGTTGCAAAACTTCAGTTAGTGCTGAGTGCTTATTGCTTAGTGCTCGGGGGTGGTTGTTTCAAGCCGGCCGACCGGGCGCCGGACACATCGACGGGCACCGCCGCATCCACCGAGACCGGCCAGCAGATGAGCGGGTTCACGCTCACCGGCTACAAGGAAGACGGCAGCAAACGGTGGGTGTTACACGGGGAGGACGCGAGCGCCGACGGCCCTATCGTCACGATTCGGCGGCCGGATGCGATCGGCTACGATCCTGGGCGCACCGCCTATCTCAAGGCCAGCGCGGCACAGGTGAACCAGACCAACCGGCACGTCCGGCTGGAACACGATGTCACCGTGCATACCTCGGACGGCCTGTGGCTCACGTCGCCCGTCCTGCACTGGATCCCGGATCAGAACCAAATGGTCACCGACCAGCCGGTGCGCATTGAGACGGATCACATGCTCCTGCGCGGGCGGGGCGCCCGCGGCCTCACCCAATTGAAGCAGGCCACGATCTTCCAAGACATCGAACTGGTGCTCAATCCCAGCGACCATGACCGTTCGACGCCGACGGGCGGAATCCCCGGCCAGACCGCCACGAGAGCCGGAGCGGGTCAGCAGGTGATCATCACCTGTGACGGGCCGCTCGCGTTCGACTACGAGCGCAACGTGGCGACGTTCCACCGGAACGTGCACGTCAAGGATCCCAACGGCGATCTGTATTCGGATACGCTGGTCGCCTACCTGAATCAGAACACCCACACGATTCGGTATGCGGAAGCGACGGGCCATGTGCGCATCCACCAGCACCAGAACACCGCCGTGAGCGAACGGGCGGTGTATGAGCCGGCGATCGGCACGATCACGCTCGTCGGAACACCCTCGCTCCTCATCTATCCGGAGACCAAGGGCCAGGAGACACCGCTCTCATTCAGCGGCCTGGATCCGGGATGAACCAGCTCCAGACTGAGCGCGTGATGAAGGTGTACAATGGGCGTCCCGTGGTGGACGGCGTCGATATCGGCGTGTCACGCGGGGAGATCGTCGGGCTCTTGGGCCCCAACGGCGCCGGTAAAACCACCACGTTTGCCATGACGGTCGGCTATGTGAAGCCGGACGGCGGCCGCGTCACCTTCGACGGGCGCGACATCACGGAGCTGCCGATGTACCAGCGGGCGCGCCTCGGGATCGGCTACCTCGCCCAGGAGCCGTCGATCTTTCGACAACTGACGGTCGAACAGAACATCCTGGCGATCCTGGAAACGCTGGATCTGTCGCGTCCGGAGCGGCGGAAGCGGCTGGACGCGCTCCTCAACGAGCTGGGCATCACCCATCTGGCGCGTCAGCCGGCCTACACGCTCTCGGGGGGAGAGAAGCGGCGCCTTGAGATTACGCGGGCCCTTGTGACCAACCCGCAGTTCATCCTCCTGGATGAGCCCTTCTCCGGCATCGACCCGATCACCGTGTTTGAAGCGCAGGAGATGATTCGCGAGTTGAGAAATCGGGGCTTGGGGATCCTGTTGACCGACCACAACGTGCGCGAGACGCTGGAGATCACCGATCGCGCCTACATCATGGCCGAAGGGCGGGTGCTCATTGCCGGCACCGCGCACGATCTCATCACCGATCCCCGCGCGAGAGAAATCTATCTCGGCGAGAAATTCCGTCTGTGATGATGTTCCGGAAAGCCGCTCGTCCGTCGCCGGACCCGACGACCTCCGCCGCAATCACCGACGCGGCGCCGTGCCAAAAGTTGCTGAAGCTCCGCGTCGGCCTTGAAGCCATTGCGCCCATCCGCGCGGCGGTCCTGGCGGAGTTTCAGAAGGCAGCCGCATTGCCCGGCTTCCGGAAAGGGAAAGCGCCCGCCGATCTCATCGGGCGGCAGTATGCCAAGGCCATTCAGGATGAGACGCTCAACCGCGCGACCAGACACGCGCTGGAACAGACGGCCAAGGAGCACGGGCTGAAACCGGTGAGTCCCTTTGAGATCCGCTCCGCCCGGTTCAGCGACACGGACGGCCTCAACCTGGAGGCGACGGTGGAAGTGGAGCCCTCGTTTGCGCTCGGTGAGTACAAGGGGATCCCGCTGCCGGAGGGATCGGAGACGGTTCCCCCGGAGGACATGGAGAAGGCGCTGAGCCAGCTGCAGGACTCGATGGCGCACCTGGAGCCGGTGCCAGGCAAGGAAGGCGAGACGAAAGAACGCCGGGTGCCTCCCCTCGATGATGAGCTGGCAAAAGACCTTGGATTTGCCACCGTGCAGACGCTCAAGGAGCACGTGGAGGCGAAGTTGCGGGAGCAGAAACGCGCAGCCCGGGCCCGGGCGCAGGAGGCCGCGATCGGCGATGAGCTCCTCACGCGCCACACCTTCGAGGTGCCGCCGGGGTTGGTGAGCCATCAGACCGAGCGGCTCACGCGGGACTTCAAGGTTCGGTTGCTGCTCTCCGGGATGCCGGAAGAGCAGGTGAACGAAGAGGCGGCGACGTTCACCGAGCAGCTGCGCGAGAGCGCCGCGCGGCATGTGAAGCTGACGTTCATCCTCGACCGGATCGCAGCACAGGAGTCCGTCGCCGTCACGCGGGATGAGCTGGTGGAGCGGCTGTGGCAGCTCTCCCAGCGCTGGAAAAAGGATCCGGCCGAAGTGCGGAAGATCTTTGATGACCAGGGGCTCTGGAGCTCCGTCGTGTCGGCCATCCGCCGGGAGAAGACCATGGCCCTGTTGCTCTCGACGGCCATCACACAAAACGGAACAACGGAAAAGCTCAAGCAGTGATTCGATCACCGGAATCACGTTGTTCAATCACCGTAATCATATTACACGGAGGATCGATATGACCCACGGGCAGGTGCTGGTGCCGATGGTGGTGGAGCAGTCGCCGCGCGGGGAGCGCGCCTACGATATCTACTCGCGTCTCTTGAAAGACCGCGTCATCTTCATCGGCACGCCCATTGATGATACCGTGTCGAACCTCATCATCGCGCAGCTCTTGTTCCTGCAGAGCGAAGATCCCGACAAGGAGATCAGCGTCTATATTAATTCCCCCGGCGGCTCGGTGACGGCGGGGTTGGCGATCTATGACACGATACAGTTCGTCAAACCGCCGGTGGCGACCTACTGCGTGGGGCAGGCGGCCAGCATGAGCGCGCTGCTCCTGTGCGCCGGCGTAGCGGGCAAGCGCTTCGCCCTGCCGGCTGCGCGGATCATGATCCACCAGCCGTGGGGCGGCGTGCAGGGGGCGGCGTCGGACATTTCGATTCAGGCCAAGGAGATCCTGCGGCTGCGGGAGAAGATCAACGAGCTGCTCGTGAAGCACACCGGCCAGCCGCTGGACAAGATCGAGAAGGATACCGACCGGGACTACTTCATGTCGGCGGAGGAAGCCAAAGAGTACCGCATCATCGACGAAGTGATTTACGGGAAACCCAAGAAAAAATGACGTTGGGCCGGTTAGGCCAGTTGGGCCTGTTCGGCCTGTTGGTTTGGGAACAGGCTCAACCGGCTAAACCGTGAGGAAACAATGAAAGCGGATATTTTGCTGACGCCGGGACCGACGCCGCTGCCCCCGCAGGTGCGCGAAGCGCTCGGCCGGCCGATCATCCACCACCGCACGAGCCACTACCGCGCCCTCTTTAAGCGCACGCTGCAGGGCATGCAGACGGTGATGCAGACGCGCGCCCAGGTCATCTGCTTCACCAGCTCCGGCACCGGCGCCATGGAGGCGGCTGTCGTGAATCTGCTCTCACCGGGCGATGAGGCGATCGTCGTGCTCGGCGGGAAGTTCGCGGAGCGGTGGCAGTCGCTGTGCAAGGCGTATGGGATCGCCGTCGTGAGCATCCCGGTGACCTACGGGGACGCCGTGGATCCGCAGCGGGTGGCCGCTGCGCTGACGGCGCATCCCGCCGCCAAAGCGGTGTTCACGACGTTATGTGAAACGTCGACCGGCGTGGTGTATGACATCCAGGCGATCGCGGCCGTCACGCGACGCAGCGCCGCGGTGCTGGTGGTTGATGCCGTCAGCGGCCTGCTGGCCGACGACTGCCGCACCGACGAGTGGGGCGTTGACGTCGTGGTGACCGGATCGCAAAAAGGCCTGATGCTGCCGCCGGGGCTGGCGTTTATGAGCTTGAGCGAGCGGGCGTGGGCGCTCGTTGATCAAGCCAAGACCCCGCGGTTCTACACCGACCTGCGTCTGTACAAAAAGGCGCTGGCGGGCGACGACACGCCGTTTACCTCGGCGGTCTCGCTCGTCGTGGCGCTCGATGAGGCGCTGAAGATCGTGTTGAGCATGGGCGTGCCGGCCATGATCCAGCGCTGCGCCCTCATGGCGCAGGCGTCGCGGGCCGGCATGGAAGTGATGGGACTGAGCCTGTTTGCCAAGCGGCCGTCCAACGGGGTGACGGCGGTGAACGTGCCCGTCGGCGTCGACGGCAAGAAGCTCACAGCGCTCATGTACGAGCGCTCGCGGGTCATGGCCGCCGGCGGCCAAGGGGACATGGCCGGGAAAATTTTCCGCTTCGCCCATATGGGCTACATCTCCCCCGAGGATGTGCTGGCGGGCCTGGCCGCGGTGGAAGACGCCCTCGGGGCGTTGGGTCAGAACGTGCCACACGGCTCCGGGGTGAAAGCCGCGAAGGCGGTCTTCGACCGATTGGCTTCCGTGCCTGTTGGAAGGTAAAAGTCAAAAGGAAAAAGGCAAAACTACAATTCAAAAGGCAAAATTTTGAATTTTACCTCGTACTTTTACCTTTTGCGTTTTGCCTTTTGAGTTAATGTTGCGTTGAACGGAGCATAATGATACCGATCAAGGTTCTGATTGCGGATAAGCTTTCTGACGACGGCATCCAGTTGCTCAAGGCTGAGCCGGGCCTTGCGGTCGATATCAAGACCGGCCTTTCGCCACAGGATTTGGCAAAAATCGTCGGGCCGTATGAGGGGCTGGTCGTCCGCAGCGCCACGAAAGTGACGAAAGAGGTCATCGAGAAGGCGGATCATCTCAAGGTGATCGGCCGGGCCGGGGTAGGATTGGACAACGTGGATGCCGATGCCGCGACGAAGCGGGGCATCATCGTGATGAATGTGCCGGCCGGCAACACGATCTCCACCGCCGAGCACACGATGAGCATGATCATGGCCTGCGCCCGTCGCATTCCGCAGGCGGACGCGTCGCTGCGCGCCGGCCGGTGGGAGCGGAACAAGTTCGTCGGGACGGAGCTGTTCGGCAAGACGCTCGGGATCGTGGGCTTGGGCAAGATCGGCGCGGAGGTCGCCAAGCGGGCGCAGGCCTTCGGGATGCGGATGATCGCCTACGATCCGTTTATCTCGACGGAGCGGGCCCAGCAGCTGGCGATCCAGGTGACCGACCTGCCGAGCCTCTACCAAGAAGCGGACTTCATTACCGTCCATGTGCCGTTGACCAACGAGACGCGGCACATGATCGGCGCTGCGGCAATCGCGATGATGAAGAAGGGAGTGCGGCTCATTAACTGCGCGCGCGGCGGCATCATCGACGAGCAGGCGCTGGCCCAGGCGATCACGGACGGCAAGGTGGCCGGCGCGGCGATCGACGTCTTCGAGGAGGAGCCGCCGCCGAAAGATCATCCCCTCCTGCGCCTGCCGCAGGTGGTGGTGGTGCCGCACTTGGGCGCCTCAACCGAGGAAGCGCAGCTCAACGTCGCCATTGAGATCGCCAAGCAGGTGGCGGATGCGCTCCTGGGCCGCGGGATCCGCAATGCGGTCAATATGCCGTCGATCGATGCGCAGACACTGAAGGTCCTTCAACCCTATATTACGCTCGGAGAGCGGCTCGGCTCACTGGCGGCCCAGCTGTCGGGCGGTCAGATTGCGGAGGTATGGGTGACGTATGTGGGGGAAGTGACGGCCCACGACACCTCGCCGGTGACGCTGGCGGTGCTGAAAGGCATCCTGGCGCCCATGGTGGGGGAGAACGTCAACTACGTGAACGCCTCCCTCATCGCCGCCGAGCGCGGCGTCAAGGTGGTCGAGGCGAAGGCGAGCCGCATGGAGGAGTTCGCCAACCTCCTGGCGCTTGAGGTGCGCGGCAACGGCGCTGCGCTCGCCATCCACGGGACCCTCTCCGCGAGACGCGAACCGCGGATCGTCAAGATCGACCGCTACTTCGTCGAGGCGACTCCTGAAGGCTACATGCTCATCATCAAGAACCGGGACAAGCCGGGCCTCATCGGGAATTTGGGCACACTCCTTGGCGAAGCGAAGATCAACATCGCCGGGATGTCCAATGGACGCGATGCGCCGGGCGGGACCGCCATCACGGTGGTCAATATCGACAACCACGTCCCCCCGGCGATCCTCGAGAAGGTCAGGAAGCTCAATCACGTGCTGGATGCCAAGCTCATCAAACTGTAACGGACAGCCCGCTCTAGGCTCTAGGCTCAAGGCTCTAGGCAAAGGCAGTTGCCTACAGCCTACAGCCTACAGCCTACAGCCGACCTGTCGATGAACCTCGTCGTGGTCGGCGCCCAATGGGGCGATGAGGGCAAGGGAAAGGTGATCGATGTCCTCGCAGCAGAGGCCGATATTCTCATCCGCTACCAAGGTGGCCACAACGCCGGCCATACCGTGATCGTCGACGGCGAGGAGTTCATTTTTCACCTCATCCCCTCCGGGCTGCTGCATAAGGACAAAATCGGCCTCATCGGCAACGGCGTCGTGATCGATCCGCAAGCGCTGCTGGAGGAGATGGGCCGATTGCAGGCGCGTGGCGTGGATGTCGCGCGGTGCGTCAAGATCAGCGACCAGGCCCACGTCATCTTTCCCTATCACAAGCGGTTGGATGTGCTCGAAGAATCGACCCGTGCAGGACGCATCGGGACCACAGGGCGCGGCATCGGCCCCTGCTACGTCGATAAAGCGGCGCGCTGCGGCATTCGGGTGGCGGATCTGTGCAGTCCCGCGGCATTCGCCGATACGCTCAAGCAGGCGGTGAGCGAAAAAAACCGGCTGCTCAAGGCGCTCTACAACGAACCGCCGTTTTCCTATGAGGAGCTCCTGGCGCGCTACACGAGCTTCGCCCGGCGGCTTGCGCCCCATGTCGTCTCAGGCGTCCACTTTCTGCGGGAGGCGATGGCGCAGGGCAAGCGCTTGTTGTTTGAAGGGGCGCAGGGGACCCTGCTGGACATCGATCACGGCACCTACCCCTATGTCACTTCCTCAAACGCCACCGCCGGCGGCGCCTGCACCGGCTCGGGTGTGCCCCCCACGGCGATCGATCGGATCATCGGCGTGGTGAAGGCCTACACCACGCGCGTCGGCGAAGGGCCGCTGCCGACGGAGTTTCCACCTGATTTGATGGAGCGGGTCCGCATGAAAGGCAACGAGTTCGGCGCCACGACGGGACGGCCGCGCCGCTGCGGCTGGTTCGACGCGGTCGTGGCCCGCCATGCCGTCTGGGTCAACGGTTGCCACTCCGTTGCGGTGACCAAGCTGGACGTGCTGGATGAGATGGAGACGATCCGGATCTGCATCGGGTATCGCCATGGGGGCACAGTCCTCGAGCAGTTTCCCGCGGACCTTGCGCTGCTGTCCCAGTGTGAGCCGGTGTATGAACAGCTCCCCGGCTGGCGCTCGGATACCGGGGAGGCTGCCGGCTTCGAGGAGCTGCCGGTGAAGGCCCAGGGGTATCTCAAGCGGCTCGAGGCGCTGTTGGGGGTGCCGATTTGCCTCATTTCGACGGGATCCCGGCGTGAGCAAGCGTTTAGGATTGGGAGGTGGTAAGCGCGTTCAGAGGTCAGAGACGCTTGACGCTTCTTAAGGGCTATGCTAGGGTAACAAGAACCCGTTTCATAAATGCCGGTAAGCAGTGATTACGGCGATTTTGAACTGAGATGACGGTGATACTGCGTCGGGAACGCCCTATCACTGTAATCATGTTCTGAATCACTGTAATCCATGCAGGGTTTATGAAACCAGTTCAAGAAATTTCTGTGAATGCTCGGCGCCGACACGAAGGAGGATGGCACATGCATCGGTGGATGAAGAGCCTGGTTGGGGTGGTCTTGGTGGTCAGCACCGGCTGCGCCATCAACTTCGCGAGGCGGTCCCCCTGGGACATCCAGCAGTTGGCCGAGCTGAGCGATCAGCTCGAGCAATTTAAGACGCTGGCGCGGTTGAAGTCGGAGGAAGCCGACCAGCTCCGCCGGGCGAAAGAGGCCCTTGAGGGACGCCTCAGCTCGTCGGAAGCCAGCGTCGGCTACGACGAGCGCGGCCTGGTCACGCGGATGCTCGATTCGGTCCTGTTTGACTCCGGCAAGGCGGAGCTGCGCCGCAGCGCCCACGCGGTGCTGGATAAGGTGGCGAACGTGCTGCAGGAGTTTCCCGACCAGCCCGTCGGCGTCGAAGGGCATACCGACAACGTGCCGATCAAGTATTCGGGGTGGGCCAGCAACAAGGCGCTGTCGCTGGCGCGCGCCAACGCCGTGGTGGACTACCTCGTCCAGAAACACGGCCTCGACCCCGGGCGCTTGACCGCGATCGGCTACGGGGAGGAGCGCCCCATCGCCTCCAACGACACCGCCGCAGGCCGCCAAAAGAACCGGCGGGTCGAAATCATCGTCCTGCCGCAGGCCTCCGGCCGGTCGTACCATGACGAGGCGGAGCGGGTCTCGGATCGCGGCACGACATTCTCCAAATAACCTTGTGAGGAGGCGGTGATGCGTCGCGGAATGATCATCGCATTGGCGGTGCTGGGAGTGCTCGTGGTGATTCTCATGGTGGCGCTCTCATCGGTCGGGACCAATCTGGATCAAACCCGCTTGGAACGGGACGACCTCCAGTTCGAGACGGACGACCTGCAGCAGGAAGTCGACACGCTCTCCACCGAGCGCGATGAACTGCAGCGCCAGGTCGATGAGCAGCTCAAGACGATCGAACAGTTGAAGGCCGAGTTGGGTCGCAATCACAACCACGCGTCGGAACCTGCGCCGACGACGGATTCCGCCCCCTGACGACCTTTAGCGAGTAGCTCAACGCTGATCAACGCTGATCGAGACGCTGATCAACGCCGAAGAGCACCAGTGGTATCGGCGTGAATCGGCGTGTGGATCAGCGCGAATCAGCGTTACTCTGTTTCTCATGGACGATGCGCTCAAGGTTCCACGCCATATTGCCATCATCATGGACGGCAACGGTCGTTGGGCGACCGCCCGCGGCCTGCCGAGGCTCCTGGGCCACCGCGCGGGGGCGCAGGCGGTGCGGCGCGTGGTCGAAGCCTGTTGTGAGCTGGACATCCGCGCCCTGACGCTGTATGCGTTCTCGTGGGAAAACCGCGAGCGGCCGGCCGATGAGGTCAACGAGCTGATGGGCCTGTTGGATGAGTTCATCCGCAGCGAGGCCGCCTCCCTCCATGCCAACCAGATCCGCCTGCGCGCGATCGGACGTCTGCAGACGCTGCCCGAGGAGGTGATCGGCAACCTGCGGCGCGTGATGGCCGAGACCGCGCGGTATGAGCGCCTGACGCTCACCCTGGCCCTCAGTTATGGCGGCCGCCAGGAGATCGTCGATGCGACACGCCGCGTGGCCGCGCTCGTGCGGCAGGGCGCCCTCCGGCCGGAAGACATTGACGAGGCGCTCTTCGCCCGGCAGCTCTACGCGCCCGATCTGCCGGATCCGGATCTGCTCATCCGCACCTCCGGAGAGCAGCGGCTCTCCAACTTTTTCCTGTGGCAGGCGTCGTACACGGAGCTGTATGTGACCCCGAAGCTGTGGCCGGATTTCTCAAAGCAAGACCTGGTGGAGGCGCTGGCCGAGTACGAGCGTCGCGAACGGCGGTTCGGAAAGGTTGGAGCGGCAGAATGAGAAACCTCGCCCACCGGCTCGGGAGCTCGAGTGTGCTCATCAGCCTGGTGCTGGGGACGCTGTTCTGGTTTCCGCTGTGGGTGTATCCGGTGGTCATCATCGGGTTCGTCGCGATCGGGCTCCACGAGTTTTTCACGATGGCGCGCTACCGCGGCATTCTCGTCCACCGTCCGCTGAGTATCGGGCTGGGCGTGGTGTTCACGGGCCTCGTGACGTGGCGCTCGATGGTGGAGCCGGGCCTGGTGCCCACGCCGGTGCTGGGGCACGGCGCCACCGTGATCAGCTGGATGTGGGACGTCTTCTGGCCCGCCACCATCGTCATCATCTTCATCCGGCAGTTCACGCGTGAAAACACCTTTGAGGCGCTGGGAGGGGTGGCCACCACCCTCTTCGGGCTGGCCTACGTGGCGGCGCTGTTCAGCTACTTCCTCTATATCCGCACCATCGATCCGGCGCAGGGGGCGTGGCTGGCGCTCTACCTCATTCTCGTGACGAAGCTGGGCGACGTGGGGGCCTATGCCGTCGGCAACCTGCTGGGCCGGCACGCCCTGATCGCGCGCATCAGTCCCAAAAAGACGGTGGAAGGCTTCATGGGAGCGGTGCTCTTTAGCGTCCTAGCGGCGGTGGCGGCCCAGCCGTTGCTCGGCCGCCAGTCGATTTTCAACCACGCCCCCACCCCGCTGTTGTGCGGGTTGCTGGGGCTGACCCTCGGGGTCATGGGTCAGCTCGGCGACTTGGCCGAGTCGCTGCTGAAGCGGGACTGTCAGGTGAAAGACGCCAGCGCCTTCGTTCCCGGATTGGGCGGCGTGCTCGACGTGATCGACAGCCTCCTGTTTACGGCACCGCTGTTCTATGGATTCCTGATCTATGGGTAGCATCACGCCACGCCCCATTCAGAAGTCAGAGGTCAGAAATCAGAGGTCAGAGGGTCTGACTTCTGACGTCTGTCTTCTGGCATCTGATCGTTCGCCTGAGTAAGCAATGAAGCGGGTCGCGGTCCTCGGCTCGACGGGGTCGATCGGGCGCAACACGCTCGAGGTGATCGCCAGCCATCCGGATCGCCTTCGGCTTGTGGGGGTGGCGGCCCGTTCGCGCACCGATCTCCTTGCCCAGCAAGTGGCGCAATTTCGCCCGCCGCTCATCGCCGTGTGGGATACGGACAAGGCGCGCGAGCTCGCCCGCCTCTCCGGATGCCCGTCGGTGCTCAGCGGCCTCGAAGGGCTCATGGCGCTCGCCACGCATCCTGACGTGGACATCGTCGTCATCGCCACCTCAGGATCGGAGGCGCTGATTCCGCTTGTGCGCGCCATTCAGGCGGGGAAGCGCATCGCCCTCGCCTCAAAAGAGCTGCTGGTGATGGCCGGGGAGCTCATCATGCGGCTGGTGCGCGAGCATGGGACGAGCCTCGTCCCCATTGACAGCGAACATGCAGCGCTGTTTCAGTGCCTGCGCGGCGTGCCGAAAGAGGAGATCGCCCGGCTCATCGTCACCGGAAGCGGAGGCCCGCTGTGGGGCGCGGCGGCCTCTTCCCGGAGCGCAGTGACGCGCAGCCAGGTCTTGGCGCATCCCAAGTGGCGGATGGGGCCCAAGATCACCGTCGATTCCGCGACGCTGATGAACAAGGGGCTGGAG
>CAYJWN010000052.1:0-12730 GCA_964373835.1 uncultured Planctomycetales bacterium
AACGCTCCGCTGCCTAACCCGATGGTCTTTGCTCTAGGCTCAAGGCTCAAGGCTCTAGGCCAACGCTCTTGCCTACAGCCTACAGCCTACAGCCTACAGCCTCAATGAAGCTGCACGAATATCAGGCCAAACAACTCTTCGACCGGGCCGGCATCCCGGTGCCCTTCGGCCTCAACGCCAAGACCCCGGAGGAGGCGGCCCACGCTTTTGAGACCGTCCGCCAGATGTGCCCGCCCGCCCCGGCGCCGTTCGTCGCCAATGTGAAAGCCCAGCTCCACGCTGGCGGCCGCGGCAAAGTCGGCGGCGTGGTGGCGGTGCGCAGCGCCCAGGAGGCCGCCACCGAAGCCGCGCGCTTGTTGGGAAAACGGCTCGTGACCCAGCAGACCGGGCCGGAGGGGCTGCCCGTCTCATCGGTGCTCGTGGATGAGCGCAGCACGCTCGAGAAGGAGTGGTATCTGGCCCTGACCATCGACCGGTTCAGCGCCCGCCCCATCATCTTGGCCAGCCGACTCGGCGGCATAGATATTGAAGAGGTCGCCGGCAGCGAGCCCTCCGCCATTCTGCGCGAGCCGGTGGATCTTGAGAGCGGTCTTGGCGATGCGGCGTGCGCGCGGATCGCCCAGGCGTTCCAGAGCAGCGAGCAGCAGGCGGGAGTGGTGGGGCGGATTGCGCGGGCCATGTGGCGGGTGTTCCTCTTGCACGACGCCTCCCTGATTGAGATCAATCCCCTCGGGGCGCTGAAGGACGGGCGCATCGTGGCGGTCGATGCGAAGGTGACGCTCGATGACAACGCGCTCTTCCGCCATCCGGAGCTCAGCCGCCTGCGTGATGAGAGCCAGGAGCACCTGCTGGAGCTGAAGGCGAGCCGCATCGGCATCTCCTACGTCGGGCTGGACGGAAACATCGGCTGCCTGGTCAACGGGGCAGGACTGGCCATGGCGACCAATGACATCATCCAGCTCTCGGGCGGCATGCCGGCGAACTTCCTGGACGTCGGCGGCGGCGCCAACGTGGAGCAGGTCACCAACGCCTTCGCCATCATTCTCTCTGATGCGCGGGTCAAGGCGATCCTCGTCAACATCTTCGGCGGCATCATGCGCTGCGACTGGATCGCCGAGGGGCTGTTGCAGGCGACCGAGCAGCTGGAAGTGAAAGTCCCCATCGTGGTGCGCCTGCAAGGCACCAACGTCGAGGAGGGGCGCCGCCTCTTGGGGGAGGCCAAGCGGCTGAACCTGATCAGCGTGGATGAGTTGGCGGACGCCGCCCGCAAAGTCGTGGAGCTGGCAAAATGAACATTCGCTCAAGGCTCAAGGCTCAAGGCTCAAGGCAATTGCCTTCAGCCTTCAGCCTTCAGCCTTCAGCTTCGTCATGAGTATTCTTGTTGGCAAGGATACGCGGGTTATTGTCCAAGGAATTACGGGACAGGCCGGGTCCTTCCACACCGAGAAGATGCTCGAATACGGCACGCAGGTCGTCGGTGGCGTCACGCCGGGCAAGCGCGGCTCCGTCGTCCACGGGGCGCCGGTCTTCAACACCGTGCGCGAGGCGGTGGACGCGACCGGGGCCAACGCGACGGTGATGTTTGTCCCCGCGGCCTTCGCTTGCGACGCCATCGGTGAGGCCATCGACGCCAAGCTACTACTCATTGTGGTCATCACCGAGGGGATCCCGACGCTGGATATGGTGCGCATCCGCCGGCGATTGGCACAGACGTCTAGCCGCCTGATCGGGCCGAACTGCCCTGGACTGATCACCCCGGGGCAGTGCAAGGTCGGCATTATGCCGGGCTACATCCATCAACCGGGATCGGTGGCGGTCCTGTCGCGCAGCGGCACGCTCACGTATGACGCCGTGTACCAATTGACGCAGGCCGGACTAGGACAGTCGACCTGCATCGGCATCGGGGGCGACCCGGTGCTCGGCTCCAGTTTCGTGCATCTTCTGCCGCTGCTTGAAGCGGACGCGCAGACCGAGACAATCGTCCTGATCGGTGAAATCGGCGGCACCGAAGAAGAAGAGGCGGCGGCGTTCATCAAGGCCCATGTGACCAAGCCGGTCTTCGCGTTCGTGGCCGGTCAGCTCGCGCCGAAAGAGAAGCGGATGGGCCACGCCGGTGCCATCATCGCCGGCGGCAAGGGCACCGCGGCGGAGAAACTGGCGGTGCTCAAGGCCGCGGGCGTGACGACCATCGACAGCCCGGCCGCGATCGGCCGGACCGTTCAGGATACCCTCACCCGGCGCAGCGCCCGCCAACCTTCGCGCGCGTCAAAAACCGCGGACGGCTAGTGCCGTCGTGCATGGCATCTCCAGTCGAGAAATCCCGCGCCTGGCCCTTATTTTATCGGCCGGCATCAGGTATGCTTGGGATGAACCTGGAGATAAAGCCACACCTACCGCAAGGTAGGGCCCCCGCCACAGCGTACAACTGAGGGGCGGGTCCGCCAAGCAAGTTGGCGGAGGAAAGCTACGGGTCCTCACGGACAGCCGAGTTGCCGTAACAGGGGCTGACACGGATCGCCGAGCCGCCGAACCAGGCACCAGAGGGTTTGGCGGTTTTTCATTTCCGGAGGGACACGCCATGCGAGGGACCATCAGAGGAAAGATCAGGCGCAGTGACCGTCCAGGATTTCTCTTACTCGTCGCGCTGTTCTCCCTGACCGGCCTCTTGGCCCTCACCGCGGCGGGGCTGGGCCGCTCGACCACGGAGCTGCTGAGCGCCAAGCGGCACGTCGCGCTCGATCAGGCGTTTCAGATCGCCGAAGCGGGCATCGACATGAAGCTCTCGCAGCTCGGCGATGCCAATCCTGCCAATGACCAGCCGGCTGCCAACGGGGAGATCGACGGGGTGGGTGGCTATGCCGTGACGGAGGCGACGCCCTCGCTCCTGCAACCGGATACCTGGGAGTTTACCTCGACGGGCACCGTGAACACCGCGACGCTGGGCAGCACCTCGCGGAGCCTGCACGTCGCCGTGCAGCGCGTCCAGGGCCTGCCGATCCTCGCGGCGACGACCGTCGTGGGTGAATTGCGGCCAGGGATGAAGCCCATCGGCAACCCCAAGCCGGCGGGGCTGAAGGCGCGGTTTTACAAGAAGAACGCAGACGGGACCCTCGACCTGACGGCCGCGTTCAAGGTCGACGGCTGCGACGCGAGCGCCGGCACCTGCCTGCACGGCCTCGCGGTGACCACCAACCATGCGTTTGAGGATTTTGCGAAATACGTGCAGCGCGTGAGCTACGAGACGGCGGCCCACATCGAGGACATGGAAGATGAGGAGCCGGAATCGGACGTCGGCCCGGAAGGATGGAACTTCGGTGATCGCGTCGTCGGCGCTCCGGGCGACACAGCCGCCAACTTCCCAGTCAATGGTAATGATAAAGATAGCAAGGACTTAAACGGGCTGGCGACCTACCTGGCGGGACAACGGCAGTTCCCAAATGAGTATAGCATTCACGTGGCGCTCCAAGATCCGAACAACGGGGGCCTGGGCTACGACGGGTTGAAAGATCTCGCGGCGTTCGCCAAACAGAGAGCGCAGGAAAACGGCTGCTACTTTAGCACGGCCAACGACGACGACTCCTCGAGCAACACGGTGAAGCTGAAGGGCCGCGAGCTGAGGATACCCAGCACGGTCACGCTGGGCCCTCCGGAGCCGGCCATCTGCTACGTGGAGGTCCCGCTGACCCCCTCGACCCAGGGCGGGGACACGGGCTACTTGAAACCGGCCGGCGGCACGAAGGTCGTGTTCGAAGGGGAGACGGTCGGTGAAGGCCTGCTCGTCGTCCAAGGGGCGGTTGAGATCAATCCGGGCGGCTCCAACAAGTTCCAGTATCGCGGGATCATCGTGGAGGTCGGCCCGGCGTCGAAGATGAAGATCAAGGGCACGGCGGAGATCGACGGGGCGGTCATCCTGGCCACGACCGACCTGACCTTCGACGGGGGCAACGTCAAGTGGTCCACGCCGAAGTTCGAGCCCCAAGCCCCCAACGGCTACATCCGGTACAACCGCGATGCCGTCGCGATGGCGCAGTCGCTCCTGGCCGGCTGGAAGATGCTGAACGGTGACACGGTGGGATCGGCGCTCATCAAGGCGTGGCAGAACGAGAACAATTAGGAGGCCGTGTCAGGACAATCGCTGTTGACCGGCGTGGGGCTGTTGTGGTATGTATGAGGCGTACATTCGACCATGGGAAGGCGGAGCGGCACATCCCGTGCGATCCCACAGGAGCCACCGGGCATGCGCGAGCGCATTGAGCAGGTGATCAACCGGATCCGGCCGGCGGTCCAGATGGACGGCGGCGACATCGAGTTGGTGGACGTCATCGGCGGGCTGGTCAAGCTGCGCCTCGTGGGGAGCTGCTCCGGATGTCCCTCCTCAATGATGACGCTGAAGGCCGGCATCGAGCGCGCCATCCGCGCCGAAGTGCCCGAGATCGTCGGCGTCGAAGCCGTTCCAGAGTGAGTCAGCGATGTCGAATGAGTTTAGGATAGCGCGAAAAATCTCCTTGACAACGTTTCCTCCCTACGTATAATTGCTCTCCGAGACGAGGTCTCGCTTTTCTTTAGGTTTATAGTTGAGATTGAGTCTCATCTCTTTAGCGTTCTATTTGAGACTAAGTCTCATACTGAGGATTCCATGGCGAGCGTCACTGGCAAGCATCTTAAAGAGCGGTTTGAGCAGGTGGAAGAGCTGCTGGCGCGGCACGCGGTCCGGCTCACCGCCGAACGGCGGCTGATTATGCGCCGCGCCGTCGCTTTTTTGCACTTCACCGCGGAAGAGCTGGTCAAAGACGTGCGCCGCGCCGATCCCTCGGTGGCCCGTGCGACCGTCTACAGAACGCTGGTCCTCCTGCAGGATTTCGGGGTCGTGGAGAAGCACGACTTTCGGTACGGCCCACCCAACTACGAGGTGACCTTCGCCAAGGCGCACCACGACCACCTCATGTGCGTCTACTGCGGCGAAATCATCGAATTCCAGGAGCCCCGCGTGGAGCAGCTCCAGGAAGAAGTGGTCCGGCGATACGGCTACCAGTTGCTGACGCATACGCATAAGCTCTACGGGGTCTGCAAGGCCTGCCGCCACAAGGGTGCCAAGCGCGTCCTTCGCTCCACCCCCCCGCCCCTGCATGTGGAGGAGATCGTTGCATGATTGGCGGACACTAACCGCCCATGCGTGTGCGCGCAATGGGAGGGCTTGTGGCAGGAATGTGGTGCATGCTCGCTCCGATGGGGGCGGTTGAGGCGCACCTGCGGGATTACCTGGTGAACCAGCACTACTCTACCGCGAAACGCGGGGAGTTTGAGGCGGAGTTCTACAACGACGTGATCTTCCCGGAGGCGGACAACGACGACACCTACAAGACGAAGCACCAGATTGAGCTGGAATACGGCGTGACCGACCACTTCCAGCTGGCCTACTACGAGGTCTACACCTGGGATCGCGCCAAGGACTGGGCGCGTGACATGTACAAGGTCGAGGCGAAGCTGCGCCTGGCCGACCCTGGCCAGTGGCCGCTGGACGTGACCCTGTACACCGAGTACGAGGCCCCGGACGGGCCGCGCGACGCCCGCAGCGACGCCATCGAGAACAAGCTGATCCTGAGCAAGGATCTCGGTCCCTGGAACGTGGTTGGCAATTTCGTGTTTGAACGGGACATCAACACGCATGCCGACTGGGAGTTTGAATACACCGCCGGGATCAGCTACGCCGTCACACCGCGCACGCGCCTGGGACTTGAGGTGAAGCAAGGGCTCGGGACGTCGGATGAGTTCACGTTTGACGGCACGCAGAACCTGCAGGTGGTTCCCGGCATCTATACGGGCCTGACGCCACACGTCCGCGTCCTGTTCGGGCCGGCCTTTGGCCTGACCCGGTCGAGCGACGACCTGCAGCTTCGGAGCATCGTGGAGGTCGAATTCTAATGGGCGTCGAGCAGCAACCGTGGCTGTTGGGACTGTTGGCCGGCGTGACGATTTTTCTCGGGTTCCCCGTGGCGAGAATCCGGCGCGTCTCCACGAAGGCCAGGGCGCTGCTCAATGCGATCTCCACCGGGATCCTCATTTTTCTGCTGGTTGAGATCAGCGGCCACGTGCTGGAGGAGATCGAAGAGCTGATCGAGCGCGCGGCCGCCGGACAGCCGGGGATGACCGAGGCCATCCAGTTGGGCGGGCTGTTTGCTTTGGGATTCTCCGTGGGGCTGCTGGGGTTGGTCTATTTTGAGCGGCGCTTCATCGGGGAGGCAAAGGACGTTCCTCCCCTTCGACGCTCAAAGCAGGTGGCCACCATGATCGCGCTGGGCTTAGGGCTGCACAACTTCAGCGAAGGTCTGGCGATCGGGCAGGGCTACGCCAGCGGGGCGTTCCAGTTGGCATGGCTGCTCGCGATCGGCTTTGCGCTCCACAACGCAACGGAAGGCTTCGGGATCGCAGCGCCCCTATCCGGACAGCAGGTGAGCTGGGGCTTCCTCAGTTGGATGGGTTTGATTGCCGGCGGGCCCACCATGCTGGGGGCGATCATCGGGGGTGTGTGGGTCAACAAACCGACGGAAGTGTTCTGCCTCGCATTAGCCTCAGGCACGATCCTGTACGTGGTGGGAGAGCTGCTGCACCTTGGGCGCCAACTCAAGGAGGAATCGGTGGTGGCGGTCGGGCTGCTCGCCGGGTTTTTCGTCGCGGTTGTCACCGACTTCGTCTTAATCGGCGCCATGCACCATCGCACCGACCGGACGGCGCAGCTGTTGGCACCCGACGGAGTCCAGACTGTGGCGCAGGAGGAGCTCCATCGCCCGCGCCACGGTGGCCACTTCGGCGACGCGGATGATCTCTACCACTACGAGGTCTTGCTGAAGGATCAGCGCCAGCTCGTGCTGTACGTGCACGACGAGCTGAATCGCCCCCTTGACGTCCGCGGGCTCAAGGGCCAATGGGCCCTGAACCCTGACGACGCCTCGCCGATGGGGGGGAGCTTCACGCCTTCCGACGACGGCGCCTATTTCGTTGCGCAACTGCCGCCCAGCGATGCGGAGGTGCTGCACGTCGAGGTGGCCGTCCTCAAGGGCCGTCAGTGGGTGCGTATGGAATTCTACCTCCCTACGCCGCGCCCCTCTTTCCCGCCTGCTTAGCCGGCTCACGAGGCCACCTCCCCACCGGCCTGGCCCCCTTCGTGCTATAATACGGTTCTTGCCGTTCGATGCCTACCATCCGTCTTGCGCTCGCACAACTCAATGTGACAGTTGGCGACCTTGAGGGTAACCGACGCTTGGTTGAGGAAGCGATCTGCCAGGCCCAGGCGTGGCTGGTGGACCTTGTGGTGGTGCCGGAGCTGTCGGTCACCGGCTATCCGCCGGAAGACCTGCTCTTGAAACCGCAGTTTGTCGAACAGAACCTCCGGACGCTTGCGCGCCTTAGGCCGCTTGCCCGGGGACTGGTGGCGTTGGTGGGGTATGTGGACCGTGACCAGCAGGGGCGGTTGTATAACGCGGCAGCGGTGCTCGCAGACGGCCGGCAGGTGGCAACATACCGCAAGCGGTTTCTGCCGAACTACGGGGTGTTCGATGAGAGGCGGTACTTTACGCCTGGATCGAATCATCTGCTCCTGAACGCGGGGGGGATCCGCATTGGCGTGACGATCTGCGAGGATCTGTGGGAGCCGCTTCCGTGCCGCGAGCTGGCGGCTTCCGGCGCGCAGGTGGTGGTGAATCTCTCCGCCAGCCCCTACCACGCCGGCAAGCTGGGTATGCGCGAGCGTCTCTTTGCCCAGCGAGCGCGCCGGCACCACGTTGCGATTGCCTATTGCAATCTCGTGGGGGGGCAAGACGAGCTGGTCTTTGATGGGGCGAGCCTCGTGCTCGATGCGCGCGGGCGACGGCTCATCCATGGCCGCCAATTCCAGAGCGATCTGGTCCTCGTCGATCTTCCGGTGCCCTCCGCCCATGCGGCGAGGCGCATGCTGGCTGAGACCGTCCACATCCCGCACACGGTCGCGGGCCGACCGGCATTGCCGCAGACGCCGCGGCAGACCTTGGGAGCCGTGGAGGAAGTGTACGCAGCGCTCGCGCTGGGCCTCAGAGACTATGTGCGGAAAAACGGCTTCACCACCGTCGTCTTAGGGCTCTCCGGCGGTGTCGATTCAGCCCTCACCGCCTGCCTGGCGGTCGATGCGCTGGGACCGAAGGAGGTCAAGGGCATCGTGATGCCCTCGCGGTTTTCTTCGGCGGCGACCCAGGAGGATGCAAAAACCCTCGGCCGCGCGCTGGGGATCGAGCTGCACGACATCTCCATTGAGCCGATCTTTCAGGCCTACCTGGAGACGCTCAAACCGGTCTTCGGGGACCGGTCGACGGATATCACGGAGCAGAACATTCAGGCTAGAATCCGCGGCAACCTCCTCATGGCGCTCTCGAACACATTCGGCTGGCTGGTGCTCACCACCGGCAATAAGAGCGAAATGGCGACCGGCTATACGACGCTCTACGGCGACATGGCCGGGGGGTTTGCCGTCATCAAGGATGTGCCCAAGACGCTCGTCTATCAACTGGCAAGATTCCGCAACCGGCGCGGCCCCGGCTCGCCGATCCCGGAGCGCGTCCTTGAGCGCGCGCCGACGGCGGAGCTGGCTCCGAACCAGCGGGATCAGGACACGCTGCCGCCCTATGACGTGTTGGACCGGATCCTGAAGGCGTACGTTGAAGAAGACCGCAGCCTGCAGCGGATCTTGCAGACCAATCGCGCGGATCCCGGCGCGGCGCGGCGCGTCCTGCACATGGTGGACCGTTCCGAATATAAGCGGCGCCAGGGACCGCCCGGCATCAAGATTACCCCCAAGGCGTTCGGCAAAGACCGCCGCATGCCCATCACGAACCGCTATCAACAGAGCTAACGGACAGAGGTCAGAAGTCAGAAATCAGAAGTCAGAGGTCAGCAGCGGCGGATTTCGGCTATACTTGAACTGTTTTTCGAGCCCTTCTGACGTCTGACCTCCGACTTCTGACATCTGGAGACCATGTACAGACTCCTCTTCATCACAGATGATTGGGCGAATAAGAAGCCGCTCAAGTCGGCGCTGCTTGAGCGGGGGTTTTCGGTCAGCCACGCCGCTTCCGCCGAGGTGTTCCAGGAGGAGTTTGCGCCCGAGAAGATCGACCTCCTCATCGTCGATCTTGAGCGCTGCGCGACGGAGCACGGCAAGCTCTGCCACGCGCTCAAGCGCGAGCGGTCGCTCAAGGAGCTACCCCTCGTGCTCTTGGTGACCGAGGATCATTTGGGGCGGCTCGATTTCGGATGGGGCATCGAGGACTACCTCACGTTGCCCGTGACCGGCAAGCGGCTGGTCGAGCGGCTGAACTTCCTCATGTGGAAGCGCAACCGGGTGGAGCCCAAAAACGGCTTTGCGCTCGGCGGGCTGGTCGTGGACTTTGAACGCTACGACGTCCACGTGAAAGGCGAACCGGTCGATCTCACCTACAAGGAGTTTGAGCTGCTGAAGTTCCTCATCACCCACCCGGGTAAGGCGTTCACGCGCGAGGCGCTCTTGGATAAAGTGTGGGGCTACGATTTTTACGGCGGCACCCGGACGGTCGACGTCCACATCCGCCGCCTGCGCGCGAAGATCGAGGTGGGCGGCGCGACCTACATCGAGACGATCCGCCACGTCGGCTACAAGTTCCTTGCGGCGCCAATGGGATCGTGATTGTGGAATACTTTTTGTTGAATATTGGAATATTCTGTGGTACCGTCAAGACAGCGGCCGTGTCAGGAGGAGCCATGCGAGAGACAGGGAAGGGGATGATTACCACCGTCAAGTTGCCTAAAGTGTTTATCATCCGACTGAAATCGGTGACCGGCGAGAAGAAGGCCAATCGGGCGGTCCGCATTGTTTGTGAACAGGGCATTCGCTTCGCTCAGCGCCAGCGCCTCAAGGCGTTAGCCGGCACCCTCCGTCTGCCCTACCTTGAGGCGGGCGGGCGCATCGATGCGTTGCGCGATGACCGTCTACGCGCGGCCACGAAGCGGTAATGGTGCTCGTTGACACCTCCGTCTGGGTTGACTACCTGCGCGGCAGCGTCGCACCACTTGTACGCAGGACCGTCGACCGTCTCATCAATGATCACCGCGTCGCTGTGACGCCGGTGATTCGGCTTGAGTTGTTTCGGGGAGCCACTTCGGAAGAAGCCCAAGCCCTCAAGGACGCGTTCGAAGGCATCCATGAGCTCCCTTTCGAGTCTCCCCATTGGCAGAGGGCCTATCGCTTGGTGCTTGACCTGCGCGCCATGGGCTTCACGCCTTCGATTCCTGATCTACTGATTGCGACAAGCGCCCTGGAGCATCGTCTGCCGCTCTACCATCGGGATGCAGCCTTCGACGCCATGGCCCGCCACATCGGACTCCACATCTACCGACCAACCCCTTGAGATTCTCGCACACCCAATCGGCGGCGCGACGTCCATCGAGACGATCCGCCACGTCGGCTACAGGTTCCTGGGCCATTTTTCGCCCCCGCCTTAATCATTCGGTGTCAGGCACAAGCGGTCCAATAAGTGCCTGACACCATTTTTGTTTGCCCGACGACCTGACATCAGGCATACTGTCTCGGTCGATGGACGAGCCGCCGCTGGAACGGCCGAAGACGATGTACCCCGGCCCGACGGGAACTATCCCGACGCTTGGGCAAACGCCGCCGCGCGAGCCCTCCGCTCCCCAATCCAACCCACGGCTGATTGTGTTGCTGATTCTCGTGCTGATCATCGGCGGGGCGGGCACTTATGTCGCGATCCATCCTGACGTCATTCCGAAAGAGCGGCTGCAGCGCCTGGTCGAAGGGGCGCAGGGGGCGATGGAGGGGCTGAAGGAACGATTCGCCGCGTCATCTAAGCCGGAGCCGGCCGAGACGCAGGGAAAGAAGCCGGACGCCGCATCCCGCACGAAACCCTCCAAAGCGCCAGCGCCTCCGAAGCCGCCCGCCCTGCTCAAAAATCAGGCCACGCTCTACTTGACGAACGGCGGAGTGATTAGCGGGGAGCTGGTGCGCGAGAGCCCGCAGGAGGTCCTCTTGCGCTGGGACTACGGCGAGGTGCGCTTCTCGCGGGCGGAAATTCAGCGGCTCGTGAAGGGGAAGCAGGACACCGATGCTGACGACCTCACGATACCCTGGGAGGGCGAGCACAAGCGCGTGCGCTGGCCGTATCAGCAGGAGGTCGTCGTCAAGCTGATGAAGGGCACGGTCATCGATGCCCCCATCACCGCGGTGACGTCCACCGAAGTCATGCTGACGCAAGAGCTGCCAGGCGGCGGGCGGGTCGAGCACACCGTGGCGCGGGCGGACATCGAGCAGCTGCTGTTCCGCCCGATCCGGAACGAGCGCTCCGAGGCCATCGCGGAGAATCTGCATACGGTGTTCCCTGCGATGCAGTGGCACGAGGAAGGGATGTTCACCATCGTGACCGATTCCACCCCGCCGGTGGTGAAGGAGTACCGCCGGACGATCCGGGATCTCGCCACCGACTGGTACCTGACATTTTTCCCGCTGGCGAAAGGCCGCGCGCCCATGGTGCAGCAGCATCTCGTCATTTTCGACAACTGGGATTCCTACATCGAATACGCCGCCACCGATGGGCTGCCCGGCTGGATCGCCGTGGGCTACTTCCATCCGGAGGATCAGGTGCTGTACGGCTTCAACATGCTGGGGGAGCGGTTTTCCGAGCTGCTCTACGACGCCTACCTGGGCCAGTTCCGGCAGGCGCGGGACCGCGTCTCCGCGCAGGTGAAGGGCTCGCGATATGAGGATGTCATCGAAGGCCAAGTTTCCGAATTCCTCCAGAAGCTGGAGACGGCGCACTCGATGGTGCGTCAGGTGTTCCAGCAGTTCAGCACCGATGTGCTGCGCCATGAGCTGACGCATGGCATGTTCCATAATTGGCGGCTGCAGGGCATCGTGCTGTCGCAGATGTCCGAACGCAGCAAGGAAGAAATTGAGAAGAAACGCAAATACTTACAGACGGGCAGCGAAGAAGAGAAGCGCAGGCTGCTGGATGCGCTGCTCGCGCAGGCGCGCAAGACGACGCTGACGGACATGCGGGCCGCCAACTCCTGGTACATCGAAGGGCTGGCCGGGTTCATGGAGCCCTCACCCGTTGGCAGCGTCAACACGGAGCGGCTGGCCGAGCTCCAGGAGGCGCGCCGCCAGAACCAGATCCTCCCCTTGGAATTTCTGAACGCCTTCCGGATGGGCAGTTTCCTCGGGATGGCGAACCAAAGCGCGCTGTACGCGTACGCCCAAAGCTGGGCGTTGTGCCAGTTTCTCCTCCAGCGCCACCCGGACGGATTCCTGGCGTATCTGGACCGTCTGGCGCGCGAGCAGCCCAAGGAAGGGGAGGATACCTTGAGCTGGCTGATCGAGGCGGTGGGCAAGGAGCAGCGGGCGCTTGAGCAGGAGTTCCTGGCCTATGTGGAGCAGTTTCCTCCTGAAGACCCGTTTTGGCTGAAGCAGATGCAGGCGTTCATCGATCTGCGTGCGGAGCTCACCGCGCTGGTCAGCCGCCTCTGGGGCGGCTAACAGCACCTTTCAACCCCCCCGTTGGCTCTGGGTTCGGGGTTCTGGGTTCGGGGTAACTGCCCTCAGCCCACAGCCCTGAACCCCCAACCGAGAGCGCCCATCGGACTTTTCCCTGGCGCTCTCAGTGTTACCTCGATTTAATCCGTCCGTCATCTCCTCGTAACGTTCCTCCCGTATCGT
>CAYJWN010000053.1:0-12610 GCA_964373835.1 uncultured Planctomycetales bacterium
TCGACTTCGCTCAGGGTAAATGCGCCCTCAATGTCAATGTGCATTCGTGGGCGCAGCTATGAAAGCCGAAGTCAAGACAATAATGCCTCTGCCCCTTCGAACCAGTGTTGAATTCGGAGGGCTCACCTTGCCAACGACGCCAGGTGTCGATGCCATGTTGCCCTGTGCACCGTGTTGCTCCTTGCCAAGATTCCTCGTCGGTGTGGACGAGCCGAACCTTCCCTACGCTCGGGACACTGTTCACCAGCCCAGGCAGCTATGGGAGACTGAGGTGGCAGCTCATCGCCTCACACCTCGCCTATGGTTGGAACGGGCTTGGTCGCCGGGGGCCTATCCATTTAGCGGGATGCCTGGAGCCTGGCGGGCTCGCAGGACCCATGCGCCCATACTGGAGACTGCCCCAGCAACCCGGTCCACTGCGGAACCTCAGCGTAAGGAGGCCGCGGTGCTGCAGGGTCGAGCCTGCGTCGTGGCGCTCCTGAGGCCTCAGCGGCCGTTAGCCCGTCGTGTCCTGGTACGGGGTGCCTCCTTTCCACATCGCCCGCAAGATCGCCACCAGCTTGCGCTGCGTGGTCAATCGCGCGTGCACCGGATTCTGCGTGCGGCTGAGACTGTCCCGAGAGGTCCGCTTCAAGACGTTGTCCGTCTGCGCGCGCATCGCGCCCAGGAAGGCCGTGCGCGTCATGTCCTTGAGGCACCCGTTGCCCGACCAGTCCAGGGCCTTGTAGCCCAGCGGCTTGCCGTCACTGCTGCGATCCGTGATGCCCAGCCGACAGTAACGCCAGAGCTTGCGCTTGGTGCTGAACCGATGCGGGGTCTGAACGTACGCCGAGAACCGACAGGCCCCGATCAGGCCGACGCCGGGTACCGCCATGAACCGCTCGATCTCGGCGTACCGGCTGGCCTCACGCCGCAGCAGCCGGCGGGCTGCCAGCTGCGCCTCGTGCGTGCGATCCAGCAGCCCGTAGAGCTGCTGGATCGCCTCGCGGAGGAGGAGCGAGGTGAGCTGCTGCAGCCACCGATCCCGATGGTGGGGATGGTAGACGGCGTCCCCTCGCACGATGAGGCCCTGCTGCCGCAGCCGCGCCTTGATCCGCACCTTCAGCTGCGCTTGGCTTCGGGTCAGATCCTCGTAGTGCTGGACGAGCTGCTTGAAGAGCCGCCGGTCCTCCGTCGCAGGATAGTACACTGCGTGCACCCGGTTCATCCGCAGGAGCTCCGCCAGCTTGAAGGCATCGCGCTGATCCCGTTTCAGGGGGTCCTTCGTGATCCAGGCGTTGGTCTTGGGATGGCTGACGACGACCCGCGCCACGCGGGGTTGCAGGAGGCTGCGGATCCACCCTGTCAGTTCCGACGCTTCCAGGTGCAGATGCACGTCCCCACGCAAGGTCTCGACAGCGGCAATCACGTTCGCCTCGCTCGTCAAGCACTTCCGGTCGGCGAGGACGGTGCCGTCCTTGTCCATCGCGACCAGGTGACAACTGCTCGACCCCACATCCAGCCCAGTGTACACTCCTCCCATCGGACGCCTCCTTTCCATTGCCCCGACGTGTCGTGCCCACGATATTATCGGGGCAGAGGCGTCCGATGTCTTGTGGATGGCTACTTACAGCCCGGCTTTCTTACTACCATTTAGAGATCGCACCCCGTGCCCGCCAGGCGTCTGCGCTATACCATTGATGACGCGAACCGCCTCCTTATCGAGCAGCTCTCCGCTGCGCAGCGGCCGCGGTTGGTCCTTGAAAAACGTGTTCGCTTCGACGGCACCTGGAAGCTCACTGCGAATCATGGCCTCACCTTCACCGCTCTGGACACCAAGCGGCACGAGCGCCGGACGATCTATCTGAACGGCGCAATCGTCAAGGCGGAGGCCAATGCCCTCGTGTTTGCGCTGCGCCAGCGTGAGGACGAGACCCTTCACGCTGCCCAGCGGTTGACGCTCTCCGGCCGATGGCAGGCGGATGCGAAGAACCGGCTGGCGTTCCTGGTGGACAAGGCGGACGGCACAGAGGACCGGCTGACCTTCCAAAGCGGCTGGGAGATCGGTCGCCGCCACGAGCTGGTCTACCGCTACCGTCAGCGCGCCGGCCGGAGGCGCCAGCATGAAGAGCAGACGCTGACCTTTGCAGGCGCCTGGGATATCACGAGGGCCAATCGGCTCGTCTATCGGGTGGCCGGATCGACACGGTCGGCGTTTGAGTTCAGGGCCAGCCTGAGGAGCCCGTCGCTGTTGGCGCGCGACGGGCGCATCGTCTACGATGTGGGCGTCGGCCTCTCCCAAGGACGCCTGGAGCGACGGCGGGTGACGCTTTTTGGCGCCTGGAAACTCAATCGCGACCTGTCCGTGTCCTTTGAGGTGCCGTATGCCGGCGGCCGCGTGCACGCTATTCGGTTCGAAGGGGCGTATACCCTCAATGCACGCGATCGCATCGCCGTCGCGCTGCACACCAGCCGGCGCGAAGCGATTGGCATGACCGTGCTGTTCACACGTGAGCTGGTGCCAAGCGCCAGCCTGTTCCTTCGCCTGCAGAAGCATGCCGAGGAGGCCTCGGCGATCGGTGGCGTCCAAGTGCGGTTCTAGCGCATCTCTATAACAAAGGAGGAAGTTCATGATGGCAGGTCTTGTGCTGCTTGTCGTCGTGGTCGCGGTGATCCTGTGGGTTGTGGCGGCGTATAATGGGCTCGTGCGGATGCGGCAAGAGGTGAAGAGCGCCTGGTCGCAGATTGACGTTCAGCTCAAGCGCCGTCACGATCTGATTCCTAATCTGGTCGAGGCGGTCAAGGGGTACATGGGTCATGAGCGTCAAACGCTGGAGAGCGTGATCAAAGCCCGCACCCAGGCGGTGGATGCGACCGGCCTGAAGGACCGAGCGCAAGCGGAGAACATGTTGACGCAGGCGCTCCGTTCGCTCTTTGCCGTCGCGGAGCGCTATCCCGATCTAAAAGCCAACCAGAACGTTCTGGCGCTGCAGGAGGAGCTCACCTCGACGGAGAATCGGATCTCCTTCGCCCGCCAGTTCCATAACGATCAGGTGATGCGCCTGAACACCGCGATTGAGAGCGTACCGACCAATGTGGTGGCCGGCCTAACCGGATTCACCAAGGGCGAGTTCTTCGCGCTGGAGGATCCCGCCCACCGAGAGGCGCCCGCCGTGAAGTTTTAGCTTGATGCCGTTTACGCACGTTGAGATCGAGGAGCGCAAGACCCGCAATCTGGCACTCCTCTTTACATTCCTGGTCCTGGTCTATGCGGGGTCCATCCTTGCGCTCGTGTGGGTCGTGAAGTGGATTGCCGTGTGGGAGCGTCCCCTGGGAACATCTGGGCTCAGCTTAGTGCTCACATGGCGCGAAACGATGACGATCGTTGCGCTCTCCCTCGGCGTTGGAGCGATTCACTGGATGACGTCGATTCGGCGTCTCTTGGACCGCACGCTCACCGCCATCGAGGCGCAGCCCCTCGATACCAATGATCCCTACCATACCAAGTTCGCCAACCTTGTCAGCGAAGTCTCTGTGGCCACCGGAGGGCGGGTGATCACGCCCTACGTTATTGCCACACCGGCGGTCAATGCCTGCGCCGTCAGCGACTTCGACGGCGGCGCGGCGATCGCGATCACGGAAGGCGCGCTGGCGATGCTCAACCGTGCGCAGCTTGAGTCGGTGGTTGGCCATGAGGCGGCCCACATCGTCAGCGGAGACAGTCTCGCCAGCAGCGTCTTCTGCGCGCTCTTTGCGCTCCACGAAGAAGCGTTGAAGCATATGACCGGGGCGTTCGATATTGAGGGAGAGGGTGCGTCAATCGGCGGGCGGGCCGGTCTCGCCGTCATGGCGGTCTACCTTGTGTTGGCGATCACCCAGGGAGTGAAGACCCTGTGCACCATGCTCGTCTCCAGGGAGAAGGAGTACAGAGCGGACGCAGTGGCGGTGCGGCTGGCCCGGAACCCTTTAAGCCTTGCTGAGGCGCTTCACATCATTTCGCGTCGGTGGCGCGGCGTGGGCACGCGAGGCGAGTCGCTGTCCAGTCTCTTCATCGTCGACCCAGGGATTGAGCGCTTGAGCGAACAGGATGGGCTGTTCGCGGAGCTTTTTTCGACGCATCCGCCGGTCGAAAACCGGATTGCGCTACTCCTGGGCATGGCGCACGTCGATCCAGACCATTTTGAGGAAGAGATGGCGGCTGTCTTGATGCGTCCGCGCCGGCGTCCACTGCCAAGTCCCACCCCCCTCCCAGCTCCCACCCCGCTTCCAACATCACCCACCCAGTGGAAACTGTGGGACGGCAGCCAATGGGCTGGTCCGTTTGGGGTTGAAGAGATCACACAGCTCGCCGATTTTTCGCCGGAGAGTTGGGTTCAGCAGGTGGAGGAGCCCTCCGCCAAACCGGCGCATTACGATCCCGAGCTTCTTGCAGCGCTGCGAAAGCGGTATGGCGCATCGAGCGAGGCCGGCTCCGACCACACCTGTCCCAGATGCCAGATCAGTCTCTCTGCCACCCTGTATGAAGGGGCGACCATTGAACAGTGTCCCGCCTGCCACGGCTGTTACGTGGATACCCCCAATGTGACCAAGATTTTTGCCCGACAGGAATACGACGTACCGGAAGCGATCAGGCGACGGGGCGATCTGCTGCTGACGGACGTGGGCCTTGCCGCCGCCAGAAAACAGCTCCGGGCCGGGCTGCAGGTCAGCCGAGTTGCAAAACAGTGGTCCTGCGGTCGGTGCGGCGCTGCCGTTGTCAGGAAGTTTTTCACAGAGGCGTATCCGGTCGAAGTGGATCAATGCTGGTCCTGCGGTTTTGTATGGCTTGACCATCAGGAGCTCGAGCTGCTCCAGCACCTTTACGAAAAGCGGCGCGATCTACGGGACCTCTTCAATGAGGCCGGTCCTTCTGAAGCGCCCCCCGTCGTCTAACATGCCCAGGTTTCCTGTTTCCCCACACCAGCAACAGGCGCTCGACACATTGATGCGTCGGCTCGATGTCCGGGAGAGCGATTTGGAAGAGCGGTTCATCCGCTCCGGAGGGCCTGGCGGTCAGAACGTGAACAAGGTCGCCACCTGCGTCGTGCTGCGCCATGTGCCCAGTGGGCTTGAAGTGCGGTGCCAGCGGGAGCGCTCGCAGGCGCTCAACCGGTTTCTCGCGCGGCGCATCCTCTTGAGGCGCCTTGAGGTCGAGCAGTTGGGCCGCCTCAGCGCAGAGGCGCAGCGGATCGCCAAGATCCGCCGGCAAAAGCGCAGGCGGTCCAGGCGGGCGAAGGAAAAACTGCTTCACGACAAACGAGTCCGTGCGCTCAAGAAGTCACTGCGAGCGCCGCTCCGGCCTGGCGGGGAAGACTAGACTGGTTTCATAAACCCTGCATGGATTACAGTGATTCAGAACATGATTACAGTGATAGGGCGTTCCCGACGCAGTATCACCGTCATCTCAGTTCAAAATCACCGTAATCACTGCTTACCGGCATTTATGAAACGGGTTCTAGTGCTTCGACCAGATTGATTTGACGAATCGGGCTCAGCACTAGTGCCGAGCGGACCAATCGATCAAGTCAAAATAGTCGAGGCACTAGGGAGGGTTGTGGTGAACGATGGGGAGGGAAGTGAGATGAGGATGAGGGGCTGGTTGATGGGCCTGGTCATGGGGGTGGGCAGCATGTCCTCGACGGCGTGTGGCGAGACGATGCGTCCGCGCGCGACGATCACGACAAACATGGGAACGATCGTCATCGAGCTGTACAAGGATGAAGCGCCGAAGACGGTGGAGAATTTCATCACGCTCGCCACCCAGGGGTTCTACAACGGGGTCATCTTCCACCGCGTGATTCCCGGCTTCATGGTCCAGACGGGCGATCCCACCGGCACGGGCACGGGCGGTCCGGGCTACACCTTCGCCGATGAGATCTCGCCGAACCTCCGCCATGACGGCCTCGGCGTCGTCTCGATGGCCAACCGCGGCCCGGATACCAACGGCAGCCAGTTCTTCATCACGCTGGCGGCGACGCCGTGGCTGGACGGCAAGCACACCATCTTCGGACGGGTGCTCGACGGGCAGATCGTGGTGGAACGCATTGCCGCGGTTGAGCGAAACGCCCAAGACCGGCCCCGCAAGGACATCACGATCACACAGGTGACGATCCAAGAGTAGTCCCGTCCAGGACCCGCCGCGGATTCCTGATGCACCAACAGCGCTTGCGCAATATTGCCATTATCGCTCACGTGGACCATGGGAAGACCACCCTGGTCGACGCGATGCTGCGCTACACCAAGGCGGTCCGCCCGGCGGATGCCGCGGGCAGGCTCATCATGGATTCGATGGACCTGGAGCGGGAGAAGGGCATCACCATCCGGGCCAAGAACGCGAGCCTGGTCTACGGGGATTATAAGATCAACCTGGTCGATACGCCGGGCCATGCGGATTTCGGCGGGGAGGTGGAACGGACGCTGCGGATGGTGGACGGCACGCTCCTGCTCGTGGACGCCAAAGAAGGGCCGATGCCGCAGACGAAGTTCGTGCTCCGCAAAGCGATCGGGCTGGGGCTGCCGGTCATCGTCGTGGTCAACAAGATCGACCGTCCCGATGCGCAGATCGACGACGTGGTCAACCGCACGTTTGACCTGTTCGGCGAGCTCAATGCCAGCTCCGCGCAGCTTGATTTTCCCATCGTCTACACCTCGGCGACCCAGGGGATCGCCACCCTCGACATCCACCGGCCGGGGACGGACATCGCCCCGCTCTTTGAGATCATCATCGCCAGGATTCCTCCGCCCACGGTGGTGCCCGATGAGCCGCTGCAGATCCTGGTGCTGGCGCTCGCCTACGACTCCTTCAAGGGGAAGATGGGAATCGGGAAGATTCACGCGGGATCGATCCGGCGCGGCCAACCGCTGCTGCGCTTGGCGGTCGACGGGAGCCGCCAGGCCGGCAGCACCTTGGCGCTGTTGGCCTATACGGGGCTTGAACGCGTCGAGATCGAGTCGGCCGAGTCCGGCGAGATCGTCGCCGTCGCGGGGTTTGCGGACATCAGCATCGGCGACACCATCACCGATCCTGAACGGCCGAAGGCGCTGCCGGCGATGGTGATCGAGGAGCCGACCCTGCGCATGACCTTCGCGGTCAACAAAAGTCGCTTCGCCGGGCGTGAAGGGAAGTACGTGACCTCACGGATGCTGCGTGAACGGCTCCAGAAGGAACTGGAAACCAACGTGGCGCTGCGGGTGAGTGACACTGACAGTCCGGACACGCTCCTCGTTGCCGGTCGCGGAGAGCTGCACCTGGCGATCCTCATTGAGACGATGCGCCGCGAAGGCTATGAGCTGGAAGTCTCGCAGCCGGAGGTGGTCTACAAAGAGATCGAGGGAGTGACGGTGGAGCCGTATGAGTTTTTGTCCATCGATGTCCCCGCGGACTACCAGGGCACCATCATCGAAGAGCTGGGACGGCGTCGGGCTGAGCTGCAGGAAATGGCGCAGAACCTCACGGGTGAGCTGCACCTGGAGTACCTCATCACGACGCGAGGCCTCCTGGGGCTGAAGAGCGCCTTGCTCAAAAAGACACGGGGCACGGCCGTCATCCACCACGTCTTCGATGCGTACCAGCCCATCGTGGTGGAGCTGCCGCCGCAGGAGCCTCACGGCTCACTGGTGGCGACGGAAGACGGTGTGAGCAGCTCGTACGCGATCACGGCGGCGCAGGAGCGGGGGGAGCTGTTCATCGGGCCCGGCGTGCCCGTCTATGAAGGGATGGTCGTCGGCCAGGCCAGTCGCGACCGGGATATCGAGCTCAACATCTGCAAGCAAAAGAAGCTGACCAACGTGCGCTCCTCAACCGGTGAGACCACCATTGTGCTCATCCCTCCGCGCGAGCTGACCCTGGAGCTGGCGCTCGAATACATCGGGCCGGATGAGCTGCTTGAGGTGACCCCGAAATCGCTGCGGATCCGCAAGCGCATCGCGAATGCCAAGCTCCGTCTGCGCGCCGCTCGTGAAGGTCCTGGCGGATAACAGCGCAGGTTCGTGCTAGAATCAGAAGTCAGAACTCAGATGTCAGAAGTCAGATACCGCCTCTGACTTCTGATTTCTGATACCTGACCTCTGTGCGTGAGGGGGAGATGCAGATGATCACCGGCTTGTGCTTCGTTGTGATGGGCGCGCTCATTTGGTTCTATCCCCAAATCCTGGTCGCCCTGTTCTCGGCGGTGCTCATCTTGTTTGGCTTAGGCCTGATGGCGACGAGTTGGCAATTTCGTCGGCTGAGAAAACAGTCGCAATCGCGCTTTATTAACTGGATGATCCGCTGGTGACGGAACAGATGGCGGCGCGCCGGCCTCGTGTTCTGGTCGTCTACAAGAAGGACGCCTACCAGCAGTACCTCCAGGAACGGCAGGACCCTCACCTGGCGCGGCTGCTCCGGCGCGTCCACCCCGATGTCCTGGACATGCAGCGCGCCCATACGATTCATGTGGAAGCGCTGGAGGCGGTGATCCATGCGCTGCGCCAACTGCCGGTTGAGTTCGATGTGGCCTACCGGGCCGATTTGAACGTGACGAAACGTTACCACCTGCTCGTCTCTGTCGGCGGGGACGGCACCTTTCTCCAGGCGGCCCGCAGCGTCAGCCACACACCCATTCTTGGCGTCAACTCAGACCCGGCCCGCAGCGAGGCGGTCTTCTGTGCCGCGACCAGCCGGAGCTTTGCCCGGCTGTGCCGTCAGGCGCTTGCAGGGCGCCTGTCCGAGCTGCGCTTGTACCGGTTGCAGTTGACCCTGAACCGCACACGGCTGCCCCAGCGGGCGCTCAACGATGTGCTGGTGGTGCACGATAACCCCGCGACCATGAGCCGGTACCGGCTTCGGATTGGCGCCCAGGAGGAGGCGCAGAAAAGCTCAGGGCTCTGGGTGTCCACGGCGGCCGGCTCAAGCAGCGCGGTGCTGGCGGCGGGCGGCAGGCGGCTTTCGTGGGAGGCCAGGAAGTTTCAATATCGGCCGCGGGAGCTCTACCGAGGGCGGCTCTCCCGCTCTCGGCTGGCCGGTGGAGTCCTGTCCCAGCGCGACGCGGTCCGAGTGACCTGGCTGATGCGCCGCGGCAGCGCCTTTATCGATGGGCCGCATGTCAGGATTCCGCTTCAATTTGCCGACCGGCTTGAGATCAGCCTCTCGTTGACCGATCCCCTCCGCGTCCTGGGGCTCGCATAAACACAAACGACCCCCGACACGCGTCGAGGGTCGTTTGGGTTGTGAGACCGGTCGTTACGCCGTGGCCACGCTGCTGACGTTTGAAGCTTGCGGTCCCTTCGGGCCTTGGGTGATTTCGAACTCCACCGCTTGGCCTTCTTTAAGAGACTTGAAGCCGTCACCACCGATTGCGGAGTAGTGGACGAACACGTCCTTCGACCCGTCATCAGGGGTAATGAACCCATACCCCTTCTGGTCGCTAAACCACTTCACGGTTCCCTTCGACATCCTAACAACACCCCCTTCCTGTTCCCTCAAACACAAAAGCCGCTCCGCAACCTCATCGGCTGCCTTGCGGCTTCCCAACGAAGATCGTTTTCGCCTGACTGACGTACTGAACTTCAAACGCTTGTCCTGCACAAACCTGGTTAATGCGTCGTTCCTCGTACACGCTGCAGCTTCATAACCACAAGGTTTTCAAGTTGTTGCAGCGCCTTCAGCATGACACCGCTTCGGTGAACCGCTCCCACACGGTCCATGCTACACTTCAAGCACGTAGTTAGGATACCCGAAAAGTGCGCTTCTGTCAATAGAAAATATCCTGGAGCGTGATACAATAGAGGCGCCGAATGGAAGTATCTGTGGCAGAGAGGTATAGAGGAAAGTGATGGGATGAGAGAAAGGACGTGGACGGGCATCGCGAAGGTGGCAGTCTGCCTGGTCGCCTTCAGCGTCACCGCAGGGATCGGGTTTGGCGGGACCGCCCTTGGGTCGACCAGGACGGCAAAGGTCGCCGGCCGGTTTTATCCGGAGGAGCGGGCCGAGCTTTTGGAGGTGGTCAGCCGGCTGCTTGAACGCCAGCCTGAGCCGGCCAGCGCCCGGAAACCCCGCGCCCTCATTGTGCCCCACGCCGGCTACCAGTACTCCGGGCTCATCGCCGCCAACGGGTTCCGCCAGCTGCAGGGACATGCCTACGATGGGGTCGTTGTGGTGGCCTTTACGCACCGGCTTCGCTTCGACGGCGTTTCCGTGGACACCCGGGACGCCTACGAAACGCCGCTGGGGGAGATTCCCCTCCATCAGGAAGCGGCCGCCATCCTGCAAAGCTTCCCGGGGATCGGCCATGTGGAGGAAGCCCATGAAACCGACGAGCACTCCCTGGAGGTCGAGCTACCGTTTCTCCAGGTCGTGTTGGATCGATTCCGGCTGGTTCCGGTCTTGATCGGCAGCGACAGCCTGGAGGACGCCGAGCGGCTGGCCACGGCGTTGGCCACGCTGGCCCGCCTCGGCGACTACCTGTTCGTGTTCAGCACGGACCTGTCCCACTACCATCCGTATGACGAGGCCATGCGCATCGATGAGGGGGCGGTGAACGCCATCCTGTTTGAGACCCCCCAGGCGGTTCACCGGTTGTTCGCCCGCGGGGACCTGGAGGCGTGCGGTCGGGGCCCCATCGTCACCAGCTTGTTGCTGGCGGCGAAGCTCGGCTACCTCGATCGCGAGCTCCTCTACTACGCCAACTCCGGGGATACGGCCGGCAATCCCTCAAGCGTGGTCGGCTACGCGGCGCTGGCGATGTACGATCAGCCGCCCACCGCCAAAAGGAGTGGCCTGTCGCCGGAAGCCGGCACTGCTCTGGTACGCGCTGCACGGAGCACGCTCGAGCTCTCGCTGAGAACACGTGACGGTCCGCCGCCGTCCGTGGCGCTTGAGCGGTATCCCGAGCTGTCACGGGCGAGCGGGGTGTTCGTGACCCTTCGGAAACAGGGGGTGTTACGGGGGTGCATCGGACGGATTGAATCAAGCGAGCCCCTGGCGAAGACGGTGCCGGTCGTGGCGCTGGACGCGGCGCTGCGCGATTCGCGCTTCTCAGCCGTGACGGCCCAGGAGCTGTCGGAGATCGACGTCGAGGTGTCCGTGCTGACGCCGCCGGCGAAGATCAACGCTCCAAAGGAAGTGGTGGCCGGACGGGACGGGGTGATCCTCGAGCACGAAGGGCACCGAGGGATCTTTTTGCCGCAGGTGTGGGAGGAGACCGGCTGGACCCGTCTTGAGTTCCTGCGGGAGCTGGCCAGCCAAAAAGCCGGGCTGCCTCCCGACGCCTGGCAGCAAGCCACGCTCTCGACCTTCCAGGATCAGATCTTCGCAGAAACCGAGGGGGAGCCGTTGCCCGCCTCCCGCACAGCGCACTGATTGCTGACGCACGTCGGATTGCGGTGCAGCAGGTAGCGGTGCGTCGCCACCCATCGGTACGCCCGCGTGCCCAGCCATGACGCGCCCGGCAGCCACGTCAGCGGTGCTGCCGGCCACAACATCGGCAGCCGCCATGTAAGCCGCTTGAACGCGTCAAACCCCCCAGAGAGCCTCCCATTTCGTTCCAGGAGCACCATCTCGCTGCGGCAACGCTCAGGGGTCAGGGCGGGGTGCAGCTGGGCGAGATCAGGCTGCGCGTGGAAATCCAGCGGATCCACCCACCCGAACAGATCCAGCACCTGCAGCCGCTTGACGCTCTCGAGACAGAACCCGCACCGCCCATCGTAGAGGAGCAGCGCCCGGTCGCCTGTCGCATGGCGCTCCTGCCGTCCTTCGATCCAGCGCACCAGCGTTTCAGGAGCGACAAACAGCAGCATCAGCGGCGGAAATAAAAAGAGAAAAATAGTCGGCACGTGCAGCGTGACCCACAGCATCAGCTGAAACGCGATGCCCAGCGCGATGCCCAGGGTGCGCGTGCGGGGGATGAACCAGAGCAACGGCACGATGAGCTCGAACGCGAGGAGAGCGAGCCCCAGGCTGTAGCACAGCGCCGGGTGCTGGCCAAGCCACGCGCGCAACGGGAAGTCGCGGACCACGCCGATGAGCGGGTAGTGCATCAAGTAATAGTAGGGATTGTCGGTGAGCCAGTTGCCGCCGGCGGTGATTTTGCTGAGCGCGGTGTACCAAAAGGTCCAGGCGATCTGCAGTTGCAGCAGCCGCTGGATGAAAAAGGGCCGCAGCCGCTTATACGACGTCGCCTTGCCGCGGCGCAGGCTGTCCAGCGACAGGAAGTCGCCGTGATAGTTGGTCACGCACATGAGGAAGAGCGTCACCAGCAGGATGTCGAAGCTCAGCGTGCCGATGTGATAGTTGTTGAGCGCGTAGAAGTAGTAGCACGACAGCGTCATCAGGATGCAGCTGGCTTGGGAGTAGAGTCCCACGGTACACGTCGCCAGGGAACCGAGAAACACCCACACCCACGCCCAGACTACCCAGTCCGGGCTGGCGTCCACCACGCGCAGGATCCAGATCGGGAAGAAGGAGAAGTTTTTAGTCCTGAATGCGGTGGAGAGGTAGTTGTCCGCCATGTGGAAGAAGGACGGGATCATGTGGCAGCCGACGGTGAAGGCGACCGCCAAGCGGAAGAGCCCCAGGCTTGTTGACGGCCGCCGCTCGAGGAACGCCCGATACCAG
>CAYJWN010000054.1:0-12348 GCA_964373835.1 uncultured Planctomycetales bacterium
GCCGGCGCCTCGGCGGCCGCGACCTTGGCGGAGCAGGGGTTTGAGGTTGAGGTCTTTTGTTTTCAGGATAGCGCGCGCCGGGCCCACAGCATTGCGGCGCAGGGCGGGATCAACGCGGCGAAGAACTACCCCAAGGACGGCGATAGCGTTGAACGGTTGTTCGCCGACACGATCAAGGGCGGCGACTTCCGCTCACGGGAAGCCAACGTCTATCGGCTCGCCGAGATCAGCAACGTCATCATCGACCAGTGCGTGGCTCAAGGGGTCCCCTTCGCCAGGGAGTACGATGGGTACCTCGCCAACCGCTCCTTCGGCGGTGTCAAGGTCCGCCGGACGTTCTACGCGCGAGGCCAGACCGGCCAGCAGCTCTTGTTGGGCGCCTACCAAGCCATGATGCGGCAGGTCAAGGCGGGGCGCGTGAGCATCCATCCGCGGACGGAGATGCTCGATCTGGTCGTCGCCGACGGCGAAGCGAGGGGCATTGTGGTCAGAGATCTGGTCTCCGGCGCGTGCAAGATGTACGCTGGAGATGCGGTCGTGCTGGCCACCGGCGGGTACGCGAACATCTATTTTCTCTCCACCAACGCCAAAGGCTGCAACGTCACCGCGATCTACCGGGCGTATCGGCGTGGCGCCTGGTTTGCCAACCCGTGCTTTACCCAGATCCACCCGACGTGCATTCCGGTGGCGAGCCGCTACCAGTCCAAGCTGACGCTCATGTCGGAATCCCTGCGGAACGATGGCCGAATCTGGGTTCCGCTCCGGAAGGGCGATGCGCGTCGCCCGGCAGAGATTCCCGAGGCTGAGCGCGACTACTACCTGGAGCGCAGGTATCCGAGCTACGGCAACCTGGCCCCGCGGGACATCGCCTCCCGTGCCGCCAAAGACGTCTGCGACGAGGGGCGGGGGGTGGGGCCGGGGGCCCAGGGAGTGTACCTGGATTTGTCCGACGCCATCAAGCGGCTGGGAGTCGAGGTCATCCGGGAGCGCTACGGCAACCTCTTTGACATGTACCATGAGATCACCAATGAAGACGCCTACCACGCGCCGATGCGCATCTACCCGGCGCCCCACTACACGATGGGCGGGCTTTGGGTCGACTACAACCTGATGAGCACGATTCCGGGGCTGTTTGTCATCGGCGAAGCGAACTTCTCGGATCACGGGGCCAATCGGTTGGGCGCCAGCGCCCTCATGCAAGGGCTGGCAGACGGGTACTTCATCCTGCCCGCCACTCTCGCCAGCTACCTGGCGACCCGTCCACCCGGCGGCGGAGGCAGTAGCGGCCACCCGGCGTTCGCGGCCGCATGCCGGGACGCGGAGGACCGCACCCGGCGCCTGCTGGGGGTCCGCGGCAAGCGGACGGTCGATGAGTTTCATCGCGAACTGGGCAAGCTCATGTGGGATGAGTGTGGGATGTCCCGCAGCGCGCAGGGTCTGCAACGCGCCCTGGCGGAGGTTCCCCGCATCCGGGAAGCCTTTTGGAAGGACGTGACGGTTTTGGGCAGCGGAGAGGACCTCAACCAGGCGCTCGAGAAGGCCGGTCGCGTGGCCGATTTCCTCGAGTTCGCCGAGCTGGTGTGTCAGGATGCGCTCAACCGCGAGGAATCCTGCGGCGGCCATTTTCGGGTGGAGCATCAGACGCCGGAGGGGGAGGCGAAGCGCAACGATGCGCAGTTCTGCTACGTCGCCGCGTGGCAATTCACCGGCGACGGGCAAGCCCCGGCGCTCCACAAGGAGCCGCTGACCTTTGAAGCGGTACCGCTCACTGAGCGAAGCTATAAATAATGCCAGCACTAAGCACTAAGCACTAAGCACCCAGCAAAATCGCATGAATCTGACTCTCAAAGTTTGGAGACAGAAGAGCGCGCAGGAGGCGGGACGCTTCGAGACCTACGAGGCCAAGGACGTCGGTGCTGATCTCTCCTTCCTCGAGATGTTGGACATGGTGAACGACGACCTGCAACATCGCGGGATTGAGCCGATCGCCTTCGACCATGACTGTCGCGAGGGCATCTGCGGCTCCTGCGCCATGATGATTAACGGCTATGCCCACGGGTCTGAGCCGGCCGTCGCGACCTGCCAGCTCTACATGCGCCACTTCAAGGATGGCGACACGATTACCATCGAACCATGGCGGGCCAAGGCGTTTCCCGTCATCAAGGATCTGGTCGTTGATCGCAGCGCCTTCGACCGCATCATGGCAGCAGGCGGCTATATCTCCATCAATACGGGTGAAGCCCCTGAAGCCAACAGCATTCCGGTACCGAAGAAGGACACGGAAGAGGCGATGGATGCAGCCGCCTGCATCGGCTGCGGCGCTTGTGTCGCGGCCTGCCCCAACGCCTCAGCAATGCTGTTTGTCGCCGCCAAGATCTCCCACCTGGCGAAACTGCCGCAGGGCCAAGTGGAGCGCACGCAGCGCGCCCTGGCGATGGTGGAGCAGATGGATCAGGAAGGCTTCGGCAACTGCACCAATCACTACGAGTGCATGGACGCCTGCCCCAAATCGATCCACGTGAAATTCATCGCGAAGATGAACCGCGAGTATCTCCGCGCGAAACTCCTTCACCGGCCCAAGCACAGTGCATAAGAACATACGGCTGGCCGTATGTGCCGCTTACTCGGGATGATTTTGGAGGTGCTGAAGAAGATAAATGGCTATGAGTGAGCGGGTTGTGAGAAATCCCAACGAAGATTTGCGTTTTTCGAGCCCGCAGTTTCAAGCACGGAATTATTTCCTTCCTGCCGGCAGTCCCGCCAGAGCTTTCAGATGGCGTACGATTTACCACTCCTCCACAACGCGTTTGATGTGTGATAAAATTCCCAAATAATGTGCGAGATACGGCATGATCCGCTGCCCCATTTGCCAACGGAGCCTCAATCCGTTTGAGCGCCATCCCTATGCACCGATCTGCTCGGAGGCTTGCCGGCGCGAAGCCCTGCGCCGGGCTGGCGTTGCCGAAGCCGAGCAGGTAGTGAGCGAAGACTCCCAAGGTCAGTCGGCTCAGTTCGAGCAGTTGACTGCGACCCACCTGTACTGCCCCACGTGCCGCCGGTCGATGCCGACGCGGGAGAAACTCCTCCTCACTCTTCCAGGCGGAGACCTCTACGGCTACACTTGCGCACAGTGCGGCGCCGACGTCGGAACGAAAACGGATGTCCGTCGCGCACACGCCAGTTAAACGAAGGAGAAGGAGAGAGTATGGCACAAGCAGGAATGACGGCGATCAATGAGCGGGTGAAGGAATCCAGCGCCTTCGTGCAGCGGCTCTTGCAGGAAGTCGGCAAGGTCGTCGTCGGCCAGCGCGTCCTCATCGAGCGGTTGCTGGTGGGCTTGCTCGCCAACGGCCATGTGTTGTTGGAAGGCGTGCCCGGCTTGGCAAAAACCCTCTCCGTCAAAACGCTGGCGCGCACCATCTCGACGAAGTTCCAGCGAATCCAATTTACCCCGGATCTCTTGCCGGCTGATCTCTTGGGCACATTGATCTTCAATCCACGCGAGGGATCGTTTTCCGTCAAAAAGGGCCCGATCTTCGCGAACATCATCCTCGCCGATGAAATCAACCGCGCGCCGGCAAAAGTGCAGAGTGCGCTGCTCGAGGCAATGCAAGAACGCCAAGTCACAATTGGGGAAGAGACGTTTCCATTAGCGGAGCCCTTCCTGGTACTCGCGACGCAGAATCCGATCGAGCAGGAAGGCACCTACCCGCTGCCCGAAGCGCAGGTCGATCGATTCATGCTGAAAGTCCTCATCGGCTACCCCAACAAAGCCGAGGAGCGCCAGATCATGGAGCGGATGGCCATCACGGATCCGGCCGTGTCGGTGCAGCCCATCATCAGCCCGCAACAGCTGCTGGAGGTCCGCCAGACCGTCAGCGAGATCTACCTTGATGAGAAAATTAAAGACTATATCCTCGATCTGGTCTTCGCCACCCGCGATCCGAAGGCCTACAAGCTCGATCTCGGTCAAATGATCCAGTACGGAGCCTCGCCACGGGCCTCAATCTACCTCGCGCTTGCCGCCAAGGCGTACGCGTTCATGCAGGGCCGGAGCTACGTTGTCCCGCAGGATGTCAAGACGATCGGCCTTGACGTGCTCCGCCATCGGATCATTCCGACCTATGAAGCCGAAGCGGAGGGCCTCACGGGCGAGGAGCTGCTGAAACGCATCTTCGAACGAGTGCCCGTTCCGTAAGCGTCCCTTGGATGATCCCTCCAGAAATTTTCCGACAGGTTCGCCGGATTGAAATTTACACTAACCGCATCGTCAACGAAACGATGTCGGGCCGCTATGAGAGCGTCTTTAAGGGCCATGGCATCGAGTTCGAGGAAGTCCGGGAGTACCAACCCGGCGATGAGATCCGGTCCATCGATTGGAATGTGACGGCTCGTACCGGCCGACCGTACATCAAGCGGTTCGTCGAGGAACGGGAGCTGACCGTGATGTTCCTCGTTGACCTGAGCCGGTCGATGGCGTTCGGCTCGGTGCGCCAGTTCAAGAACCGTGTCGCGACAGAGCTCTGCGCGGTGCTGGCCTTCTCCGCCATCAAGAACCACGATAAAGTCGGCCTACTGCTTTTTACCAACCATGTGGAGCGTTTCATCCCGCCCCAGAAAGGACCAAAGCATGTCCTGCGGGTGGTCCGCGACGTGCTGTCGTTTGAGCCGACCAGCCACGGGACCAATGTCGCCGGAGCCCTCGACTATCTGGCAAAGGTCCTCCATCGCAAAGCGGTTGTCTTCCTAATCTCAGATTTCTTCTGCGAAGATCTTCGAACCGCGCTCGCGATTGCAAATAGACGGCACGATGTCATCGCCGTGCACCTGATCGATCCCCGGCAGGAGACGTTACCGTCGGTTGGATGGATTCGATGGGAAGATCTCGAACAGGGACGCGAATTGGTCCTGAATAGCTCGAATGCCAAAGTCCGTCAGGAGTACGAGCAGTGGGCCACGACGCATCGGGAACAGGTCAAGGAGATGACCCGCGCGGCTGGAGTGGATTTGGTGGAAGTCCGGACTGATCAATCCTATCTCGACCCGCTCCTGCGGTTTTTCCGGATGCGCTCCTTGCGGCGATAATTTGATGATGCGATCGGTTCTCGCGGGCCTCATCGCGTTGTCGCTGGGCATCCCGGGTGTCTCTGCCGGTGAATCGCGCGCCAGTGCTGAGGCATCGGTCGACCACTCTGAAGTCCTCGTCGGTGATCCGATCCAGTACCTGGTCACCGTGACGCATCCCCAAGGAGTGACGGTCGAGTGGCCATCACTCGCTGGCACGGTGGATGATTTTACTGTGGAAGCCTCTGGTGTAGAGGCGCCACATACCAATGGTGGGATCGCGACCGAAGCACGATGGTATCGGCTAGCCTGCTACTCGGCTGGGACCCATACCATTCCTGAAATGGTGGTGAAGTATCAGACCAACGATGGTGCCACCCAGGAGGCGCGTACACAGGCCGTCACAATTACGGTCAAGAGCCTGTTGGAAAGCAATTGGGAACGTCAGGACATCCGAGACATCAAGCCGCTCGTTCCCGTGCGCTCGACCTGGTGGTGGCTGCTCGGAGCCTTGGCGGTGATCGGAGGTATTGTTGGCCTCTGGTGGTGGAGAGGACAACGCAGACTTGTCGAGGCGCCGCCATCTCCACCGCGGCCACCACATGAGATCGCGTTTGAAGCTCTCTCGAGGCTACGCCAAGAGGATCTGCCATCCCACAACCACTACGAAGAATACTACGTCAGGCTCTCCGGCATCGCCCGCGCGTATATCGAGGGTCGCTTTGGATTGAGGGCTCCGGAGATGACGACCGAAGAATTCCTTCAAGTGACGTCGAATGCACAGGCGCTCTCAGCTAGCCACCGACGGTTATTACAGGAGTTCTTGGAGCGCTGTGACTTGGTGAAGTTCGCACGCTATGAGCCATCTCGACACGAAGCGGATGAGGCGTTTGAGGCGGCTCATCGGTTTATCCAGGACACAGTGCCATCGCCCGAGCCCACTATGGCAAGCGCTGGAAAGAACGCATGAGCTTTCGCGATCCGCTGTGGTTTGCGGCGCTGCTGCTGCCCTTTGGTGTGTGGTGGGCCATGCGATGGGTGACTCGAGCTCGGATGCGATTTCCAAATACCGCAGGGCTTAAGTCGGCGACTCAGCAGAGCCATCCAACGTGGCTGCGGTTCCCAATGCTTCTCCGCGTCGTTGCCCTCGCGTTGGTCGTCATCGCTCTCGCGCGGCCTCAGCAAGGGCTCGAGTCCAGCCGGCTGCACACCGAGGGCATCGACATCGTGCTCGCCGTCGATGTTTCAGGCAGCATGCTGGCCGAGGATTTCACCCTCCACGGGAGCCGGCGCAACCGGCTCGACGTGGTGAAGGACGTCGTGAAAGAGTTCGTTGAGCACCGCTTGAACGACCGCATCGGACTCGTCGTGTTCGCCGGCCGGCCGTACACCCAGTGTCCGCTGACGACGGACCACGGCTGGCTCTTAAGCCAGCTCGATCGTGTCGAGATCGGCATGGTGGAAGACGGCACGGCCATCGGCTCCGGCATTGCGACGGCGCTGAACCGGCTGCGCCAGTCGAAAGCAAAAAGCCGCATCATCGTACTGCTGACCGATGGGGTGAACAACGCCGGGACGGTGACCCCGGACGCGGCGGCCCAGTTAGCCAAGACGCTGGGGATTCGCATCTACACCATCGGAGCGGGCACGAAAGGCTTAGCCCCGTATCCGGCCACTGACATCTTCGGTCGCAGAGTCTACCAGCAGGTGAAGATTGAAGTGGACGACGAGGGTTTGACGAAGATCGCGCGTCTCACCGAAGGCCAGTACTTCCGGGCGACGGACACCGACTCGTTGCGCACGATCTACCATGAGATCGATCGGATGGAAAAAACCACCATCGAACAACCACAATACCTGTCGTACAAGGAATGGTATCCTTGGTTCGTCATCCCAGCCATGCTGCTCTTGCTGAGTGAGGTCGTGGTCGGTGAAACATGGCTTCGGGTACTTCCATGATCCATTGGGCCTATCCTGAACGATGGATGTGGGTATGGGTGGTTGTTGCGTTGCTTGGATTCTGGATATGGGCCTTTCGTCATCGCAAGCGCGCGCTGGAGTGTCTCACGGATACGGCATTACTTCCACAGCTGGCCGAACAGGTGGATCGACGAGCACGAATGCTCAAGGCTACCATCCTGGCGTTGGGAACTCTCTTCCTTCTTATTGCGCTGCTTGGCCCCCAGTGGGGCTTTCGCTGGCAGGAGATCAAGCGGCGCGGGGTGGATCTGGTCATTGCGCTTGATGTGTCCAAGAGCATGTTGGCCCAAGACCTCAAACCAAGTCGGCTTGACCGGGCGAAGCTGGCCATCCAAGAGCTACTGCCGATGCTGAAGGGCGATCGGATTGGGCTCGTCGCCTTCGCCGGAACGAGCTTTGCGCAGTGTCCGCTCACCGTCGACTATGGCGCGTTGTTGCTCACCCTTGAAGAACTCAACACCGACTCCATTCCACGCGGCGGCACGGCAATTGCCAACGCGATCCGTGACAGCCTCAGAGTCTTCGCGTCGTCAGCGCCGGACTCCCGGGCGTTGATCATCATCACCGATGGCGAGAGCCATGAGGGGGATGCGATCGCAGCCGCCAAGGAAGCCGCCAGGCAGGGTGTGAAGATTTTTGCCATTGGAGTCGGCACGCCCGAAGGGGAACTCATCCCAATCACCGATGCACAGGACAACCAGACCTTCCTGAAGGACCGCGAGGGGCGGACGATAAAGTCCCGCCTTGAGGAGGGGCTCCTCCAACAGATCGCGTTGGAGACCGGCGGCAGCTACATTCGGGCCACCCCAACGTCCTTCGGGCTTGATCTGCTCTATCGCGATCGGATCGTCACGCTGCATCAACAAGAATTCGAGAGCACGATGAAGAAGCAGTACGAGCTGCGCTTTCAGTGGGCCTTGGCCGTCGCCTTGTTCCTCTTGGTCTGCGAGCCGCTCATCAGCGATCGCCGGCGCGTGGTGGCTCGATGAGACACGTGGGGCAGATTCTTCTCGGCCTGCTGGTATCTGCCATGGTGCCAATGCCAGTGAGCTGCGCTGAGGAGCACAAGGTTTCTGAAAGTCCCCAGGCTGCCCGTTTCGAGCGTTTGTTGAAACAGCGTCAGAACGATCCCGCGCTGCACTACAATCTCGGCACGGTGCGATACCGGGATGGTCATTACGACAAAGCTGCTGAGTCGCTCAGTACGGCGATCGCTTCATCCAGTTCCTCGCTTCAAGGTCGGGCTTCCTATAACTTCGGAAACACGCACTATCGGCTGGGGCGTGCCGCTGAACAGGCGACGCCAAATCAAGCAGTCGATTTCTACCAAAAAGCGCTGGAGGACTACCGGCTCGCGATTCGTCAGGACCCGACGGATAAGGATGCCAAGTATAACTATGAGTTGGTGGGACAGCGCCTGAAAGCTCTGAAGACGCAGCAAGCGCAGCAGCAGTCGGGAAAGGCCCAGCAGCAACAAGCGAATCAGCAACCCTCTGAGACCCAGCAAGCGAACGCCCAACAGACGGAGAGCGAGCAAACCAAACAGGACCAGCAACAGGCACAGATCCAACAGCAGGCTGGGCAATCCGGCGAATCGCAGCAACAACAAGCCACATCAACCGAATCGAAATCCCAGCCTGAATCCACGCCCTCGACGGAAACCGCACAAGGCACTGAGCAACAGCAACAAGGACAACAGGCGCAGGCTATCCAGCAACAACCGGGCCAACAGGGCTCCGAGCAACAGGCGCAGACGGCGACAGAGCCGCAGAACATGTCTCAGCAACAGGCGCTCTGGATTCTCGATAACCTGAAGAGCGAAGAGCGTGGCGCGCTGGTGAAAGAGCATCGGGGTTCGGCGCGAGAGACTGATGTGGAACAGGATTGGTAAACCTCGACAAGGGTCGCTCCGCGACACGCTAACGGCGTGCCGGAGCATGGTCGGAGTATGCCTCGCTGCGGCCGCAGCGAGTTCGTTGGCATTCGCCGAGGATGTGAGCGTCCAGGCGCGGGTCGATCGTCGCCACGTGCCGCTCAACGGACGGCTGCAGTTGAGCTTGGACGTCAACGGGACCCAGAGTGCCCAGCCGCCGGAGCTGACGCTCGATGGGTTCGACGCGCAGTACCTCGGCCCCTCCACACAGATTTCGGTCATTAACGGCCAAATGTCCTCCTCGGTCTCCCATACCTATGTCTTGACGCCGAAGAAAGAGGGGACGTTCACGATCGGCCCGATCGCGGTGGACGTGGGTGGGAAGACCTATCAGACGCAGCCGATCGAAGTCCAGGTACTGCCACCCGCCTCCGTCGTGGCACAGGGTGGGGAATCTGCCGAAGAGGCGGAGGAAACCCCGCAGCTTGGCGACCATCTTCAACTGCAACTTGGGCTCGACAAGACGAAGGCGTATCTCAATCAAGCGATCCCACTGAAGTTGCAGCTCTTGGTTGGCGGGGTGGCGGTCCGCGGCATCGAAATGCCGACGCTGCAAGCCAATGGCTTCCTCGTCAAGCCGTTCCAGAAGCCCACGCAATCAGACGTCACCGTTGGAGGACAACCGTATACGCTCCTGGAGTTCGACACGCAGGCGGTACCCCTGAAACCTGGGGCGTTCTCACTGGGTCCGGCATCGATCAACTGCCAGATCGTCCAACAGCGCCGGTCGCGGCGTCGCGCATCGCCGTTCGGATCTGATCCGTTCGAAGACTTCTTCGATCATTCGTTGCTGGAGGATTTCTTCGGGTCAGGGCGGTTGGTCCCTGTGACCGTGCGGGCCGAGCCCGTGACAATCGAGGTCCAGCCGTTGCCAGAGGAGGGCAAGCCCAAGGAGTTTGCCGGAGCGATCGGACACTTCACGCTCGATGTCAACGCGATTCCTGTTGAGACGACCGTGGGTGAGCCAATCACCCTGACGATGACGGTGAAAGGGACTGGAAACCTCGAAGCGGTCGCTTCACCATCGATCGTCGGGGATACAAGTCACTTTAAAGTCTACGAGCCGAAGCCGCGACAGGATCACACAACTCAGGAGGCTCAGAAGACCTTTGAGCAAGTGCTGATCCCCACCGACCCATCGGTGACGGAGATTCCGGCGGTCCGGTTCTCCTTCTTCGATCCGGAGCTCGGGCAATACCGTACGCTCACCAGGGAGCCCATCGCCATTCACGTCAAGCCCGCCCCCGTGCAAGAGCATCCGACCATCGTCTCCGCGCCTCAAAGCGTGGTGAGCCAGCCGGCTCAACCAGAGACCCTCGGACGCGACATTATCTACATCAAGGAAGAGCTGGGAACGCTACGACCTGCGGGGCGGGTGTGGTATCGATCTTTCTGGTGTCTATTGCTGCTGATCGCGCCGCTCATCCTGCTGGGCGTGAGCAAGGGGGCGCATCGGTATTACGAGCGGCTGACGACCGATCCGGGTTTAGCACGGGCCAGCGGGGCCTTCAAGCGGGCGATGGCGCAATGCCAACACGCGAAACAGCTCCAACAAGCTGGCAAGGTAACGGAATGTTACGCAGAAGTCTTCCGGGCGTTGCAGCGATACATCGGCGACCGGTTCAACCTGCCCTCCGAGGGCCTCACGAAAGCGGAGCTGGAACAGCATTTGAAGCCGCGAGGGATTGCGGAAGACCTCTTCCAGGCGCTTGCCTCGCTGTTTGACCAGTGCGATGCGGCGCGGTTTGCTCCAGCATCTGTCGCATCCGGCCAGATAAGCGCAATCATCAGCAGCGCCGAGTCGGGCTTGAAGCGACTCGAACAGTGGAAAGTCAGATGAGACAAGCCCGTGCCAGGCTGTTGGTCGTGCGCGCGCTCGCCATCTTGGCTATGTGGCATGGTCGTGCGGTGTTCGCCGAAGCTCCACTGACGGTGTCATCGACGTTCCAACAGGCTAACGAGCGCTATCGAAACGACAAGTTTGATGAGGCGGCGTCAGCGTACCGACGCATCCTTGAACTGGGGCTGGAGAATGGGGTCCTCTACTACAATCTCGGTAACGCGCTCTTGAAGAGCGGAAAGAAAAGTGAGGCGCTCTGGGCCTATCTGAAGGCCAAAGTATTTCTCCCCCGTGACGCCGACGTGCAGGCGAATTTGGAATATGTCCAGTCCCTCTTGCAGCCCGGGGTCAATGCCTCGATGAGACCGTCTCGATTGATCCGATGGCTGAGTTTCCACCAGCGGTTTGGGACATCGGAGCTCACTGGCTGGTCCAGTCTGTGGGTGTGGCTGGTGGTGTGCGTATGGAGCCTACCCACCTGGTGGCCGAAGACTCATCGCGTTGCACGACCCATCGGGTGGTTCACCGGAATCGTTGCCACTGTCTTTCTGACGGCACTGGTCGTTCAGACGGTGTGGGTGGATGGGGTACCGAAGGCCGTCATCGTGACTGGACAAGTCGAGGTGAAGTTTTCTCCGCAGGCAACTGGCACGACTCACTTCACACTCCCCGAAGGCACGCTTGTCCAGGTCCTCGCGCACGAATTCGGTTGGATTCAACTCAAGCGGGCTGATGGACTCTCTGGTTGGGTTCCCGAGGATGTACTGAGCGCCTTATAGGCAAACCCGTACGCTGCACACCTACTTCAAGTCACCGGAGCTAAGGGCTAGGAGGTGCCGATGAACGGTTTTAAAAAAGGATTTGGTGCTTCGCTTCAAGAAAGGTGCCAGCTGAAAGGAAAGGTGCCAGCTACCGCGGTGCCAGGCACTGAGGGACAGGCATTTCTGAGATGAAGAAACGTCTCGCGGTCATTACTTACAACTGCTCTCTCGTCGCGTTCCCAACGCTTTGCTTCGCAAGGCAAAGCATCAGGAACTCGTTTCGAGACCGCTAAGATGATTCGTCATGGCGTATACCACGTGTATATCGTCAAGTGTGTGGACGGGGCGCATTACACCGGCTATACCAACAATCGTGAAGCCAGACTCACGTTACACAATTCGGGAAGTGGGGCGAAGTACTTGCGAGGTAGGGGGCCGGTCGTACTCGTGTAGGCGAAGGAGTACCAATACTATAAGAATGCCGTGAGAACGGAACAATATTTAAAACGGCAAACCAGGAAATACAAGGAAGAGCTGATTAGAATCTATGCATTTCGAAATATCTTATCGCATTAAGAGTGGCTGCCCCCAAAGCCCCGAGCTTTCTTGCGTTTGCAAGAAAGCAAGATCGGGGCTACGCCTGGGGGCACCCAGGCTCAGGTTTGCCCCGCTTGCTTCGCTTTGCGAAGCAAAGCGTGCGGGGCAAACCTTTGGGTGTCCGAAGGTGTCTAAATGAATACCAAGCAGAGGCAGCAGAAAACGCATACAGG
>CAYJWN010000055.1:0-11821 GCA_964373835.1 uncultured Planctomycetales bacterium
CAGATACGCCAGGTAACGTTCAGCCGGCCAGACCTCGAAGTAGTCGCCGGCACCGACCACCACGATGCGGGAGGACGGCTCCCAGCCCAATGCTTCGGCGACCGACTGAGGCACGAGCAGCCTCCCTTGCCGGTCGAGCCGGGCCGGGTATGTCCCGCCGAACACCGTCCGGTTGTACTCGTCGCGTTGGGCGGGATCCTCCGGCGCGTCAGCCCGGGCGCGGTCGGCCCATTCCTCATACGAGGGGAGCACCTGGATCATGCCCCGCTTGGGATCAGGGCGCAGCGCCACCCGGTCTTCCAGCGATGGCCTGAACTCCGCCGGCACGATGAACCGCAGCTTGTGGTCCATCTTGGGGGTGTAGCGTCCGCTGAAGGCACCCTGTGTACGAATTCTGAAAAAGCCGGACCAGGTGCCGTTGCGGGCCAACCAGCCTTGGGTGGGCGACCACGCGAAACGCGGCAGGTCCATCTGCCTCAGACGCGCTTCCGCCGTGTACAGGAAGTCGTCGACGCGATGGTCCTGGTGGCGCAGCCGGATGAAGCGGCGGACGGTGTGCAGGTCGCGGCCGCTCAGGGCCCCGGGCACCTTGGCGTACGCCTTGGCGGTGAAGTACGCGGCCATGACCTCATGCACTGCATCCAGCAGATCGCCGTTGTCCGCAGCCACGAGACCGTGCTCGCGGGCAAACTCGCTGAACAGGTTCTGATGCTCGGGCAGTGACGCCAGGTAGTCCAGGTGCCCCTGCCATGCGGCGGGCTCCTCCCGGCTCCAGCGGTCCAGCTCGGCATGGACGCGCTCGTGATAGCGCGTGCTGAGAGCCCGGGCGTACCGGGTCTTCGCGTCATGAGCCAGGAATGCCTGCCGGCTGAAGACGATGACGCCCCGTCCCCACTGGACCCCCTCGCCGTAATGGCGTCCGATGAGCTCCGCGACCAGCTGCTGCTGCTCGGTCCGCCGCCGCTGCGGCATGACGGGCGGCAGGTACTGCGCGTAGGCCCTCGCATCGCCAGAAAACTTCAGGATGAACTCATCATCCACGACGACCGGCACACGGGCATGGGGTTCGTGAATGACGCGCTCAAACTGCCTGGTGGCCCACCAGTCGCGGATGGGCCGCCAGACCAGGGCGGGGAGTTCCACGACCGCCATGAGCAGCAGGACGGAGAGGCCGACGGCCAGACCCGCCACCGCCGTCCCGAGCGCCAGGTCGGCGAGCCCGCCGATAGGCGGTGGCCCCTGTTCGCGCAGCATCCGCGCGAGCAGAAAGATGGGGGCGACGGCCACCGAGGCCAACGTTGGCCCGCGCCCGCGTTTGGGCCGTGGTGGGGCATTCGTCACAGAGATGTTCTTCGCCGCGCCGGGACCGAGGACCGCGTTGGAGGCCATTTCGAAGGCGCGCTCCCACACCTCGCTATTTGGCGACTGGCGCGTCTCGATGATCCAGTCGAACGTCACGGTCGGGGTGCGGGTGTCCACGCGCACCGGCGGGATCGCGCGGACGTCGTACGTGCGATCCACGTTCTTGAGCGCCACGAGCAGCCGGTCGAGGTGCCCCAGTTTGTTCGGAATGGTCACCCGGATCCGGCGGCGCCTTGTCTCGATCTGTCCCTCTTGGACCGTCCCGGCCGCCTGCAACTTGGCCAGGAACTTCTCGAACCGGAACCGCTGGTACCGGTTCGGCGCGCTGTACACCACATCAACGCGCCACTTGCGGCCCTCGAGGTCCTCGTACTGGTGGACCACCAAATCCCACAGCCGGCCGCCCTGGCGCTCCAGCCGGTGGCTGAGCCGCGCGTCCAACTGCTTGAGATTCGGGCCCTCGGAGAGCGTCACGACGTACAACGACAGCGGCTGGTCCGCATAGTCCCTAATGCGCCCCAGGCTGCCGATGAGCTGGTTGATGGCCGCCTCGACTCGCTCTGTGGAACGGCCGCGCGTGGGCACGCGGGCTTCCAGCGTGATGAGCGCTTTGCGGCCGGCCGGGGCCTCCGGTGAGGCGAGGAAGATCATGTTGCCGTTGACCTTCATGACCTGATCGGCGACGTCGCGCAGCAGGCCGCGGCGGTCGTAGGCTGTGAGGGTGAGGTAGACGAGGCCCTGCTCAACGTCCACGCGGTTGACCGCGACGCGCACAAATCCGTCACCCTGGAGGGGGCTGTAGAACCGGTCGCCCACCGGCCGCTGGATGCCCCAGTCTCTGCCGAGGAGCTTCTGGAGCGAATACCCCGCGCGGACCACGTCAAAGTTGGTCCAGCGAAACGGCAGCGCCCCTCTCGTGATCCTGATCCACAACGGTTTGATCAGGTGTGCTCCCAGCATCCACACGCTGCCCAGCCACCAGTACCCGAATGCCAGGGTTATCACCCATGCTCCGATTGGACTGACGGAGACAGCGTCCGGCAGGAGGGCCAGCGCGATGGAGGCAAACCGGTCATGGCTCAGCAGCAGAGCGTTGTAGCCCCACCAGACCAGGCTCGAGCCAGCCACGGCGAGATGGCGGAGATAGTGGTACCAGCGCCAGTTCTGTCGGATCGTCAAGCTGGGCACCGTCGTGTGTGGCGCCAGCGGCCACACCAGGGCTGTTCGATGATGAGGGCGCGACCCTTCCGACGAGACGCCGGCTGGCGCCTCCGGCTCCCTCTCGGTGAGGTGCATGCGGACGTCAACCAGGTGGAAGAGCGATTTGTGCTTGGGGACGAGTCGGAGGAGCACCGCGAGCCGCGTCAGCACGCCCGTGGTGATCGCGGTCGCCGCATGGACCAGCTCTTCCGTCAGGCTGTGCAGCAGCAGCGCGCGGGCCGAGGAGGGGCTGGAGAACCGCCCGCCAGGCGGGCCGCGCCGCGGCGGCGAGAGCCGGTACATCTCCGGCGCGATCTCCGGCGCGAAGCGCAGGGTCATCCGACGGCTGGTGTTGACCGCTGCCACGGTCTCGGCGAACTCCTGCTGGGAAATGTCGCGCGGCTCGACCCCGCGATGAGCCGCCATCCAGGCCACGAGCTGCTGGCGGTGCACGCTGCCCCAGCCGGCCGCCTGATGCCGCTCGAGCTGGACGACCAGCGCTTCGACGTCCGGAGCGAGGGGCGCTGGCCTGCGCGGAGCCGAAGGCCGGAGTTTGCTGATCCAGGTCACACCCTCATCACCGCCCCGGAGCTCCAACGCCCTGCGCAGCGCCTCCCGCTGAGGTTTCGTGAGATGGATCTCTTCCGCGATCCGGTGATCGCGGTACTCCATGAGCACTTTGATCCGCTCAGCGTCAGCCAGCGCCCAGGAGACTGTCGGAGCTTCGCGGGCGATCTTGCTGGCCAAGCGCGCGATGAAGTCCTTGGGGCCGAGGGCACCTGACAGCGGGAGGAACGGCAGGAGGCTCTCGAATGAAGTGGTCCGCAGCGCGGCCTTCATGTCCGGGAGGACGTAGAGGAACAACCCGGCGATGCCGACCGCAATCAGCACGACGCCGGCAATGGTCAGCAGGGCGGACCGTCGCCGTTCGCGATCCGATGCGTACAGTGGATCCTGCGTCAAGCCGAGGTACGCCAGGATCGCCCCGGCAAACAACGCGAGCGAGAAGGCACCCATCAACACCGGCCCTAGCCCGCCGAGCGCCACCAGGGCGTCGTCGAGCCTGCCGACGCCGAGCGCCGCCGTCGGCAGCGCGGCAGAGAGCCTGCGCGCAGACCATGCGGCGGCCGGCTCGAGATCCGCCTGCGCTGCTGGCTCACCACGGCCTGCTGCAGCAAGCCGTGGGGCACTCCCGGCCGGGCTAGACACCAGGCGGTCCAAGGATGCCATCGTGTGGGCGTCGGGCCGCTGGACGATGTCGTACCACGCAAAGTTCGCGCCCAGCATGCCCACCTTCAACCAGCCATCTTTCTCCGCGATGTGATCGAGGAAGGCTAGGGCTTTCGGCTCTGGATCATCCGCCCAGACGCGCTGCGCTTCTGGGTACCTGGTCAGGAGGTAGGCGAGCGTGAACCGTCCGATGCCCTGACGCTCGTCCGCCTCAGCCATGCCAGATCCCAGCAAGTTGATCTGCCGCTCGGAGGCATCGTAGTTGAACCGCATCATGGCGACTTCACGACCTGTGGCGTCCTTGACCCTCAGCCGGATGTCGCGGTCCGGCCATGTCGGAAACCGTTGAATGTGGCTCAGCGGTTCAACGTCTTCAACGATCCATGAGATCGGCAGGGTCACGGTCCGCTCCGAACTTGGAGAACCCGAGCCCTGGACTGCCAGCGGCCCCGCGTGGCCTCCGGTCGTCATGCCCGCCAGGCCCAGCGCGCCCGGTCCCAAAACCGGGGCTGGCTGCCCTTGGCCCTGACCCGGATGCACGAGCAGCGCCAGGATGACCTCTTCATCCTGGGTCAAATTCAGCCCTTCAATGAACGGGGTGAGGTCCTCGGGTATGTCGCGGACCGACAGGGTGGGTGCTAGCCGAGTGACGGCGGTTTGCAGCGCGGACTCGCGCGGCAGTTTCGGATCCTGCTGAAGCTTGCGCAACACCAAATTGACGGCGATGTCAAGCCACCCGCGACCCTGGCTGAGCCCATCCCAAATAACCTGCCTGACAGCTTCAGCTTGTTCGCCGGAGAGATGCACGTCGACGGGCGAAGGCTCGGCCGCAATCGCAACAGGCGCAGGCTCCGGGCTCTCCGCCACAGGCGGCTGCCCGAGGAGTTGATCTGGCACGCGGCCATGGATCGGCTCCCCACCAAAGCCCGAGACTCGGAACATGAGATCACCCTCGCGACTCCTGCTCGGCGGCCGCTGCAGTTGCGTCCGGTCGCCAAGCGTTTGCCGCTCGGCGAGTCGCAACTGGGCCTCCACATAGGCGCGATAGCGCTGGAAACTCGCCGCGTTGAGATTCGTCTCCTCGCCATAGCGCTCATGGAAGGCGTCCACTTGCGCCTGCAGCGCGGCAGGCGGTATCTCTTCAGGATCGAGTCGATCCAGCGCTTCTTTGAACGGGCGGAACTCCTCAAGGACCTGCTGAAGTTCCCGCCAGATCGGCCGCGCCTCGGCAGCACGGCCCTCGTTCATCAACCACTCCGCCTCGTTCATCCGTCCCTCGATCTGCCGGCTGCCGGTCCAGCCGACTCCCGGCCGCTGCGGTGTACCAGCGGATGGGTGCTCGGGGGTAGAGCGGCTCGTGAGAACGTTCTGCTTACTCCTGATGAACGCAAAGAGGGAGTCGTTGCCATCGGTCTGAACGCGATACTCCGTCACCCAATCCGGCGCACCGGCCATGTACCGTTGGATGGCCTGTGACCTTCTAGTGACCGCATCTCGCTCGCTGACGCGCAACGGATCTAATGTCACGCCCTGCCAGCCGATCGCATGATCGCCAATGACGACAGGCCGAGGCAATTGGTTCGTTCCAGTCATCCTATTGCGCGCCGCTAGTTCCCCGAACAACTTCGGAGCCCGCTGGCGCAACACGTCGTACACGACGGTCGGATCGGCCTCGAGTGCGTCTTTGATGGCACGGAATTGCGTTTCGCTGAGTATGAAGATGAAGGACGTAGCGCCCATGCGACCGTCGTAGACATAGGCTTCCATGGTGACGACGATTCCCACGAGCCTCTCCTCTGCCGCGCCGGTTGCGGCAGCCAGCATATCCTCGGGCTGCATGAAACGAACAGTCGATCGCGTTTCAGGCGTTCGCTTTGTCCCAAGACCGAAGAAGCCCCTTCGTGTGACCTCCACCACCTCAGAGCCGACTTCTTCCAGATAATAGGCTTGCATCGTCGCGCCGACGCGCCGGGCCAGGAGCTCACCCCCCTCACGCGCAATGAGCTCGCTGCCCTGTCCCAGTAACCCGGGATGGGCAGTGGATGGCTCCTCGCGCAGACCCTGGGCGATATTCACCTGGTAGCCTGCAGTATTCGCACGCGCGACACCTCGTTCCGCTCCATCCTCTGTGTAGAAGTCCCGCGGAGTGGCAAACTGTGTCACAAGCCCAATATCGTTCCCGGCTAGTGTCGCCGCAGCCGCCTGCCGTTCGGCGCCTTCCACCGGCGCGTGCGCCTCACGCGCTCGTTGCTCCTGAGCTTCACGTGCAACTTCTTCCGCTCGCACACGCTCTGCCACCGCGCCATCGGAAGTTGCAGGCCCGACGACGACCTCGGGCGTCACGAGCAGGACCTCCCGCAGCTCTTGCGCGCCGGCTCGTCCCATGAGCCGCTGCCCCACCAAGCCCAGGCCGACGACTTCGCGCACGACCGCTTCACCCTCTGTCGACTCAGAACCAACCACCGCGCGCATGGAGTGCGGATCGAAGACATCGCCGACCTTGGGCTCCACCACCTTCCCATTGGCGATGGCACCGATGGTGTCTTTGAGCGCGTCAAACGCCGGCTCATAGACCGTGACCTGCTGCTTCCGGCGGAAGACGCCATTCAACACCGTGACGAGCGCCTTCGCAAAATCCTGATCCGACTCGATGGCCCCGAGGCGGTGCGCCTGCTCCAACTGTCGGATGATGGTCTCAGCCCCACGCGCTTGCTCTGGGACTTGCGTGGTGATCCCACGCAACAGTTCGATGAGCCGCTGGATGGCCGGAGCGCGCGCCTCATAGCGGCGCACGGCTTGCGCCGCGTCGTCCTCAGACAGGCCGCTGAGGAAGTCCGCGGCAAACCCGAGGTCGGCGAGGAACGCCTGGGGGGTTTGAGCTTGCTGCTGGTCCGCTTCCACCTGCGCTCTCTCCTCGGCTGCTGCGATCTCGTCAGCCGTCGGCTGGCGCACCGGCTTCGTCAGGTCCACCGTCGTCTCCTCAGCCAGCGAAGCTCCTTGAGGGCCAAAGCGTTCACTGGCACGGAGAACGACTAACTCGATGAGCTGTCTGTACTCAGCTTCTGTCAGCGCCCAACCCTTTCGGAACAACAGGTACTGAATGCGAAACGCCATCCCCTGAACGATACTCGCGACTCCCGCAGCGTCATCAGCCTGAGCGACCCGCCTCGCCTCTTCATTGGTCACCTCGGCCATGACGCCCTCCGCCAGCGCCTCCAGAGCCTGTTCGCTGACCGGCGTTTCGTCCAGCGCCTCGCGCAAGAACGCCTCAACCGCATCCCCGTAAACCGCCTGCGCCGCCGTCTGGAAGGCACCACGGAAATCCTCCGGATGGCCTGGGAAGTTTGTCCACTGCGCTTTCAGCACCCGATACACGTGCGTCGGACTCAAGGGAGGTGTCACAAGATCAGGATCGAAGATCGTCAGCTCGCCGGTCGCGCGATCCCGCATGAGGTTCCACGGGTGCGAATCCGGCAACAAGTAGCCGTGTCGCTGATACATCGTGAGGTACGCGGTTAACCCTTGGACGACGAGCGGCTGCCGTTCTCCAACCGGTACCTGTCGCTCGTCGGTGTCGTCCAAGAAGCGACCGAGCGGCTCACCGTCAAGATACCGGCTGCGTACCGCGACCAGTTTGCGCGATTCAGACGGATGCGTGATCACGATGAGCCTCGCATCAGCGGGGCCGAGGTCGCCGAGATGACGGGAGGTCTCGACGAACGTCCGGGCAAATGTCTCTTCATCATGCTCAGGATCGTGCTCATACACTTTCACGGCGATGGAGAACACCGACTCCTGCCCACTCCGGTCCACGAATCGCACGTGATAAACGGCCCGACCGCGGTTGATTCGGCTCGTGAAGATCAACTCCACCTCGAGGTGGTCAATCGAAGGATCGTCGCCCTCCGGCAGAAAGGTCGCGTCATGGAGGATGGCGCTCACAACCTCCTGCTGCCCGGGCGTCACGCTCTCGGCGAACTGGATTGATTCCCTTGCAGGACGCGCCGGTTCTGATGAAGGAGTTGCGGTCGGGGTGTGTCGAGCATCGTAGTCCGCATACCACCATTTCAACCCTTGGATCAGGCGCGTGATGTCCGTAAAGATCGGCATCCCGTGGCGGTCCACCTCATAGGTGATTCCCAGCAACCGCAGCGTATCGGCCGCCTCTCCTCCAAAGGAGAGCCCGTAGAGCTTCAAGGTCCTGCGGAACAGGCGCTGCAGCTCCGAGCGGAACGTCCGCTGGAACGCCGGATCGTCGAGCTGACGGACATCGAAGTCCGTGGCCGTCAACCAGTCTCTCGTCCGCAACTCATCATCCGGACCAAAATCATCCGGTGACCACTGCTCGGACGGGGCGAGTCCTTGCAGAATCGTCTTGATGCCTCGTCGGGCGTCGGTCTGCAAGCCAGTGCCCCTTCCGCCGAAGACCATCCGGCCTTGAGCGTCTCTGTCTCTTGCGGCCCTGAACAAGCGGCCCAACCGGACGTCCTCGGCGATGTTGTCACCCAGCATGTAGCCGCCGACGGCCGCGTAGATGCTGGCCCGAAAGGCGGTGTTGGCACCACTACTACCGATCAAGCCGTGGTAGGAGCGGTTGGCCGCATCAAGGTACTGGAAGAAGCGGGTGCCGACGTGCAGGAACGGGTACTTCCGATAGGCCGCGTGATCCCAGTCAATCTTGCCAAGGACGGCATCCACCCTGGGGTTGGCATCGAACCGCCGGATGAATGTGGCGAGGTAGGTGGGGGAGAGCGCCCTGACATCCGCATCGTTGCTGATAATGATCAGCTCCTGGTTCGATGCGCCTGCACGCCGCTGAGCGCGCAGGAGGGCAAAATCCGTGGCGTATTTGCGGATGCGCCCGATGGCCAGCCGGGACCGAGGAATGGGTTGATAGACAAGCCGCACATGGATGTCCGGATACTCAGCCATGAACCGTCGGACTTCCTCCAGTGTGTTGTCCGGTATGACGTCATCCGGATGGTTCACGAACAGAATGATCTCAAACAGGTTCGGGTTGAGCGGATTGCCCTTCTGGTCCACTTGTGCCGTATACTGCATCAGGGTTCGGTAGATGTTCTTCCCCTCCTGATGGCCGGCCACTGGGATGGCAATCACCACTCGCGTCTGTGCATGCATCGGCTCGCCGATCTGCGCGTTGAACGCCTCGAGCTCCTGCTTCCACTCAGCTGGCAATCCACTCAGATAACGCTCGACCTCCGCCACCGGATCGAGCTGTGCCCCAGGGTTGTCAATGAGCGTCTGCGAACGGCGTTGGCGATAACGATCCGCCTCGGCTCGCCGAGGATGGATGGGGCTCGCGTAGACATAAGGGAGGGTGCCGGGAGCAGGGCTTCCCTCTTCCAGCGCTTGGCTCACTGGCTGATTGATATCGGGACGCAATGGCCGACGCAACGGATCCGTCAGGCCGCGCCAGGGCGCACCGGAGAGCGGCGGGCCGAGGAAGTGCGCAAGGCGGGTGATCGTTTCCGTCACCGGCTTGGCGCCTGGGACGATGGCCGTTGTGACCACGTCCGCAACCGCGCGCGTGCGGGCGAAGAAAATTTGGAGGAAGTCTTCGGACGGCGTGCCGCGCGCGGCCTTCGGCGCCCATTCGGTGTAGCGGTGCGCCCAGTCGAAGATGACATTGAGCCGGTCTTGTTCATTCAACAGCTTGAGCGCCTCTTGAAGCTGCTGACCTAATTCGTACCAGTTGGGCGACGGCCCGCGAGTATTCCAAATCTCCCGCAGACGAGTGAAAAATGCCGCCTTAGTCTGCGCCGAGCTTGTCAAGTAGCTCGGATACCGGGCCAGCGTGGAGGACGGTCTTCCTGCATAGGCTTCAAAGATCTGCCGGATGGCCCGCTCACTGCGGAAGATGCCGTGCTGGCGCATGAAGTCTTGTACGTGGTACATCAGCTCAGGCGTCTGGAACATCGCGCGGAAGATCGCGATCTCCGCTTTCTTTGCACGGCCATGGGTCTTCAGCATCTGCCTGAGTGTGTCATAGAGCGCCCACGGGCCTTTCTGGGTGTTGCGCATTTGCGCTTCAAAGATCTGCTTGAACTGCTCGAAGTTTCGGACTCCAGCCTTGCCCAACGCCTCTTGCAAGCCAGGGACCCCCCAGAGCGTCTTGATGAAAGCCGGATCGCTCCACGGCCCGAGGGCGAGCTCCGTACCCAGCGTCTGTTGGACGTAGGCTTCGAGCGCTGCGGTCGCCGCCGGATCCACGGCGTCGGTGAGCCGCTTGAGGAGTGCGGCCACATTGAGCGTCTTGCCGTCCGGGAAGAGCTGGGCGACGATCTCCTGTGGATGGGCGACCCCCTTGGCGGCGAGTACCTGCTGGATGCCGGATGGGTTGAGCTTCTGGGCGTTAGCGGCAAGGAGATCGCTCAGTGAACTCGTCGTCGCGATGGTCTTCGGCGCCACCGCTTCGCTGACCGTGCGGGTGGTCGTGACACCGCGCGTTTCCCAGCCTCTCCAGCCGGCGATCGTCCGGAAGAGCCAGCCGAGCGCGACGGACGAGAGCACCGCCACGACGAACGCGATCGCGCCGGCGCGCAACGCTTCCTGGCGCTTCACTTGGCGGAAGGCTTGCTGGGCTCTGGCGACATCCTGATGGATCGCGGTGCGGGCCTCCTCGATCCACGTCTTGCGGTTCTCAGGAGTCCAGCTTTGGCCTCGGGCGACGGCTTCAGCCGCTTCAAGCAGCGCGCCGCGCGCGATGTCGGCGTCTTGCGTGCCGGGGAAGCGGAAGAGCTCCACACCTTCATCAGGCGCGTAGCGCCAGCGGGCCAAGACCTCAACGGCGAGCCGGCGCTTCTGGTCTGCCGGCGTTGCAGGAGAGGTGAGTGCCGCCAGTGTCGCCTGCACATCGAGCTTCTGAACGAGCGCAGTCTTCACGCGCTGCTCAAACAGGCTTGAGCCGAGCGCAATCCCTCGACTATCGAGCGAATCGGTCAGGCGGACGTTCTGGCCGGTTTCGGAGACCTGCCGCACAGCCGCCATGACGGCCACGACACCGGCGACGAGGGCGAGCAGGATCACGGAGCTGACGTCGAATGTCGGGAAGAAGACTTCGATGGGCCGCACGGCTTCGAGCGCTCCCTCCCTCATACCGCGGATGATGAGGAAGCGCGCCACCGTACCGGTGACCCAGGCCGCCAACCCCAGCACCAGCGGCGAGGTGAGGCTGCGCACGCCGGGGATGCGTTGGAGCGTCGTCACAGCGCCTTCCGCCGCGCGGGTCTGCACGCCAACGACCGACGCGTCCTCTTGCACCGACACCTGCTTCGCGACGGCAAACTGCACGTTGAGGCGGATGGCGGCCGGGGTCAGTGAGTTTGCGTCCACGCCGGCGGCGCGCACGCGCTGCTGAATCTGTTTCGCGGTCTTGAGGAGGTTTGAGCCGACTACCTCGAGACCGTCCGGCCGATGGCTGCGCTCGATGAGCTTGATGTTCTGCAGGATTGGATGCAGCCGCTCCTCGAACTGCCGATCAGTGGTGAAGCGGCCCTGGACGTAGGCAAGGATCAGTGCTTGAAGCTGCGCCTGGATATCCGCATCCAGCGCGAGCGGCGTGGGTGCTTGCTCGAGCGTTTCATGGACGTAGCCTTGCTGCATCCGCTCGGCAATGGCAGCGAGGGCTTGCGTCAGCCCGAAGAGGCCGTCCGGGAAGCGGCGGGCCACATCATCGGCCAATTCCCGATCTGAGAGCGTCTCGGTGGGCCAGTTGTTCATCGCCCGGATCAGCGCCGTCCGCAGCTCGCGCTCAAACTCCTGCATCTTGCCGGACTGGCCGAGGCGACTCTGCCGGTAGAGGAAGCGGTGGAAGATGCGCGCGATAACGTTGCCCTCGTTCATGCGCTCGTTGAACCGCTTGCGCGCCAGGTGGGCCGCGTCGCGCTTGGGCAGCTCGCTCGCATCCACAATCGTCACCGTCGCCTCAACCGCACCGGCCGTATCAGATCCAGACTCAAGCGGGGTATCTGATCCAGCAGCGATGGGCGGCGCGGCTGGGGCGGCCGGC
>CAYJWN010000056.1:0-11497 GCA_964373835.1 uncultured Planctomycetales bacterium
TTGATCTGGCGATTAAATTAGGGGTCAGCGCGCTCGTGCTGGGCGGGGTGCTGAACTTCGCCGGCATGCAGACGTGGCTTGAGCGCAAGCAGAGCGCGCTGATGCAGGACCGCATCGGCGCCAACCGGGCGTACTTTACCGTTCCGTGGTGGCTCGGTGGGGCGCCGGTCAACTGGGTGTTGCGGAAGCTCGGCGCGCTGGGGATCTTGAATGCGCTCGCTGATGTCCTAAAACTTCTCACAAAGGAAGATTTCATTCCAGCAGCCGGCGACCGCTTTCTGCATACGCTCGCTCCGCTGTTGTCGGTGTTCTTCGCGGTCATGGCCTTTGTCGCGATCCCGATCGGCCCTCCCGTCGAGTTGTTTGGTCGGGTCATCCCGCTCCAAGTCTCGAACGTTAACGCGGGCCTGCTGTTTATCCTCGCGCTGGCCTCCATCGGGACGTACGGGGTCATTCTCGCCGGCATGACCTCCGGCAACAACCTGGCGACTATCGGGGGGCTGCGCGCTGCCTCGCAAATGCTCGCCTATGAGATCGCGCTGGGAGTCTCGCTGATCGGCATCATTATCTGCTATGAGACCTTGGACATGGGGGTCATGGTCGAGCGCCAGGGGGCACTGCTGTGGGGCTGGCTGCCCAAGTGGGGCGTGTTCCTCCAGCCGCTGGCGTGCATCATCTTCATGACGGCGGCGCTCGCGGAAACCAAACGTATCCCCTTTGACCTTCCGGAGGGAGAACCGGAAATCATCGGCTACTTCACCGAGTACAGCGGGATGAAATTCGGCCTGTTTTTCCTGACCGACTTCGCGGAGGTCGTGCTGGTCTCCGCAATGACCACGACGCTCTTCTTCGGCGGGTGGCAGGTGCCCTATCTCACGCCGACCGGCTTTGAGTTTCCGTGGGGTTCCGGGCCGGCGGTGTCGCATCTGACGTACGTGGTGCTGGGGCTGGTGTCGTTCACGGTGAAGGTCGTCGCGTTCATCTGGTTCTTCATGCTGATCCGCTGGACGTTGCCCCGGTTCCGGTATGATCAGTTGATGCGCCTCGGCTGGAAGATCCTGTTTCCCCTGTCACTGGCGAATATCGTGGTGACGGGGATTATCGCAGTGGCGATCAAGTAAAAACGCAAAAGGAAAAAGGTAAAAGTACAAGGCAAAATTCAAAATTTTGACTTTTGAATTGTACTTTTGCCTTTTGCGTTTTTCCTTTTGACTTAGAGCGTATCTCATGACTAGCTTAAGTGAGAAACTGCTTCATCGAATTCGGGATGCGCACAGGCGGCGCAAGCTGACCTGGTGGGAGCGGGCCTACCTCCCGGCCATTGCGCAAGGGCTGCTCCTCACCTCCACGCACTTCTGGCGCAACCTGTTCCTCCACATCGCCCACCGCGTCGGGCTGTTCAGGGACCGCCAGGCGGCCGTCACGATTCAGTATCCCGACCAGCTGCGGCCAACGGCCCCGCGGCTGCGAACCCGGCACCGGCTGACCAAGCGGGCCGATGGAACGCCGCGCTGCGTGGCCTGCATGATGTGCGAGACCGTCTGTCCTGCGCGCTGCATCTACATCGTGGCGGGTGAGCATCCCGATCCCAACGTGGAGAAATATCCGAAGAGCTTCGACCTCGATCTCGGGTTGTGCGTCTACTGCGGCTTCTGCGTTGAAGCCTGCCCGGAGGATGCCATCCGGATGGACACGCAGCGCCACGACATTGCCGCCTATTCACGCGACGGCATGTGGCTGGATATTAAAGAGCTGCTGAACCCGGGTTCGCGACAATTTACCGATCCTCCCCAGAAGTTCGTGCAGCTTGAGCTTGAGGAGTTCAAGCAGCTGCCTGAAAGCCCTGCGCCTCCTCCCCCCGGCACCAGTGCCATCCCGTATGGCAGCGATCCCTCGGCTTCCCCGCACTCAGTCCGATGAGTGCGTGGTCGCTCGGGATCGTCCCGAGCGAGGCAGAGCCGAGTCGAGGGACGATCCCTCGGCTCGTGCCTAGTCGAGGGACGAAGCCGTCCCCTCCCACCTGATCCGTGCCACGCACATCTGCTAGAATAATGACCGCGGCAGCCTCAGGAGGCATGCGTGTCTGTTGAACGATTGATCGCCTACTTTTCAATGGAGATTGCGGTGGAACCCCACATCCCGACGTACAGCGGCGGGCTGGGGGTGCTGGCGGGGGACACGATTCGCGCCGCGGCGGATCTTCGTGTGCCCATGGCGGCGGTGACGCTCCTGCACCGCAAAGGCTATTTCTCCCAGCGGATCGATGACGCAGGCTGGCAGCGCGAAGAGCCGATGGCCTGGCCCGTGAAGAGTGTGTTGCACGGCTTGCCGCAGGGATTTTCTGTCGCCATTGAGGGGCGAACCGTTTTCCTGCGGGCCTGGCAGTACGACGTCAAAGGGATCGACGGCTTTACCGTGCCCGTCTACTTCCTGGATGCCGATCTGCCGGAGAACATGGCACAAGACCGGGCGTTGACCGATTTTCTGTACGGCGGTGATGCGCGCTACCGGCTCTGCCAGGAGGCCATCCTGGGCATCGGCGGGGTCAAACTGCTCCGCGCGCTCGGCCACTGGCAGATCAAGCGGTTCCATATGAATGAAGGGCACGCCAGCCTGCTGACGCTGGCGTTGCTGGATGAGCGGGCGCAGCAGGAAGGCCGGGGCTTTTTCACCTCAAACGATGTCGAACATGTGCGTGAGCGCTGCGTGTTCACCACCCATACGTCGGTGGCCGCCGGCCACGATCAGTTCCCCCTGGAGTTGGCGATTCAGGTGCTCGGTCGGCGCGATATCATGGCCACGCAGGATCTGTTTTGTCTGAATGGACAACTGAGCCTCACGCATCTGGCCCTGAACATGAGCCGGTATGTGAACGGGGTGGCCAAGCGGCACGGCGAGGTGTCAAAACAGATGTTCGATTCCGAGACGATCGACGCCATCACCAACGGCGTCCATGTGGGCACCTGGACCTCGGCGCCGTTTCAGGCGCTGTTCGACCGCTACATCCCCAGTTGGCGCAAGGACAACTTCAGCCTGCGGCATGCGCTGAACATTCCCCCTCACGAGGTGTGGGAGGCGCACAGCACGGCGAAGCGCCAGTTGCTCGAGCATGTCAATCAGCAGACCCGCCTCGGCCTCGACCCTGAGGTGCTGACCATCGCCTTCGCCAGGCGCGCCGCATTGTACAAGCGGGGGGATCTGCTGTTCCATGACCCGGAACGGCTGAAAGGGATTGCGTCGACGGTGGGGCCATTCCAGCTCGTGTATGCGGGCAAAGCGCATCCGAACGACCAAGAAGCCAAGGCGTTGATCAGGCGAATCGTCCAAGCCAAAGGGGCGCTTCATCCGCACATCAAGGTCGCCTATCTGGAAAATTACGACATGGCCCTGGCTAAACTGCTCACGGCCGGATCCGATCTCTGGCTCAATACGCCACAGCCGCCTCTTGAAGCCTCGGGGACCAGCGGGATGAAAGCGGCGCTCAACGGGGTGCCCAGCTTGAGCACGTTGGATGGCTGGTGGATCGAAGGGCATCTTGAAGGCGTGACCGGTTGGTCCATCGGAACGGACAGCGGCCAAGCGGCGCAGGAGGACCGGACGGCCAGTGACGCGGCCTCCCTCTATGAAAAGCTGGAGCACGTGATCATTCCGCTCTTCTATCGCGAGCGGAACCGCTTTATCGGCGTGATGCAGCATGCCATTGCGCTCAACGGGTCGTTCTTCAACACTCAGCGGATGGTCCAGGAGTACGTGCTCAAAGGGTACTTCCACTAACACCGCAGATGACACAGAATCCACACAGAGGCACAGAGCATTCATGAAGACCTCTGTGATTCTGTGGATATTCTGTGGTTCTGTGGTGTCATGAAGCGGTTGATCATCTACGATTTGGATGGGACGCTGGTGGATACGCTGGAGGATATTACTGAGGCGGCAAACCATATGCTCACGCAGCTCAAGGGCACACCGCTCGCGGCTGATGCGGTCAGGCGTCTTGTGGGCAAGGGGCTGCAGCAGTTGGTGGCGGACTGCCTGAAGACGGAGGACCCACAGCGCGTCGCGGAAGGGCTCAAGATGTACCGCGCGTACTACGGTCAGCATCTCCTTGATCACAGCCGGCTCTACCCGGGCGCGCGAGAGGTGCTTGAGCATTTCAAAGAGCGCCATCAGGTGGTGATCACCAACAAGCCCAATCCCTATTCCCGCGAGCTGCTGACCGCGCTCGGCGTGGCCGGCTACTTCCGAGAGATCATCGCAGGCAATTCCGCATATCCGCGCAAACCCGATCCGGCCGCCGTGGTGGCCGTCATGGCCGCCACGCACGCCGCAGCCCCCGACGCGCTGCTGGTGGGGGACAGCCCCATCGATGTGGAGACGGGGCGCAATGCCGGCGTGTTCACCGTGGCCGTGACGCACGGATTGGCGGATGAGGAAGAGCTGGCGAGGGCGGGTCCCGATGCCGTGGTGCGCGATTTTGACGAGCTGTTGAAGCGCGCAAAGCAGGAGGGCTGGTAGGCACGATGCCGCCTCCGGGCGAGAGGGGCCGCCGGCAGACCGCGCTCATCACCGGAGCCTCAAGCGGCATCGGGTATGAGCTGACGAAGCTCTTCGCGAGGGACGGGTATGACCTCGCGCTGGTGGCGCGCGACCGCCAGAAACTCGATGCGTTGGCCCACGCGATGCGGCAGCAGCACGGCATCTCGGCCAGGGTCCTGCTAGTCGATTTATCCCTCCCGACCTCTCCGGAAGCCGTCTGGCGAGAGCTCGAGTCATCGTCGATTGACGTGTTGGTCAATAACGCCGGCTTTGGGAGCTACGGAGAGTTCGCGCGCGCGGATGTCGGCGAACAGTTGCGGATGATCCAGGTGAACGTCACGGCGCTCACCCACCTGACCCGGCTGTTCCTCCCAGGGATGATCCAGCGGCGCACCGGGAAGATTCTGAATGTCGCCTCAACCGCCGCCTTCCAACCGGGCCCGCTGATGGCGGGGTACTATGCCAGCAAAGCGTACGTGCTCTCCTTTTCCGAGGCCGTGGCCAACGAGCTGCGCGGGTCGGGGGTGAGCGTCACAGCCCTGTGCCCGGGGCCGACGACCACCGGTTTCCAGCGCCGGGCAGGCATGGGATACACCAGACTGATGAGCGGACGGATCATGGACGCTGAAACCGTTGCGCGGGCCGGCTATCGCGGATTAATGACCGGACAGGCCGTCGTGATTCCAGGCATCCGCAATAGGCTCCTGGCGCTCGTCGTCAGGCTGCTGCCCAGGCATGTTGTGACACACATGGTGCGGCGCATCCAGGAGCGACGGCGGTGCAGATAGCGGGATTAGAAGACCGAACGGATGTGCTGGAGGAAGGGTTCCTGAAAGATCCCGATCGCCAGAATCCCCAGGATGAGGAAGAGCAGGAAGCCTTGAGTGAGCGCATTGAGCCGGATGGGGGAGGCCGTGCGCGGAGCATCCAGGTACATCCGCTTGACCACCATGAGGTAGTAGTAGAGCGAGATCGCGACGTTGACGGCGCCGATCGCCACGAGCCATAGGCGGTTGGCTTCAACGCTTGAGAGCAAGACCAAGAGTTTCCCCACGAATCCCGCCAGGGGCGGCACGCCGGCAAGCGACAAGAGCCCGATGAACATCGCCACCGATAAGACCCCCGAGCGTTTCGAAAGTCCCTTGTAATCATCCAGCGCATCCCCGCCGATGGCATCCGAGGCGGCGACCACGACGAGAAACACCGTCAGGTTGCTGAAGAGGTATGCCAGCAGATAGTAGCCCACCGCCACGGTTCCCTGAACCAGCCCGGTGGACAACCCCATCAACAGGTAGCCGGCGTGGCCGATCGAGGAATAGCCCAACAGCCGTTTGATATTGGTCTGCGGGATAGCCGCCAGGTTCCCGTACAGCATGGTGGCGGCTGACAGGATCGCCAGCACGTCGGTCCACCACCCGGCCAAGGGGGTAAACACCCCGTACAGCACCCGCAGGATCGCGACCACGCCCGCCATCTGTGACCCCACCGACAAGAGCGCGACGACGGGTGTAGGCGCCCCCTCATACACATCAGGCACCCACAAGTGGAAGGGCACCGCGGCAATCTTGAAGCCGAGCCCTGCGAGAATCAGCAAGAGTCCCGCCCGCGCAGCCAATGGCATGGGCTCGGTCGCCAGCGCCAGCCGGATCGCCTCGAAGCTGGTCCCGCCGACGAAGCCATAGAGGAGGGCGATTCCGTAGACGAGAAACCCTGTGGAGACCGACCCTAAGATCAGGTACTTCATCCCCGCCTCGACCGAACGGGGGTCCGTCTTGAGATACGCGGCCATGATGTAGAGCGAAAAAGTCAACAGCTCAAGCCCCAGAAAGAGCATGAGCAGATCGTTGATTGACGCGAGCACCAACATGCCCAACAGCGCGGTGAACAGCAGCATGTAGAACGCCCCGACATTCGCCGGGAGGTGACGGCCGAACTCCCGCGTCATCACAATGACGACGGCAGTGGTCAACAGGAACAAGCCCTTGAAGTAGCGGCTGAACCCATCGACCAGGAACATGTTCTGGAAGGTGGCCGGCCCGGCGGGGGACTGCCAGGCCAACAGCCAGGCGCAGACGATGACGCCGGCGAGGGCGAGCGCCCACAGGGTGGTTTTGCGCACCGCCGGCACGACGAGGTCCGCGGCCAACATGATGAGGATCCAGGCGGACGCAGCCAATTCAACCGAGAGGAGCGACCAGGGCATTAGTTTGCGCCAGCGGGCGGAGCGGGCAGCGGGCGCTCCGCAAGCTGGCCCTCAGGCGCCTGGAAGTACAGGCGCTCAACAAACGGGCGGCTGCTCGTGTCAATAATCTCGAGAATCTGTTTGGGCCAACACCCGACGAATAACAGCGCGGCAATCAAGAGGGCGTACGGCAGTTGTGCCAATGGGGTGGCCGCATCGTGCACGTGCGCAAACGCCGGCTTCGAGGGACCGAAAAAGGTGCCCCGCACAAGCCGCAACATATAGACCGCCGTGATGACGACCCCGAAGATCCCGCTAATCACCTGGATGGGATAGCGGTCCCAGCCGCCGGCAAACACCAGGAGCTCCGCGACGAAGTTTGCAAAGCCGGGCAGGCCGCTCGATGCCATCGCCGCGATCACCCCGCAGACGGCGATGAACGGCGCCTGATGGCCCAGCCCGCCGAGATCAGGCAGGTAGCGCGTGTGCGTCTCGTCGTAGACGTGGCCGACGAGCGCGAACGCGAGCGCCGTCATCAACCCATGCGCAAACATCAACAGCACCGCCCCGTTGAGCGCGAGCGGCGTCAGACAGGCGATCCCCAGCAGCACGTAGCCCATGTGGCTCGACGAGGAATAGCCGATGATCAGCTTGAGGTCGCGCTGCGACATCGCGACAAACCCACCGTAGATGATGTTCATCACGCAGATCGCGGCGATCCAGGGCATCCACATCTGGGCGCCAGCCGGCAACAGCCCCATCGCCAGCCGCAGGATCGCGTACGAGCCCAGTTTCATCAGCACGCCCGCATGCAGCATGCTCACCGCCGAGGGGGCGGCGGCGTGTCCGATCGGCGACCAGCTGTGCAGCGGCCAGATGGGGGCGATGACTCCAAACCCGACGGCCAGCAGCGGAAAAATGGTCTGCTGCAGCGATGGAGCCAATGGCCGTCGTGTGAGATGGGCCTGGAGGTTGACCAGGTCAAAGGTGTTGGCCCCGGAGCTGACATACAGCCAGAGCAAACCGATCAGGGCGACAACCGCGCCCAGGGTCAGGTAGATGGTGAGCTTCATGGCGGCGTACTCTTTGGAAAAGCGGACCACGCCTTTTTCCTTGACGTCGCTGCCCCAGATTCCGATCAGCGGATACATCGGGATCACGGCCATCTCATAGAAGAAGTAGAAGAAGAACAGATCCAGCGAGAGGAAAACCCCGAAGACGCCGGTGATCAGCGTGAGGTAGAAGATGTAGTACTCCTTGACCCGCTCCTTGATCGCGTAGGAGATGAGGACGCCCGTGAAGGCGCACAACGCATGCAGCAGCAGCAGGACCGCGCTGATGCCATCGACGCCCAGATGGAAGCCGATGCCGAGGGAGCGAACCCAGGGCACGAACAGCTCGTGTTGGTAGCCGCCCAGCGCCGTGTTGTAGGTGCCGATCGCATAGAGCGCACCGAGCAACGGCAGCATCGTGGAAGCGACGGCGATACGCCGGATCAAGGCCCGGCGGTCATCACGGACGAGGCAAAGGATCAACGCCCCGAAGGCGGGAGCGAGCAGGATCAGGACGAGGACAGGGCGCGGCATCGCGTTAACGGCGTAGCGGCCCGGAGAGGAGCCACACGATGCCAATGAGAAACGCCAGGACGTACGTCTGCACCCTGCCGGTTTGAAAGAGGCGGAGCACTCGGCCGCAGCCTCGCGTCAGCCAGGCGGTGCCATTCACGAGGACATTGATGATGATGCGCTGCTCGACCCAGGCGCACAGCCCGGCGATGAGCTTCTGTTGGATGGTCGCCACATACCAGTCGTAGAGCTCATCGACGTAGTACCGCCGCTGGAGGAAGGTGTAGGGCAAGGCCAGCGCGTGGACGAGTTGCTGAGCCGACACGGCCTTTTTCCAATAGATCAGCCAGGCGAGGAAGAGCCCCGCCATGACGACCCCCGATGAGAGGAGGGCGACATCAAGGTGCCGCTCGCCGTGATGTGCTCCCAGGAAATGCGGGATGCCGAAGAACCCTGCGGCGATCGACAGGGCGGCCAGCAGGAACAAGGGAACCAGCATGACCGGGGGGGATTCCCCGGCACGACCTTCATGAGCGCCGTGGCGGGCATGGCCGTGGGCGTGTGACGTGCCGGTGAACGCCACAAACCACGCCCGCGCCGTGTAGAAGGCGGTCATCCCGGCGGTGATGGTGCCCAGAACATACAGCGGCACACGATGCTCGCGAGCCAAGACCAGGATCTCATCTTTGCTAAAGAACCCGCTGAACGGAAACAGTCCGCACAGCGCAAGCGCCCCAACGAGGAAGCTGAGCGATGTCCAGCGCATCGACCGCCACAACCCGCCCAATTTCCAAATATCCTGTTCGTGCGTGCCGTGGATGACGCTGCCGGCGGCAAGGAAGAGCAGCGCCTTGAAAAACGCGTGCGTCGTCAGGTGGTGCATCCCGGCGACCTGACCGCCGAGGCCCAGCGCCATCACCATGTAGCCGAGCTGGCTGAGCGTGGAGTAGGCCAGGATGCGCTTGAGGTCGTTCTCAACGAGGGCCAGGCACGCGGAGAGAAACGCGGTCGCTCCGCCGACCCACATGATCGTCGTCATGACGGATGGCAGCCCCTCGAAGAGCCAGAATGAACGGCACAACAGATACACGCCGGCCGCCACCATCGTGGCGGCATGGATCAGCGCGGAGACCGGGGTGGGGCCTTCCATGGCATCCGGCAGCCAGACGTGAAGGGGAAACTGCGCCGATTTCCCGACAGGTCCGCAGAAGAGCAGGAGGCCGATGAGCGGCAGCATCGCTGCAGGAATCAGGCCGGCGTTGACCAAGCCCGGTAGCGTGTCTTGGAGGGTTCGGAAATGGAACGTCCGTTCGGAAGCGGCAGGACTTGAGACAGCCCACAGCGCGAGGATGCCCAGCATGAAGCCGACATCCGCCACGCGGTTGACTATGAACGCTTTCTTGCCGGCATCGGCAGCGGATGGTGTAGCGTACCAGTGGCCAATGAGGAGGTAGGAACAAAAGCCAACCAGCTCCCATCCCATGAAGAGCTGGATCCAGTTGGTGGCGAGGACGATGGTGAGCATCGAGAAGGCGAACAGCGAGAGGGTTCCGAAGTAGCGGCTGTATGCCTGATCCTCAGCCATGTAGCCGAGGGAGTAGATGAAGATCGCGCTTCCCACGCCGGTGACGACCAAGGCCATGAGGAGCGAGAGCTGGTCGATGAGGATGCCGAATGGGATGGCGAAACCCGGCAGCGTAATCCAAGAAACCGACGACTCAACTGGCAGCGCCAGCCGGCCGCCCAGCACGTCAACGAACAGTGTTCCGGCGCACCCGAATGAGATGAGGAGCCCTGTCACGGCCAGGGTTGAAGCCAGCCACTTGCGATGGACCGCGAAGAGGAGGATCAGAATGCCGGCGATGGCGGGGGCGACGAGGATCGTCCAACCCAACACGCCTACCATTTCAGGAGATTGACCTCATCGGCGTTGAGCGTCTTGACTTGACGGGAGAGCAGGATGGCGATGGCCAGGCCCACGGTGACCTCGGCTGCGGCGACGATGATGATGAAGAAGACGACGATCTGGCCGCCGAGGTCGCCCAGCGCCCGGGCATAGGCGATAAATGCCAGGTTGGCCGCGTTGAACATGATTTCAATGCACAGCAGGATCATCAGCACGTTGCGCCGGGTCATGATGCCGATCAGGCCGATGGAAAACAGCAGGGCGCTCGCGATCAAATAATGGTTCAACCTAATCATCGTTTTAACTCTTGTTTCGCGAGGGTGACGGCGCCGACGATGGCGGCCAAAATGATGAAGGAGACCAGCTCAAACGGCAGCAGATAGGCGGTGAACAGCAGGCGCCCAATTGACTCCACGGTGCCGCCGGCCGGCGTGTCGCTTGAAAAAGACGGTCCGTCGCCGGAGGCTCGGACGATCTTCCAGAGGAGGCAAAAGAGCACGAGCGCGGCAGCGGTGCCGATGGTGCGCAACGTGAAGACGCGCATGCGGGCCAGCGCCTCCGGCTCGAGGTTCAACAGCATGATGACAAAAAGGAAGAGGACGAGCACCGCGCCCGCATAGAGCAGAATCTGCAGCGCCGCGACGAAGTAGGCGCCCAGCATGACAAAGAGGGAGGCGAGGCAGAACATGACCACGAGCAGCGAGAGCACGCTATAGACCGGCTGGCGGCTGAACACCACGAGGAGGGCGGCCAATACCATCAGGCTGGTGAAGATATAAAAAAAGACCGTTTCGGCCATGGGGTGCGTCGCTGCGGGAATGTTTGTGAAAAAAATCACGAAGTACCTCTTAATTATAGGCACAAGGCCTCCGCCTGTCCACCCAAGAAATCATTCGGTAGTGGCCACGTTTGGCGGGTTCTGCCACTCGGCTGCGGGTCCTGGCTCGCATTCCGCTCGTGGCACTGCTCGGCTCGCCCCAGCGTGGCTCGCCTTCGCTGCGGTCTTTGGGCCTCGCTCGTCCCTCGCCGTTCGGCTCGGGACACCGTGCCCGCTCGGCCGTCGACAGCTGCCCCTCGCGGAACGCTCGCCACCCGCAGCCGAGTGAGCACGCTGCCCCCTCGTGGGGCGGGTGGCACGGGCTGCGACGAGCCGGAGCTCTCGGACGCGCGAGCGGCCACGGCGCCCCCGCGGCTTTGCTTGGCAAAGCCAAGCAGCGGGGGCGAGCGAGCCGTCCGAGCGCAGCGCCGGCCCGCCACGGCGGGGCGGGCCAAGCGGTCCGGCGAGTGCAGCCCGTGACAGGACCCGCC
>CAYJWN010000057.1:0-10692 GCA_964373835.1 uncultured Planctomycetales bacterium
GCCTCGAAGGGATGCTCCACAATAGCGACATCTCCTGGACCCGCAAGATCAACCATCCCTCCGAGGTCCTCAAGAAGGGGAAGATGGTGGACGTCGTCATCCTGAGCTGCGAGCCGGACAACCACCGTATCACGCTGGGCATGAAGCAGCTGATGCCGGACCCCTGGCCGGAGCTGGTGCAGCGGTTTTCACTCGGCTCCACCGTGGAGGGGGTTGTGACGAAGGTGGCGGGGTTCGGGCTGTTCGTCGAAATCGCGAAGGATGTTGAAGGGTTGATGCACCTGTCGGAGCTCGAGCTGGGCCCGAACGAGAAACTCGAAGACCGCTATAAAGTCGGCTCCAAGGTCCGGGCGCAGGTGATCAAGCTCGATGAAGTGGAGCGAAAAATCGGGCTGAGCAACAAGAATCTTCCCGATGCGGCCCCCGCAGGGTCGTGAAGGCAGGAGCGCCGCCGAGCCGCTCAGCGTCATCCGCCGTGGCGCCGCGGAGATCATCACCGAGGAGGATCTCCGCAAGAAACTCGGCGCACGGCGCCCCTTGCTCATCAAAGCCGGCTTTGATCCCACAGCACCCGATCTCCACCTCGGCCACACCGTCCTCTTGCGCAAGCTCCGTCACTTCCAAGACCTCGGCCACACGGTCGTCTTCCTCATCGGCGATGCCACCGCGCTGGTGGGTGATCCCTCCGGACAATCCAAGACCCGTAAGCCGATGACCCCGGAAGAGATCGACGCCAACACCAAGACCTACCTGGCTCAGGTGAACACAGTCCTCACGGATGACGCGCGCACGTTCCAGCGGCGGCACAATAGCGAATGGTTCGGGGGGGCGTTCGGCCTCTCGACGCTCGTGGATTTGGCCTCGCGCTACACGGTGGCACGGCTCATCGAGCGGGACGACTTTCAGAAGCGCCTGAAGGCCGGCCAGGAGATCAGCCTGCTTGAGCTCTTCTATCCGCTCATGCAGGGCTACGATTCGGTGATGCTGAAGGCGGACGTGGAGCTGGGCGGGACCGACCAGAAGTTCAATCTCCTCATCGGGCGCGACCTCCAGCGGTCATACGGCCAGGAGCCGCAGGTCGTCATCACGATGCCGCTGCTCGAAGGGACCGACGGGGTGCAGAAGATGTCGAAGTCGCTCGGCAACCACATCGGCATCACCGAGCCGCCTCAGGAGATGTTCGGGAAGCTCATGTCCATTCCTGATACGCTGATCGTCAAATACTTCACCTTACTGACCGATGCGGACACCGCCCACATCGCTCTCCTTGCGCAACAACTCGCCAGCCGGGCCATCAACCCCCGTGACGCCAAGCTCGACCTGGCGGTCACCATTGTGACCATGTACCACGGCTCGGCCGCCGCGACCAAAGCCAAAGAAGAATTCACCAAGGTGTTTTCGAAGCGTGAGGCGCCGGCGGAGATGCCGGTGTGTATCCTCAAGGCGGATGAGGAAGGCCGCGTGAACTTCATCGAGCTGCTCGTCCGGGAGGGCTTGGCCGACTCCAAAAACGACGCCCGCCGCCTCCTCAAGCAGGGGGCCGTGAAGCTCAACGACACTCCGCTTTCCGTGCCCGAGCGTCCGCTCGCCGAGTCCGCCGGTGTCCTGAAGGTCGGCTCACGCCATTTCCGGAAACTGGTGTCGAAGCATTGACAAACGCAAGAATTGGGCTATACTAGCCATTCATATTGATTCATATTGACCATCAACTGGTACAGGTCTACAAAAGGAGGTGAGTGGCATGAAGTCCTCAGTCCAACGATTCGCGCTGGGGATGATCCTCGCAAGTGGCCTGCCGGCGTCTGTCCTTCACGCAGCCGATACGGAAACGAAAGCGCTCCCCACGCTCTTGATTAAGGGGGAGATCGTCTCGGTGGATACGACCGATCCGGCCGCCGCGCTCATCAAAGTCAAGGACCGCTATGGGTTTGAGACGCCGATCTTCCTGACGCCGGACACGGCGATCACGCAAGGGGAGACGCCGGTGAATGTCGCCGGTCTCTCAACCGGCGCGCCTGTCGAGGTCGAGTATAACTTTGACGTCGACACCGCAAAGCGGCATGCCGTGTCGGTGAAGGTGACCGCTCCGGCATCGGCCGCCGCGCCCGCTCCTGCAGCGCCAGAGGCGCCAGCGGCCGTTCCAGCCGAGTCCGCTCCAGCGACAGCACCCGCCGCGCCTGAGGCGGCTCACGCTGAGGTGGTTCCGGCCCCGGAGGAGGCGGCTCCCGCCGCGCAGTAGGTGTTCGTCCGTTAACAAGAGAGTGACCGGACACGGCGGTTCGCAGACGGACCGCCGTGTCCGTTTTCCACAAGCAGCAGCGTGATGCCCGCCAAGCCGCTCACCGACGATCTGGACGCGCCGACGTTCCGCTACCGCAAGCCCGTCAGAGGCTCGCCGGTCTGGTGGCTCCGGTTCCTCGGCATCGTGGCGTTCCTCATCGTGCTGCTGCGCCTGCCCAAGTCCCAGGACGTGCAGCTCTTTCACATCGACCTGCGCTGGCTGGGCTTGTGCATGTTGCTGACGATCCTGCAATTGCTGCTGGAAACCCTCATCTGGCACTGGCTCATCGCCACTCAACGGATCCGGTATCCCTACCCGAAAACCTTGCTCGCCTACCTGGCCAGCCAGTACCTAGGGTTGGTGACGCCCGGGCATGTCGGCGAGTTCCTGGCGGCCGGCTACATCTCTCTGGATACCGGCATCACCTTCGGCTACGCGCTGTCGAGCGTGGTGATGAAGAAGATCCTGGCCTGGGTGACGACCGTGAGCTGCGGCATTTGGGGATTGCAGCTCCTGGCGGATCTGCCGTTGCTCCAGGGGGTCAAGTGGGTCATCCTGGCCAGCCTCGGCGTCTTGGTGGTGCTCTCCGCCGGCATCGCGGTGTGGGTGGTGTCGCTGCGGCGGCTTGCCAAGAAGTGGGAGCGGCTCTCCGCCTGGCAGGTGGATATGACGGAATTCCGGGCGGGCCTGCGTCAGTTGCGCTCACTCCAGTTGATCATTCCCTTGAGCCTCTCGGCCGCGGCGTTTGCCCTCCTGTTCCTGCAGCTCGACGCGGTGCTGCACGCGCTGGGCCTCTCCCTGCCGTTCGTCCGGGTGGCCCAGATCGCGGCCTTCAGCCGGATCGTGGCGAGGGTGATTCCGATCTCGGTGGTCGGATTCGGTTCGAAGGATGCGGCCGTGATCGGCATGCTGGCCAGGGAAGGGATCGATCCCGCCGTCGGCCTGACGGCCACCCTCTTACTCCTGGTGTGTTCCTACCTGGTGACGCTTGTGCTCAGCGGCCTGGCGTGGTGGGTCAAGCCGCTGGTCATCCGTCGCGCTGCGCCATCCAGCTCATAAGGTAGCGGGTGGGCGCAATCTGCAGGATCCACGGGTGATCCGACGCCTGCAGCGTCGTCCCCCTCATGCGCAGGCGCACGCCGCACTCAGCGGCGGCAATCCGTAGGATTTCCTCTGTCAGCCCCAGCAGGTGGTAGCTGCAGACGCTGAGCAGCAGCGTCCCCTCAGGCGCCAACAGCCGCAGGGCGTTCACGGCGAGGTGGTGCAGGGCCTGCCGGCCCTTGAGCACATCGGCCTTGCTCTTTGCGAGCCCTGGCGGATCCAACAGCACCCAGTCAAACCGCTCCCGGCCGCCGGCTGTCGCCTCCAGCCAATAGAACGCATCAGCGACCACCCATTCCAGGGCGTGCTCGACGCGGTTGAGCTGCGCCTGCTCTTTGGCCAGCGGCAGCAGCGACTCCTCTTGCTCGACCCAGACGACCTGGGCGCCGCGGCTGGCGGCGACGATGCCGAAGGCGCCGGTATACGCGCACACATCCGCGACGCGCTCACCGGATTGGAGAGATTCCCGCAGGCGGCGCCGCGTGTCGCGCTGGTCGAGGTAGAAACCCGTCTTCTGGCCGTGGTAGGGATCGACGAGAAACGTGAGGCCGTCTTCCTCAATCCGGATGCGTTCCGGCACCGTACCGGCCAGCACCTGGGTCACCGGCGGCAGGCCCTCCTCCTCACGAAACTCCTTGTCGCTGCGCTCCAGGATGCCGGCGGGTTGGAGCTGGCCCTTTAGGATGTCGACGACGTCGGCTTTCCAGCGCTCCATGCCGGCGGTGCGGCTCTGCAGGACGAGGATGTCGTGGTACTGGTCGACGATCAAGCCGGGCAAGCCATCCGCTTCACTGAAGATGAGCCGGCGCGCGTTGGTGCCGGTGAGCGTGCGGCGTCGCGCGATGGACGTCTGAATCTTCTGGGCGAGGAGGGGACGGTCAATGGGCCGCTGCTGTTCAGTGCTGATGACGCGGGCGGCGATATGGGACCGGCTGCTGTACCAGGCGCAGGCCAAGAACGTCCCGTGCCGGTCGGTGAGTTCCACCGGCTCGCCATTGGCCAGCGACGGTTCCGGAGTGACCAGCTCATCGCGGAACACCCAGCAGTCGTAGTTCCGGATCCGTTTGGCGGCCGAGGGGGAGACGACTAGTTGCGGGTAGGCCATGGCGGTATTGTAGCACGGCCTTATGATCTCAAAGTTAAAAGGAAAAACCTTTTGCCTTTTGACTTTGTCATTCGGGACGGCTAACATGAATCCACCCTCGTCGGAGCGTCACGTGACCATGGCGGAGATGCAGATGTACTTCAAGCGGCTCGAGCTGGGGCCGATGCAGAATTTCGTCTACCTCATCGGCGACCCGCACAGCCGCGAGGCGGCGGTGGTGGACCCGGGGTGGGAGGTGCCGGCGATTCTGGACGCCGTCGCCCAGGACGGCTACCGGCTGACCGGGGCGTTTGTCACCCACCACCACTTCGACCATGTCATGGGGCTGGCGGATCTGCTGAAGGCAGTGGATCTGCCGGTGCATGTGCACCGTGCCGATGCGCCGATGCTGTCGATCGAGCAGTCGAGCCTCAAGCCCATGGACGGCGGTGCCACGGTGTCCGTAGGGAAGATCCCCGTGACGCTGATCCACACGCCGGGACACACGCCGGGCTCGCAGTGCCTGCTGGTGAACGGCCGGCTGCTCTCCGGCGATACGCTGTTCATCGGCGCGTGCGGTCGCTGCGACCTGCCGGGCGGCGATGCGAGGACCCTGTATGAGAGCCTCACGACGAAGTTGAAACCGTTGGATGATCAGACCATCCTGTGCCCGGGGCACAACTACGCCCACGTCCCGGAAGTGACGCTCGGGGAAGAAAAGGGGACCAACCCCTTCCTGGGCGCTCCCACGCTGGCAGACTTTCTTCGCCTTGTCGGTCAGGCGTGAGCTGGCCATGGGGACGGTTCTATTTTTCCTGAAGCTAGAGTTGGTTTCAAAACCTCCCGCGGCCGCGCTGGGCCGAGGTGCGAGCTGCGCGAGGCGCGAGGAGCGTGGCGTACTCGAAGACGAGTACGCGAGCGACGAGCAACGACGCGCGGCGACGCAGATCGGCCCAGCCTCAAGTGTGCCAATGGGTTGCGGCGGCAGGGGCCCGGCTGCGGCGTCGCTCCTCCTCGCCGTACTGCTTCGAGTACGCCTTCGTCGTCGCTCCTGGCATCCGGGCCCCTGGCGCTCGCAACGCGGTTCGCGCGAGGTTTTGAAACCAACTCTAAGGTCGTGATGAAAAATAGAACCGTCCCCCGTTGCGCGGTTGCGCTTAAAGAGTGGGCCACCGTCCTCGAGGCCATGGCCCGTGGGGAGCAGCTCATCCTGATCCGCAAGGGCGGGCTGATCGAACCCGGCAGCGGCTTTGAGCTGCGAGCGACGTCCTTTGTGTTCTATCCCACCTTTGAGCACCAGGCGGTCAACTATCTGCGCGCCCCCTACCGGAGCTATTTTGATGAGGCCGTCCGCCACCGGGCGCCGGAAGGACAGGTGCGCGTGAGCCTCTTCGGCGAAGCGGTCTCCTCGATGCCGTCGCACGATCCTGCAATCGTTGAGCGATTGAGCGCATTTCACATGTACAACGACGCCTTCCTGAGCCAGCGGTTGAAGTGGCAGCCCGACCAGCCGTTGATGATCGTGGTCATCCGCGCCTTTCGCTTCGATGCGCCGCGTCTCCTCGCCGTGGCGCCGCAATACGCCGGATGCAAGTCCTGGGTCGACCTCGAGTCGACCGTGTCCCTGGAAGGGATGCGGCCCGTCCTTGAGCCGTCGGTCTTCCAGCGGCGCCTGAAGGAGATTGACACGCTGCTGGCTTCCTCGTAATCCATCCCGATATGCGGGTGCTCGTCTGCGGAGCCGGAGCAATCGGCAGCGTCCTTGGCGGCATGCTCGCCAAAGCCGGTCATGAGGTGACGCTGCTCGGCCGGGCGTGGCATCTTGACGTCATCCGCCGTCAGGGGCTCGCCATCACCGGTATCTGGGGCGACCACCAGGTTCGACACCTGACGCTGGCGGTGAGCCCCGCAGAGATTCCGCGCGAGCCGAGCTCTGACTGGGTGTTTGTCTGCGTCAAGGCGCATCAGACGGCCGACATCGCAGGGCTGCTGCCGACGTGGCTTAGGCCGCAGACGCTGGTGTGCGCCTTCCAGAATGGCGTGGGTCATTACGAGGCGCTCATCCGGCACGTGCCTTCCGATCGCGTGGCTCTGGGCCGAGTCATCTTCGGTGTGGAACTGGAGCCGGGTTGCGCGCGCGTCACCGTCTGCGCTGATGACGTGCTGATTGGCGCTCCGGATGGGCGCGTGCCGCGCACGGCGCTGGAGGAGCTGGCCGCCGCACTGTCCGCCAGCGGGATTCCGGCCCGCACGACGGAGGAGATCCTCACGGCGCTGTGGGAGAAGGTGTTGTATAACTGCGCCCTCAACGGCCTGTCGACGCTGCTGGAAGTGCCGTATGGGAAACTGCCGGAGCACGCCCAGGCGCGCCGCGTGATGGAAGCCATTATTGAGGAAGCGTATCAGGTGGCGGCGGGCCACCGGCTCGCGCTTGAGCCGCCCACAGCCGACGCCTATCGCGAGCTCCTCTTCGCCCGCTTGATTCCGGCCACCGCCGCCCATCAGTCCTCGATGCTGCGGGACGTGCGGCGCGGCAAGCCCACGGAGATCGAGGCGCTCAACGGCGCCATCGTGCGGATGGGGCGGGAGGCCGGCGTGAGCACGCCGATGAACGCCCTGGTCACCCGCCTCGTGCACGCGAAAGAGCAGTTTGCGGGCGCCCTGCGTTGACACTCCAGGAACCGTTTGTTAGACTGACAGCGTCGTGATGCCCCCCGCGTCCCGCCGAGGACTCGTGATCCTCTACACCGGAAACGGCAAAGGAAAAACCACCGCGTCGTTAGGCATCGTGCTGCGCGCGCTGGGACACGGGTGGCGGGTCCTGGTCATCCAGTTTTTCAAAGGAGACTGGCCCGTCGTCTTCGGCGAAGTGGAGATGGGCCGGCGCCTCTCGCCGCAGTTCGAGGTGCTCCAGCTCGGGAAGGGATTCGTCAAGCACATGGGCGACAACAAGCCGTTCGATGAGCATCTCGCCGCCGCCAAGGAGGCGCTGCGGATTGCCAAGGAACGGATCACGTCCGGCGCGTACGACGTGATCGTGCTGGATGAGTTGGTCTACGCCATCGATTATGCCGGGGTCCGGCTGGTGACGCTCGAGGAGGTCTTCGAGTTGCTGGACGCCAGGCCGCCGTCGCTGCACCTGGTGCTGACGGGCCGCAACGCGCCCCAGGCGTTGATCGACCGGGCGGATCTTGTGACGGAGATGCGGGAGATCAAGCATCCCTGGCAGCGGAAGATCCCCGCGCAGGAAGGCATCGACTATTAACGCAGATTACGCAGATTTTGAACAGCGATTACACAGATAAAACGCCGGAGCGGTCACAGTCGGGGAATGAAAGTATTCAGCTATCTAATACCGATCATCCTGATAGTTTTGGCAGGAATGTTATATTCCGACGCGACGACGTTTACTCTTATGGCTGCTACTAATTCCGCAACTGGGCGAGCTGGGGGATGCTATACCATGCTCGATCTATTACTAGGGATGAAAGAGCCGTTATCTTGGACTCGAGGTGCAGAGTCTTTTTTGGCATTGCTATTACTTCCTCTGAGTATCGTGACTTTTTTCGTGCTTCGCCGAATATCTAAAGCGGGTGAACGCAGATGACGATTGACCAGAGACGACAGAGCCGCGTACTGCTGGATGGCGTTGGGCGCGCGCCGGCGCGGGCGATGCTCAAGGCGGTCGGCTTTACCGATGCGGATCTGCACAAGCCCCTCATCGGCATTGCCAACACGTGGATCGAGGTCATGCCCTGCAACATCCACCTGCGCCGCCTGGCCGAGCGGGTGAAGGCCGGGGTGCGCGCAGCGGGCGGCACGCCGATTGAGTTCAACACGATCGCGGTCTCAGACGGCATCGCCATGGGCACCGAAGGCATGAAGGCGTCCTTGATCAGCCGCGAAGTGGTGGCGGATTCCATCGAGCTGGTGGTGCGGGGGCATCTCTTCGACGGCGTGGTCGCACTCTCAGGCTGCGACAAGACGATTCCGGGCACGGTGATGGCGCTATTGCGGCTCAATCTGCCGGGGCTGATGCTCTACGGCGGTTCGATCGCTCCAGGAAAATTCCGTGGGCGCGATGTCACCATTCAGGACGTGTTCGAAGGCGTGGGGGCCTGCGCCGCCGGCAAAATCACCGAGCGCGATCTGCACGAGCTGGAAAACCAGGCCTGCCCAGGGCTAGGGGCGTGCGGCGGCCAATTTACCGCCAATACCATGGCCATGGCAATTGAGGTGTTAGGGATGTCGCCGATGGGCAGCGCCAGCGTGCCCGCCATGGATCCCTTGAAAGACGATGTCGCGTTTGAGGTGGGGAAGTTGGCGATGGATCTGCTGCGTCGAAATCTGCGTCCCAGCCGGATTGTGACGCGCCGGTCGATTGACAATGCGATCGCCGCTGTCGCTGCGACGGGCGGTTCGACGAACAGCGTGCTGCATCTCTTGGCGATCGCGCGGGAAGCGGGCGTGCCGCTATCGATCGATGATTTTGACCGGATCAGCAGCAAGACGCCGCTGTTGGCGGACCTCAAACCGTGGGGCCGGTTCGTCGCAACCGACTTGTATCACGCCGGCGGTGTGGCGCTCATCGCCAAGCGGCTCCTCCAGGCTCGCCGATTGCATGCTGGTGCGCTGACGGTCACAGGCCGCACGATCGGCGAGGAGGCCAGACACGCCACCGAGACGCCTGGGCAGCAGGTGGTGCGGCCGGTCACACGGCCCCTGCAATCGACCGGCGGGCTTGTGATCCTGCACGGCAACCTGGCTCCCGAAGGCTGCGTGGTGAAAATCACCGGTCATGAGCCGCTGCGCCATCGGGGTCCGGCCCGCGTGTTTGACTGCGAGGAGGACGCCTTCGCCGCGATCAAGCGCCGGCGCATCAAGCGCGGCGACGTGGTGGTTGTTCGTTACGAGGGGCCGAAAGGCGGGCCCGGGATGCGCGAGATGTTGGCGGTGACGGCCGCGGTCGTCGGCCAAGGGCTCGGGGAATCGGTCGCGCTGTTGACCGACGGCCGCTTCTCCGGCGCAACCCGCGGCCTCATGGCCGGGCATGTGGCGCCTGAAGCCGCGGTCGGCGGCCCCATTGCGCTCCTCCGTGACGGCGACCCCATTGTCTTCGACATCAAAGCCCGCAAGCTCAATGTGGAACTCTCGGCTGCCGAGTGGCAGCGGCGCATGAGCAGCTGGCGGCCGCCGGCGCCCCGATATACCACCGGTGTGATGGCCAAGTACGCGCAGCTTGTTTCATCGGCCGCCGAGGGGGCGGTAACTGGCGCATGGCGTGCAAAGCGTAAAGATGCCAAGGCCAATCGGCGTCCGAGCGTCAAGGTTTGAGTCCGGCGTTAATTACGTGCTGGGATGGTGAAACTGGCAGACACGCTAGCTTGAGGGGCTAGTGCCGCGAGGCGTGGGGGTTCAAATCCCCCTCCCAGCATTGACTTTGTATCCAAGGAGAAATCTTTGAGACGTAACACTCGGGTAGACTCACAGTTTTTCAACCGCTGGTCTCCTGAGATGGCTTATCTCCTTGGCGTCATCTGTGCCGATGGTTGTCTCGTCGAACACGCTAACGGTTACCACTGCCTCAACATTACGAGCAAAGACCTCCCTTGGCTTCAGCAGATTAAGCAGACGCTTAATGCTGAACAGAAGATCAGCTGCAAAGAACGAGGATATCAGCTTCAAATTCGCAACCAAGCCATTTACCGCAGCCTCCTAGTGCCTCGACTATTTTGACTTGATCGACTGGTCCGCTCGGCACTAGTGCTGAGCCCGATTCGTCAAATCAATCTGGTCGAAGCACTAGCTCTTGGGTTAACTCCTCGAAAGTCGAAGACGTTACGGTTACCGTTTGTGCCTTCAGAGATATCTTCCGATTTTGTTAGAGGATATTTTGATGGTGATGGAACCGTATGGTTTTGGCAAGATCCGAGATGGCGGCACCCCTGGCAGCTCAAAGCTTGCGTTGAACAACGTGACCTTGGTTAATTATTCAGGGTATAGGATCGCAGTGCCCCTTGCAGTAATTGCATTTCTGAGCGCAATCGGTCTATCGCTCTTCGCCTGGCGCCATCAGTCAAAACCTCTTAGAGATGTTCTCCACCTTGGTGGTTCTCATTTCGGTCTGGCAGTTGCAGGATGCCCTGCTGAAGCGTGTACCAGCTTTATTTGGCTCAGGATGAGATTCCCCAATTCGAACCAGCTCACCTTCTTATGAAAGAAGTAT
>CAYJWN010000058.1:0-10484 GCA_964373835.1 uncultured Planctomycetales bacterium
TTGGCGCTTGCTTGGAATTTGGGATTTGGAATTTGGGATTTGCAAAAGTCCAGTACAAGCATACAGAAGTCAGAATTCAGAAATCAGAAGTCAGAACGTACCATCTGGCCTCTGACCTCTGGCCTCTGACCTCTGAACGTTTCAGAGGAGGGAGCATGGCGAGAAAGCAGGTGACGTTGATTTTCCCGCAGCATTTGATCAAGGAGCCGGTGATCTACATGATGGCGAAGGAGTACGAGGTGATTCCGAACATCCGCCGCGCCCGAGTCACCGAGAACGTGGGGGAAGTCACCCTCGAGCTGGAAGGCTCAGAGGAGGGGCTGAAGAAAGCGGTCGCGTTCCTGGAACAGAAGGGCGTGAAGGTTGAGCCGGTCATCGGTGACGTCGTGAGTTCCTGAAGAACATCTTCTGATTACACAGATTCGCAAGTTGGTTGACAGTCACAGGGCCGATTACACAGATAAAAACCGGTTCTATCTGCGTAACTGAACTTTTGCAACATGCCTGTGATTACACAGATCGCGAGTGAGCCGACGGTCGAAGAACTGATTACACAGATACAACCGGTTCTATCTGTGTAATCCGTAGAACTGGTTTCATAAACCCTGCATGGATTACAGTGATTCAGAACATGATTACAGTGATAGGGCGTTCCCGACGCAGTATCACCGTCATCTCAGTTCAAAATCACCGTAATCACTGCTTACCGGCATTTATGAAACGGGTTCTAGTTCATCCGCGTTCCTTCTCTGCGAATCTGTGTAATCAAATCTCATGACTACACGTTCCTCTCCGCGTGCCTTCGCGAGGGATGCTGTCATTCTCGCCGCCGCCCTCGCGCTGGTGAGCCAGTGGATCATCCTGCACGCCATGCTCCGCCTGCCTCTCGGAGCCGTGTGGGAGACCGTGCTGCCGGGCCTTGCGATTTTCGGCGCGGCGACGCTCCTGTCCTGGGGCGCGGAACTGGCGCAGCTTGAAATCTCACAGGCGCTCGCGCTGGCGTTTCTCGCCCTGGTCGCGGTCCTGCCGGAATACGCCGTCGATATGTACCTGGCCTGGAAGGCGGCGCACGATCCCTCTTATATCACCTACGCGGCGGCCAACATGACCGGGGCCAACCGGCTGCTCATCGGGGTGGGGTGGTCGGCGGTGCTGCTCGCCTTTTGGCTGAGGTCGGGCGAGCGCGTCGTGCGCCTCAAGCCGCAGCAGCGCCTCGAGCTGGTGACGCTGTTGGTCGCCACCTGCTACGCCTTCGTCATTCCACTCAAACGCACCCTCTCGATCATCGATACGCTCTTTTTCATCAGCCTCTTCATCGTCTACATTCGCGGGGCAAGCCGCGGCCACGTGGAAGAGCCGGGGCTCGCCGGTCCGCCGGAGCGCCTGGCCCTGTTGCCGCGGACGTGGCGGCGGGCGGTGACGCTGCTCTTCTTTGCGCTGCCCGCCTACGCGATCTTTATCTCCGCCGAGCCGTTTGCCGACGGCCTGCTGCATAATGCCCGTCAGCTGGGCATCGAGGAGTTCATCCTGATTCAATGGCTCGCGCCCCTCGCGTCCGAAATGCCTGAGTTCATCGTCGCGATTGTCTTCACGCTGCGGCGCAACCCCACGGCGGGGCTGGGGATCCTCGTCTCTTCCAAGGTCAACCAGTGGACCCTGCTGGTGGGTATGCTCCCGCTGGTCTATTCCATCTCCGGCGGCCACCTGCAGCCGATGGCGCTCGACGCTCGTCAGGTCGAGGAGATCTTCCTCACCGCCGCGCAGTCGCTGCTGGCGTTGGTGGTATTGGCGAATCTGCGCTTTGGGTTGACAGAGGCGCTGTTGCTGTTGGGCTTGTTCGTGCTGCAGTTCGTCTTCCCGACGCCGGCGATCCGGACGGTGCTGGCGGTAGGCTATGTGGTGATCGCCTGCGGCTACTTAGTCAATCGGACGTCCCGGCAGGCCTTCCTCGATCTGTTCCGTTACGGCTGGCGATCGCACCAAATACGGTGAATGGGTGATCGACCCATTTACCCATTTACTGTAGTTTGACGGCGGCGGTATAATAGGCCCCGTGGGACTGAAGGGCTCTGAAGCTCCTCGAGGAGGCATGACGTATGGCACGCAGGGAATCGTCCCGGTCACAGACCCCCCCGCCTGTCAAACGCGTGTCGGTGGTGCGCAAGCCGGCTCGCGCGCCCACGTTTCGCGCCTCTAAGGCCGTAACTCCCGCTCCACCCGCAGCCAAGACCCGGCTGGCTGCGCCGATCAAACGCGTCTCCGTCGTCCGTAAGCCGGCCCGCGGCCCCACGAGGCGCCCGGCACGCCGGATCAGCGCCTCGAAGCGGATCACGGCAGCGACTCCGCTCCAGACGACACCGGCGCGTGAGCGTGCCACGACGGCCGCAGCCATGTCGGCGCCTGACCGCGCCGGCGCTCCTTCAACACCGCAACGTTCGCCGTCTGTGCCCATGGCGCCTCCCGCCTCGTCGACGGCAGAACCGCCGTATTCCATTCCCACCGGCTATGGAGACAACCGCATCGTGCTGATGGTCAAGGACCCGTGGTGGCTGCACGCGTATTGGGAGATTCAGCCCAGCGTTGAACGCTCCGCCCGCAGCCAACTCCTGCCCCATGAGGCGGCCGGGCTGCGCTCCGTCCTGCGCGTCTACGATGTGACGGACGTGGATTTCCCCGCGCAGCCGCCGCACCACGCATTCGACATCGGCCTCTCGGGTCTCGCCACCAACTGGTACATTCAGACGAATGCGCCGGGCCGCTCCTTCATCGTGGACATCGGGCTGTTGACGAACACCGGCCGTTTCATCCTGTTGGCGCGCTCCAACCGCGTGACCGCGCCGCGGTTTGGGCCGTCCGATGTGATCGACGAAGCCTGGATGACGACCGATGAGGCCTTCTGGGCGCTCTTCGGCTCGACATCGGTCGGCGTCGGGTCGAGTCAAAGCGGCTCGGCCCACCTCGTCATGCAGCGCTACTTTTCCAGCCAGCTGTCATCCGCGAATCTCTACGGCCTTGGCAAGCCGCCCGCGGTGCGCGGATTTTTCTGCCGCGTCAACACGGATCTGGTCTTCCACGGCGCCACCGAGCCCAGGGCGAGCGTGACGATTCAGGGTGAGCCGGTAGTCGTGCGCAAAGACGGCACCTTCAGCCTCCGCGTGAGCCTGCCGGAAGGCACCCAGGCGATCACGATCGAAGCGACCTCGGCCGATGGGCGCAAGACCACCACGATCACGCCGGTGGTGAGCTTCGGCTGGTCGGGCGCATCGGCGCAGGAGTCCGCAGCACCCCGCCCCATGTTCGTGCAGCCGCCGCCATCAGAGACGACACCCTAGATGGAACGCGCCGGCTACGTGGCCCTCGTCCTGCACACGCACCTGCCGTTTGTGCGCCATCCGGAGCACGAGGAGTTTCTGGAAGAGCGGTGGTTGTTTGAAGCGATCACGGAAACGTACCTGCCGCTATTGGAACGGTTCCATCGGCTGTGCAATGACCAGGTCCCCTTCCGGATCACGATGTCGTTTACGCCGCCCCTGTTGGCGATGTTCTCCGACAGTTTCCTCCAAGACCGCTATGTCCGGTACTTGGACAGGCTCATCGAGCTGGCGGGCAAGGAAATTGAGCGGACGCGCTGGATGCCGCCGTTTCACCGGCTGGCGCTGTTTTACCACCACCGGCTCACGACGGCGAGACGGCTCTACGTCGACACCTACCGTCGCAATTTGATCCAGCCGTTTCGCGAGCTGAGCGACCGCGGGGTGTTGGAGCCCATCGCCTCCTGCGCGACGCACGGGTTTTTGCCCCTCATGGACCTGCACCGGCCCGCGGTGCGCGCCCAGGTCCACGTCGGCGTGCAGGCGTTTGAGCGGGCGTTCGGGAAACGGCCGGTGGGGTTTTGGCTGCCCGAGTGCGGCTACCACCCGGGGCACGACGAGATCCTGAAGGCCTATGGGATCCGCTACTTCCTCACCGACGCGCACGGAGTGCTGTTCGGCTCCCCGCGGCCCAAGTACGGGGTGTTTGCGCCGGCGATCTGCCCGAGCGGCGTGGCGGCGTTCGGCCGGGATCTTGAGTCGTCCAAAAGCGTCTGGAGCGCCGAGGAAGGCTACCCCGGCGACTTCGAGTATCGCGAGTTCTATCGCGATATCGGCTACGACCTCGATTACGAGTACGTGCGGCCGTATCTCAACGGGGACGGCTCGCGGCTGAACACCGGCATCAAGTACTACCGGATCACCGGCAAAACCAATGACAAGCAACCCTACGACCCGGACCGGGCGCTGGAGAAGGCGGCGGCGCACGCCGGGAACTTCCTGTTCAACCGCGAAAAGCAGATCGCGCATCTGCGCACCGTGATGGATCGCGCGCCGCTCATCGTCAGCCCGTATGACGCGGAGCTGTTCGGCCACTGGTGGTTCGAGGGGCCGGATTGGCTTGAATTTCTCATCCGCAAGGTCCACAGCGATCAGCGGACCTTCGAGCTCATCGCGCCGTCCAACTACTTGCAGCGCTACCCCACCAACCAGAGGCTTTCACCGTCCCTATCCACGTGGGGCCACGGCGGCTACAACGATGTCTGGCTGAACGGCTCCAACGACTGGCTCTACCGCCACCTCCACAAGATGGCCGAACGCATGACGGAGGCCGCCGACGCATATCCGCGACCGGATCCGCTCCGCGCCCGCGTGTTGAACCAGATGGCGCGCGAGCTGCTGCTGGCCCAGTCCTCCGACTGGGCGTTCATCCTCAAGACCCAAACGCACACCAGCTACGCCTACCGGCGGATCCACGATCATCTGGCGCGGTTCTCGTGGCTCTCTGACACGGTCCGGCAGCAACAGATCGACGAGTCGCGCCTCTCGGATTTCGAAGCGAAGGACAACCCCTTCCCCTTCCTCGACTACCGCATCTACGCCACGACGTAATGCCCCGTCGTCGATCCTCGACGGATCCTGCACGCATGAAAGTCCTCTTTGTGGTCTCCGAGGCGGAGCCGTTTGCGAAAACGGGCGGGCTGGCCGACGTGGCCGCAGCGCTGCCCAGGGCGCTGGCCGCATTGGGCCACGACGTCCGCATCGTCCTGCCTCTGTACCGGCAGGTCGCTCGGGCGCGGCATGGCGCGCGGCTCATGAAGCTGCGTGTCGCGGTCCAGATGGGCTCAACGGTGCGGGAAGGGCGGGTCTGGACGGGGCAACTGCCGAAGAGCGCCGTGACGGTTCATCTGATAGAAGAGTCGGCATTCTTTGATCGGAAGGGACTCTACCAGGAGCACGGCCGCGACTATCCGGATAATCTCGAGCGGTTCAGCTTCTTTTCGCAGGCGGCGCTGCAGATGGTTCGCCAGCTTCGGTGGCGCCCTGAGATCCTCCACTGCCACGACTGGCAGACCGCGCTCGCCTGCGCCCATCTGGCGTGGGGACCGCCGGCCCGCGACCCGGTCTTCGCGCGAATCGGCACCGTCCTCACGATCCACAACCTCGCCTACCAGGGCCTGTTCCCGACATCCCAGTGGCCGCTGACAGGGCTGCCCGACAGCGCCTTCACCGTCGACGGGCTTGAGTTCTACCATCAGCTCAACTGTCTCAAGGGGGGGCTGGTCGCGGCGCGACGCCTCACCACCGTGAGCCCGACGTACGCGCGCGAGATCCACACGAAAGAGTTCGGCTGCGGGCTTGAGGGGCTGCTGCGTTCGCGCGCGCGCGCCCTCACCGGCATCCTGAACGGCATCGATCCGGAGGAGTGGAACCCGCAGACCGATCCACACATCGCGGCGCGCTACTCGGCGGGCCGCCTGGCCGGGAAGGCCGCCTGCAAACGCGCGCTCAAGCGCCGCCAGCGGCTGCCGGAGCGGGCGGATCTTCTGATCGGCATGGTGCAGCGCTTGGCCGAGCAGAAAGGGATCGACATCTTCCTTGGCGCGGCGGAGCAGCTGATGGCGCTGCCGGTTCAAATGGTGATCCTCGGCACCGGCGATCCGAGCTACCACAAGCGGCTTGAAGAGCTGGCCCGACGATTTCCGGGTCGGCTGTCGGTCAACCTCACTTTTGACAACGCGCTGGCGCATCAGATCGAAGCGGGGGCGGATGCGTTTCTCATGCCGTCGCGGTTTGAGCCCTGCGGCCTCAATCAGATGTACAGCATGCGCTACGGGACCGTGCCCATTGTGAAGCGGGTCGGGGGCCTGGCGGATACCGTGCTGGATGCGGATGCGGCAGGGCCGCGGGCGACCGGGTTTGTCTTTACGGAGCACACGCCGCAGGCGCTGGTTGAGGCGGTGCAACGCGCCATCGCCGCCTTCAACGTTCGTCCGCGCTGGCGCGCCCTCATGCGGGCCGGGATGCGGCAGGACTTTTCGTGGAAGCGTTCGGCGAAAGCCTACGCGGATGTGTATCGCCAAGCCCTCCAATGATTGTCACCGTCACGCTGAACCCGTCGCTCGATGAATGGATGCAGCTGCCCGCGATCCGCATCGGCCGGCTCAACCGCGCCTCCACGTTTACGCGGTATCTCGGCGGCAAGGGGCTCAATGTCTCGCGCGTCGTGCGCGAGCTGGGCGGCCGCACGACGGCGCTGGGCTTTGCCGGCGGCGAGGATGGGCTGATTCTGCGCGAGATGACGAATCGTCTTGGCATCCGGCACGACTTCGTGGCGATCGAGGGCTCGACGAGAAACAACTACAAGATTCTGACCGAGCGGCCCAAGGCGGTGACGGAGATCAATACGGCCGGACCGCGGATTTCATCGGCGAACCTGCGTGCGCTGGCGCGCCGGGTGTTGGCGAAGCGGCCGCCCCCCGCGTGCGTGGTGTTTTCCGGCAGCGTCCCGCCAGGGGCGCCGCACGCCGTCTACGCCCGATGGATTCGGGCGCTGCGGGGGCAGGGGATCTGGACGGTGTTGGACACCTCGGGCGCTGCGCTTCGGCAGGGAGTGTCGGCCCGTCCGTGGTTGATCAAACCGAACCGGCAGGAGGCTGAAGAATTGCTCGGCCGGCCGCTTGGCACCCGGCGGCGCATGGTGGAGGCCGTGCGGGCGCTGCTTGCGCGCGGCCCGGAGTTGGTCATCCTCTCGCTGGGACGGGAGGGGGCCATTGCCGGATGCGCCTCAACGCAGGCGCTGTGGTTCGCGGTGCCGCCGGCCGTGCGGGTCAATTCGGCCGTCGGCGCGGGGGATTCACTCGTGGCAGGATTTTTGGTGGGGTGGTTCTCAACACGATCGCTTCAAGACGCGTTGCGGCTGGGGATGGCCTGCGGGGCGGCGACCGCGATGACACCCGGGACGGAGCTTTGTCACCGCGCGGATGTGAGTCGGCTTTTGCGACGCGTGCGACTGCAGCGCCTCGAGTAAGCGCGGCATCGCTTTACTGGGGAGTGGAGGCGGCCGAGGGCTGAGACGGAGCGGCGAGCGGTTCGACCGACGCGGCCACAATCCCGCGCAGGCCGCCGCGTTCGTGGACTGATCCCTGCACCTTCACCTGCTGGTTGACGTAGTCATAGACGAGCTCATTGGGGTCTTCGCCCGGCTGCTCCGCCAGGAGGAGATAGAGCGTCTCGGTGCCGTCTTCCAGCACGGCCAGCGTCTGCCCGCCGTCGACCGCCTCGTAGGTCTGATCCACCAGTTCCGGCCCGCGACGCCCCTCTTTCAAATAGCCAGCCGGATCGACGACCTCGCCGGTAATCGTCTGCTCTTCAGCGAAGAGCATCGGGGCAGTGCCGATGAAGGCAACGGTCAGTCCTATGAGGCAGAGCAATCGCGACATCCCATCCTCCAGGTTACGGCTATTACAACAGACCGACTTCCTACTGTCAAGCGCACGTGGAGCACGGAAGCCGTATGCTTGCGGCAGAGGGAGGAGGGACGCGTAAACGGAGGCGGCCCAGGGAGGAACGCCTCCGGACTCGTTACAACAGAGCCTCCGTGCGCTGTCAAGCTCTCGCCGATATGGCGACGTCACGCAGCACTTCTGGATAACTTGGGGAATGACGAGGTTGGTGCAGGAACGGGTTGCCCTACTGCTCTCGCCACAGCAAGAGCTTGAACTTTGAAGAGCCATCCAGCGAGATGTTCCTGAGGGCTTCGTCGTAGTGGAATTTCAGCCAGTTCCCCTCGGTGTGAGTGCCAAAGCGCAGATCGTCGCCAGAGACAATGGACCCATAGTGTTCTGCTGCCGACCAGCCTCCGCCTGCCGCAAGACCGCCTTTGACCCACAGGAACCCCTGTTGGATGTACACGGCCCCATAAAATGGGGGGGTTTGCTCCAGCCAGTTCCCGTTTGTCCACCGACTGGCGTACGTGCTGGTGTTCCCCTTGAGGCGGATTTGGAGGTCCGCCGGATTCTGCGTGGTATTGATGATCCCCGTTGGACGCGTGTCATCCTTGGCCATCATCCAGAAATACCCGGGTTCGGCGTAGATCCGTGTGTTGCGTCCGGTCTGCATCTGACTGTAGTTTGTGTTAAGTGTAAACACGTAGGGATTTCCGGCTCCGTCTTGCTGGCCTGTAAAGTAAAAGCTCACGTTATCGCCAACAAGGACCGTCGCGTGATCCTTAAGCTGGAGGGCTCGCACTCTGAGCTTCACATTGTCTTCGATGACCAGCGTCCCGCTGTAGTCCACGATGAAATTGGCGTCCGAGCAGTAGGTCCTCCCGGCGAGGAGCGTCCTCGATTCAGTGGTGTTGGAGCTTTGCCCCACAGTCAAGTCTGGCACGGGCTCGCACCCTGTGCCTGTCAGCTCCTTGGGGATTGTGAAGTCTGGCAACGCAAAGGGTTGTGACATGGAAATGACCGAGCCGGTCAGCAGCGTGCTGGGAATCGAGCTGGGGTTTGTCGTGGCGCCCGAGGTGAGGTACAGGTTGCCTTGTATCGTGGCATAGTCGCTTTCGCTGGGTTGGTTCAAGAATTTGACGTCGACATCTTGATCGCTCCCGCCGGGGTCGTCGTTGGTCCCGATGTTCCCGGCCGAGTAGGCGGAGCCGAGGGTGTAGGGCCCAAGGGCGGAGTCGTAGCTATCGAAGGTCACCGATTCCTGGGTGCCAAACTCCAGATAATCCGCGCCGAACGCCGCGAACTGAAAGGCAGGAACCCTAGAAGTTCCCTCGGCGTGCAGGCGGCGCTCGACGGAGCCGCCGAGGCCGGCCTCGGTCTGGCCGGTGGCATCAATTTGGATCAGGGCGGCATTTGAGCCAGTGTCGCTGACGGTGACGGTGGCTACGCCGTTGGCAATCGGCTTCGTCCATGTGCACGGCCTCCCGGGCCCAGGGACACAAGGAGTTAGGTCAGGTTGGGTCCATTCAGAGAACGATCCACCCGATGCGAACTCGTTTAAGGCAACGTCGACTCCGGCCTCCGCCAGGTGGAACGCCTGGTAGCCGGCCAGCGATCGGTTCGCCACCCTGAGTTCGGTCAGGGAGCGGGTGAGACCGGCACTCGCCAAGGTGAGCACGATGCTCGTGACGGTCAGGCCGATCAACAAGACAAAGCCCGCTTGATGGCGTTGGGACGCTCGTCGCATTGCGCACCTCCGGTGACAAAAACCGCCGAACCCTCCTATCTGGTTCGGCGGCTCGGCGATCCGTGTCAGCCCCTATTGCGGCAACTCGGCTGTCCGTGAGGACCCGTAGCTTTCCTCCGCCAACTTGCTTGGCGGACCCGCCCCTCAGTTGTACGCTGTGGCGGGGACCCTACCTTCCGGTAGGTGTGGCTTTATCGCCAGGGAAATTACTCTCAAGTTGTCTTTTCAAAATAAGTATGCCTGATCATGCCGTAAGAAAGCAAGCGCCGCCCTGCCACAGCAGGATGGGTTGACGCCCTCACAGGGCTCTGCTAGACTGCACTCCATGAGGATTCTTGAGAGGCCATGTCGGAAGGCGCTGCGAGCGGACTGTTGATCCTCATGGGGCTCATCTCCGCGTGGGTGGGGATGGCGCTGGCCTCCACCCGCCTGCGGGCCGCCGGACGGGCCTATCGCAAGACCGAAACGCTCTATGAGACCATGCCGGAAGGCTGGGCCTCCTGGTTCTTGGGAGGGTTTTCCGGTCTCACGATGGGGATCCACTGGCTGTGGGCCGCGCTGGCCCTGGCTGCGTGGGGAGCCGTTGGCCTGTGCCTCATCGGGCTGGGGCTCCACGTGGTCTGGCGCGCCTAACCTTCATCCATCGCGTCACCACCAATCCTGCAGGGATGTCGCTTCCAAGAGTGTCCGTCGTCGGCGCCGGTCAGGTCGGCGCGACGGCCGCCCATCTCCTCGCCCTCAAAGGGTTGGCGGATGTGACCCTGATCGACATCGTGGAGGGGCTCGCGCGGGGCAAGGCGCTGGATCTGTCGCAGTCCGCTCCGATCGAAGGGTTTCCCGGCGCGATCCACGGGACGACGGACTTCGCGGCCCTGGCGGAGAGCCGCCTCGTCATCGTGACGGCGGGCCTTGCGCGCAAGCCGGGGATGTCCCGCGATGACCTGCTGGCGGCCAACGCCAACATCGTCGGGCCGATCG
>CAYJWN010000059.1:0-10271 GCA_964373835.1 uncultured Planctomycetales bacterium
GTAGGCGGCTTATCCTCCAATTTCCCATCGGCACCATGACCGCCTCTTGGAACATTCTGAAGTCCTTTTGAGCCGTGAAATGTAGACACCGCTCCCAGGCATCTCGGAAACGATTCGGCCAATACCCCGGGTAGCAGTTTTTCTTATGCCAGATATACTCCTCTACCCATTTCCATCCCTGAGCACGCATCTTCAGAATCAAGTCAATCACATATGTATGGCGTTCACCATCCACAACGCGCTCCTTGATGTTCAGGATAAATGACCCTCTTGGTTTTAACACTCGTTTCAGCTGCTCAGTAATCGGGAGGAACCAATTCACATACTTTTCTGGGGGGATGCCTTCATAGGTCTTTCGCCTGTTATCAGCGTAAGGTGGGGAGGTCACGATGAGGTCTACGCACGAAGACGGAAGCTTCTTGAGGACATCAAGACAGTTGCCCTCGATGATCCGATTCAGGTAAGAATCGTCCAATGCTTTCGAGCGACTTTCATCTGGGAGCTGAGCCACACGAGATGATGAGAACAAATCGCCATTGACGTCATACGCACCTAAGGAATCTCGAAGGAGCGAGACCGATTCTTCAGGATGGTTGGATAGGATATCTACAATGTCTTTGGGGAACTTCCCGGCAGCCATGCGGAGTTCTTCCTCCCGCACCCGAAAGAATCTCGCAGCGGCTTTAATGAGCTCGTCGGAAGGGTTGACGGAGTTGTTTTCAACTCTGCTGAGGTAGGATCGATCGTAATGCAGTTTTTTTGAGAGATTACGGAGACTGACTTTCTTCGATTTCCTAAGAAGCCTCAGTTTGCTTCCAAAGCTCATTTTCCCTCCTGGGTTCTTTACACGAATTCTATCAGGTTGACAGAAGTTGTCAACCATGCTGCGAGGAGCCCGTCGAGGTGAACCTGGAGCTGAAATAGCAGGGAGGAGATCGCGCGCACGGCACTCACGCAGGCCGTGACCTGCCTCTCATCGATTCGGTTTGCGCGCAGGCTCCTCATTCCCCCGGTAGGAAGAACCTGCCAGGCATCTCGTCCGCCTCAGCCCGCTCGGCGCCTGGTGGTTTGGCCGCCTTGGCTTGACCGGCCTTCCATTTCCCATCATCTGCGAATCGTTTTCTTCAGCGGCGCATCGTAACTGGTAGTGGGGAGGGAGATGCCATGCATTGTCTCACTCAGGCGGTTGTGTTAGCATGGGGCCATGGCCGTGGCACCGCTCAACGAACGAGAGCTCATCAAACAACTGAGAGCCCAGAATGAAGCCACCCTGGCAGCATTTATGGCCGAGTATGAAACCAGGGTCTTCGGCCTGGCGCTGCGGCTGACGGGCAATCGCCAAGACGCTGAAGAAGTCTTGCAGGATGTGTTTTTGACCGTCTTTCAGAAGATCGACAGCTTTCGCGGAGACTCGAAGCTGTCAAGCTGGCTCTATCGGATCGCGACGAACGCTGCGCTCATGAAGCTGCGCAAGCGGCCGAAGGGGAAGGAGATCCCTCTCGAAGAAGAGCTGGGCCCGGCGATGACAGAAGAGGGCATGCTCGCAGAGCCGGTAGCGGATTGGTCACGATTGCCGCCCGATGAATTGGACCGAAAGGAGCTGGCTCGGCGGATTGAGGCAGCGATCAGCCAGCTCCCTGCGGAGTATCGAAGTGTTGTTGTCCTGAGAGACGTCGAAGGACTCTCGGCGGAGGAGGCGTGTGAAATTCTCGACCTGTCCGTCCCGGCGTTGAAAAGTCGACTCCACCGCGCTCGGCTGTTCTTGCGCAAGCAACTGGCAGACGACGCGGTGAGTCGGACGGCCGCTCCTTCGATGATGCAAAAAACTGGAATCAACCCTGGCCCCCAGTATGTTTAAATGTCGTGACGTTGGTCAACTATTGTATGAGTACGTTGAACAGCGCTTAGAGCCACCGGTCAGCCAGCAGCTTGAGCAGCACTTGGCTGATTGTCCCGGATGCCTTGCGTTTATTAACACCTATAAACAGACGATGAGCCTCTCGAAAGACCTGCGCTGCGAGGACATCCCCCAAGAACTCCAGGCCAAGCTGCGCAGCTTCATCAAGACGAAGCTCTCCCCTCGCCATCCAACCCTCTGGGAGCGGCTTCGGTTTCGCTTGACGGGTTGCTAAGGTAAGCCCTTTCTTGACGTGCTTTCGCTGCGCTCTGAATCCTTTTCTCCTTATCTGCATCTAACTCGTTAGAAGTGCCGAGGCCAACAGAAGCTCAACGGACAGTGTCAGTACCTTGTCAACTCGGTCTGCATCTGAGGGTTGCAGCACCCAGAACTCCTGCTTCCGGGTGGTCCAAGAAACGGGGGAAGGTCAGGGGGATGAAGGGCTCCACGTGGGTCAAGCTCGGCGCGTTCCTCCTGCTCGTCCTCGGGCTCGGATGGGTGCTCAAGGCACTTGGGGTGGATTTCACGCAGGTGACGCCTGAGCGCATTCGGGGATTCGTGCTCTCGTTCGGCATCTGGGCTCCAGCGATCTACCTCTTGGCGTACGGCCAGCCCATCGTGCCGCTTCCCGCGAGCGTTATGACCATCACAGGGGGGCTCGCGTTTGGGCCGCTGTGGGGCGCGCTCGCGGCGTTGGGGGGTGCGACAGTTCGTGCCTGCAGCGAGTTTTCTCGGCATGATTCCTGGCAGCTTCGCCTACGTCTATCTTGGTTACTCGCTGACCGATCCGAAACAAATCTGGAAACTTGGCGTGGCGATCCTGGTCATTGGGGGGCTCATGCTAGCCCAGCGGGCATGGAAATCGCGACAGCAATCAACCTCATGAACACGCAGCCGCTCATCCCACGCCCTGCTGCTGGCCGGAACGGCCCTGCGCTGTGCGCAGATCCGCCTTCGGCGGATGCGGCAGGGCGTGGGATCATCCTCCCGGACGACGAGCACAATCGGACGCTGGTGCAGAACACCCATCCCCCCGACTGGATTAATCCAGAACCTCATGGACGCTACAACCTCGTCGTAATCGGTTCGGGCACCGCAGGCTTGACCGCTGCTGGTGGCTGCGCTGCGGTAGGAGGGCGCGTCGCGCTCATCGAGCGCCATCTGACTGGCGGGGATTGCCTGATTTCCGGCTGCGTCCCATCCAAGGGCATCATCCGCTCGGCTCGGGTGGCAGCGACGCTCCGTCAGGCAGGTGACCACGGCTTGCGTATGCCTCCAGGCGTGGCCATAGATTTTCCTGCGGTCATGGCGCGCATGCGCCGGCTGCGGACTCGCATCAGTCCGGCTGATTCGGTCCCCCATCTGAAAGAGATGGGGATCGATGTTTTTCTGGGGCAAGGACGGTTCACCGGACCGGACACGGTCGAGGTCGGCGGCAAGCGCCTGCGGTTTGCTCGGGCCGTGATCGCCAGTGGCGCTCGTCCTGTCGTGCCGCCGATTCCTGGGCTCAAGGAAGCGGGTTTCTTGACCAATGAGACGCTCTTCGAGCTGACCGACTTACCCAAACGGTTTGCCATGTTTGGCGCAGGACCGATCGGCTGCGAGATGGCGCAGACGTTTCAGCGATTCGGCAGTCAAGTCACCTTGGTTGATCTCGCGCCGCACGTCTTGATCCGCGAAGACGCGGATGCCGCTGAGATCGTGCAACGGAAACTCGTGCAAGAGGGCGTCCGCTTGCTGCTCAACGCGAAGGCCATCCGGGCTGAACGCCGGGACGGGGCCAAAGTGGTGGTCATCGAGCAGGAGGGGCGCACGCAGGAGGTGATCGGCGACGCCATCCTCGCAGGTGTGGGCCGGGCTCCCAATGTCGAAGGGTTGAACCTCGAAGCGGCCGGGGTTGCCTACGACAAGACCGGTGTCAAGGTGAACGACTTTCTCCGAACGACCAATCCGCGCATCTATGCGGCAGGGGACATCTGCGCGCCGTTTAAGTTCACGCATACCGCAAACGCCTTGGGCCGCATGGCGATGGTGAACGCGCTTTTTTGGGGCCGCAATCGCATGAGCCGGCTTACCGTGCCCTGGTGCACCTACACCGATCCAGAGATCGCGCACGTCGGCCTCTATGAGCCCCAGGCCAAAGAGCGCGGGATCGCGGTGACGACGCTCACGGTGCCGCTGGCTGAGAACGACCGGGCGATCTTGGACGGGGAGGATGAGGGGTTCGTGCGGGTGCATCTGAAGTACGGCACTGACCAGATCCTGGGCGCCACCGTCGTGGCAGCCCATGCCGGAGATCTCCTCACATACTTCACGCTGCTGATGTCCATGGGCAAAGGGCTCTCGAGTCTGTCGAAACCCGTGTATCCGTATCCCACCCAATCGGAAGTGCTCAAGCGCCTGGCAAACGCCCAGCTTCAGACTAAGCTCTCGCCTACACTGAAACGGATACTCAGCCGTCTGTTGGCTTGGCGACGATGAGAGGTGACGAATGGCGGAATTAAATCACCAAGCAGTTCTTTACACCCCTCCGCTCACACGGATTGAGCGGCAGGGATGGACGATCTTCGTGGATGGCGAGGCGCCCAACTGGGTGTCGACCGATGAGCCTGGGACCTGGATCGTTCAACAGCTTCAAGAGTCGCCGTGCCATTTCTCAGCGTTGGTATCACGCTATGCCTCGTGCTTTCAGGTAGACAATGGCAAAGCCTGGGTCCACATGCACGCGTTCGTGAGTGAAGCGATCCGCCACGGCCTGATCAGCCTCGCCCCCTTCGGACCACGCCCGTACTTAGGGCGGGCCCACTACCTCAGCGTGTCACGGCTGCGTGAGTGCTGGCTGCACACGAACAACTCCTGCAACCTCAGTTGTTCGCACTGCTTGGTGAGCTCCTCACCCAAGGGGGAGAAGGGGCTGCCGACCACGGCCTGGCGTTCGCTTATCGAGCAGGCGGTGGGGCTTGGTGCGGATCGCTTCTACATCACCGGCGGTGAGCCGTTCGTCCGGGCGGACATGCCGGAGCTCATCGCGCTCATCACGAAGACGCACAAGACCGAACTCATCATCCTGACCAACGCGACCCTCTTTATCGGGCCGCGCCAGGCGCTCTTGGACACCTTCGACCGCAAACGTGTGAAGTTCCAAGTCAGCATTGATGGCTCGACGCCGGAGATCAACGATCCCATTCGCGGCACCGGCAGTTTCAACGCGGCAGTCGAGGGGATGAAGGAGCTGAGGAGCCGCGGCTTTGACGTGACGATCACAACGGTAGCCACTGGTGCTAACCTCGATGATCTGCCCAACATCACCGAGCTGGCCGAGTCTTGCGGGGTCCGCTCGCAGCACCTCATGTGGATCCACCGGCGTGGCCGCGTCACAGAAGAACAAAATGGCTGGTCCCACCACCTGTCTGGTTCCGCCAAAGGTGGAACGTCGCGGCCAACACAGGAACTGACGGAGAGCCGCGACCGGCCTGCGGCCGACAGACAGGTGGTGGGATGGTTCCCAGCTACCGACCGGCTCATCGAAGCCGTGCGATTAGTCAAGCGTGAGACCGAGCGCGCCGGTATTACGCTCGATAACGCCGCCTCCTTCGAGCTGCGCGCCAACGCGCCGGCCAACATCAAATTCGACCTGGGCAACGCCGGTTGGCAAAGCCTGTGCATCTACGCCGACGGGCATGTGTATCCCTCAGCCGCCTTCGCCAACCACAAGCCGCTCGACTGCGGCGACGCGATCAACGACACCACCCTCGAGAGTCGCTGGAAGCAGAGCCCTGTGCTTCAGCAGATTCGCGAGGCGACTGTTGCACGCAAGGCGCAGGCCCAGAGCGATCCGCTGCGCTTCCTTACTGGCGGCGGTGACCTCGAGCACAGCTACTTCTTCTCCGGCAGTTTCCTTGGCGAGGATCCCTACTATCCGCTCTACCAGACGCTCCTCATCGAGGCGATGGATACGCTCACCACTCGCAAGGTCGCGTTGGTCAATAGGCGCTCAGGCTATGACGCGCCGCGTATTTACCACGCGATGGGCGATGGGGCGGTCGTCTGTGGGACGACTGAGCTGGGCGACAACGACACGGAGGTCGCCTTCCTGCACTCCAACTGCGTCCTGTCATTCGACGTAGAGAAGCCGCGCAAGATCGTCCAGCAGTTCTACGGCCAAGCCGCGGAGCAGCCGCAGGCTGAGCTGTGCTGCCCGACGAAGTACGACCCAGCAGAAGTCGGCCATATCCCCCAGGAAGTGCTGGATCGGTTCTACGGCTGCGGCTCGCCGGTGACCGCCGCGAACCCGCAGCCAGGTGAGACGTACGTCGATCTTGGCTCAGGGGCCGGCATCGATTGCTTCATCGCGGCCAAGCACGTCGGGCCGACCGGCAAGGTCATCGGCATCGATATGACTGACCAGATGCTCTCGGTGGCGCGCGAGAGTCAACAGAAAGTCGCCGCGTCGCTGGGCTATGACGTGGTGGAATTTCGCCGCGGTTACCTTGAGCAGATTCCGGTGGAGGACAAAACCGCGGATATCGTCACCTCGAACTGTGTGATCAACCTCTCGCCGGATAAGCCGAAGGTCTTCGCCGAACTATGGCGCATCCTCAAGGACCATGGTCGCGCAGTCATCGCCGATATCGTCTCCGACCGCGAGGTGCCGCCGCGCCTGAAGGTCAATGAGCAGCTCTGGGGCGAATGCATCGTAGGCGCCTTGACCGAGGAGCAGTTTCTGGCGATGCTGGAGCAGGCCGGTTTCTACGGTCTTTCCGTCTTCAAGAAGACGTTCTGGAAGGCCATCGAGGGGTTCAACTTCTATTCCGTGACCGTCCAAGGTTTCAAGTTTGAGAAGACCGCGGGCTGCCAGTTCATCGGCCAACACGCGATCTACCGTGGACCGCACAAGGCGGTGCTCGATGAGGAAGGCCACCTCTTTCCGCGCAACGTGGCGATTACGGTGTGCACCGATACCGCCAGCAAGCTGTCGAATCCGCCCTATGCCGGGCTCTTTACCATCGTCGAGCCAGACGGCAAGACCAAGGAGGTCGCGATGGCCGCTTGCTGTCCTCCAGGTGGAGGGGGTCAGGGATGTTGCTAAGGGGACTATCGCTATCGGGGGACAGCCACTCATTACGCTTCGACAAATCAGCGGCTGTCCCCGATTTTTAATCGAGAGGCAGAGATGATCGTGATAGTGTTGGCGCTTGCCGTGGTGTTGCTGTCGTACGCCAACGGGGCCAACGACAACTTCAAAGGCGTCGCCACACTCTTCGGCAGTCGCACGACGGACTATCGGAAAGCGCTCTGGTGGGCGACTGGGACGACCTTTGCCGGCTCCTGTGCCGCTGTCCTGCTCTCTGGTGGGCTCATGAAGGCCTTCAGTGGAACGGGGCTGGTGCCGGAGGCGCTGACCCATGAGCCGATGTTCTTGCTCGCGGTGGGGTTGGGCGCTGCGCTGACCGTTCTCTTGGCGACCGTGACCGGTCTTCCGATTTCCACCACTCACGCCTTGACTGGAGCGCTCATCGGCGCGGGTCTGATTGAGGCTGGCTCGGTCAATGTAGCCAAGCTCGGCCAGAGCTTTTTTCTCCCGCTGGCGGTGAGCCCGGTCTTGAGCTTTGCGATCACCAGCCTCGTGTATCCGTTGTTTCGCTGGATGCGGACCCGCTTAGGGATCGAACGTCAGATGTGTCTCTGTCTTGATGGGGGCCAGTTCCAGCCGGTGCAGATTCGACGCGACGGAACCGCGGTGCTGCAGTCAACCGGCGTGAGCGTCTCCGTAGGGCAGCTCAGCGCTTGCGTGCAGCGGTATCACGGCCAGGTGATCGGCCTCGACGCGCAGTGGATCCTTGATCGGCTCCACTATCTCTCGGCGGGTGCGGTCAGCTTTGCGCGAGGGCTGAACGACACGCCCAAAATCGTGGCCCTGCTCATCGCCGCCGGAGGGTTGGGCCTGAATTGCTCCACCGGGATGGCGGCCGTCGGCGTGGCCATGGCGATCGGGGGGCTGCTGAACGCCCGCAAAGTCGCCGTGACAATGAGCTGGCGCATCACCAGCATGAACCACGGGCAGGGCTTCACCGCCAACCTGGTCACCGCCTGCTTGGTGACGATGGCCTCGGGGTTCGGGTGGCCCGTCTCGACCACCCACGTCTCCTGCGGAAGCCTGTTTGGAATAGGTGCGGTCAACGGCTCTGCCCGGTGGTCTATGATCCGCACGATCGTCCTCGCCTGGCTGGTCACCTTGCCCCTCGCCGCAGCGTTTGCAGGAGCGATCAGTTGGCTGATTCGAAGGTAGACAACCTCGAATAGCAATTCCTCCGTAGACGTTGACCCCGCACCCGTTCTTTGGCTACACTACTGGTCAATGGTGGGTGAGTAGCCATGGAGCGTTTTCTAGGCACCGTTGAACCGTTCAAACGACTCTCTCCACTTGAGCGAAGGCATCTTGCCCAAGTTGCGCGGGAGAAGTCCTATACCAAGGGCGAGACAGTCTTCCGGGCAGGTGAGCCGGCCGAGGCTGTCTGTGTTGTCAAGGAAGGCCGTGTCCACCTCATGAAGTTCCTCGAGGGTGGGCAGGCCTCGACGACCTGCGTCATGACGCCGGGAGAGACATTCTGCTGTCTGCCGGCGCTTGACCGTCAGCCGTATCCAGTGGATGCGGTGGCGGCGGTTAATTCCGTTGTGGTCCGGATCCCCACCAGCGCGTTCCAAGAACTCTTGCGTACGAATCCCACGTTTCTCCAAGACTCGCTCTGCCTCTTCTGTGATCGGCTGCGCCAGGTCGAGGACAAAAGCTGCATGACCTATGACTCCGTCGAGCGGCGGCTGGCCAAGGCGCTCCTGACGCTCTCGAAGAAGTTCGGCCAGACGATCCCTCTGACCAAACACGAGTTGGCCGAACTGGCCAATACGACTCAGGAAACCACCATCCGCATCTTGAGCCAATTGAGCCGGCAGCGCATCATCCGCTCCTCGCGTGGAAACACCACGATCCTCCATCCCGAAAAGCTCTCCGCCCTGATTGACCACCCGTAAGCCTTCCTGACGGGCGTCATAGAAGTCCTCCAGCTCGCAAGGTATCGTTGTGGGTAACCGCCCGGACTGGAGGTGATCCGACGATGGATGGCTACCTCGCGCAGGTTCCGCTCTTCCAGGACCTCCCCGCGACGCAGGTGAAGCACCTTGCCGAGCACTGCGAGTTGCGACGGTTTCGCAAGGGCCAAACGCTCTTTCAGGAAGGCCAGCCTGCTGATTCAATCTGGCTGATCCGGCGGGGCTGGGTGTATCTGGTCAAGCGTACCCCGCTTGGTGTCCCGGCGACGATCTACATGGTGACCCCGGAAGATGGGCTCTGCGGGTTCTCGGCGGCGGTTGGCCAAGGACACTACTTTGCCTCGGCTGTGGCCGCAACGGAGACCACCGCGATCCGCATTCCCAAAGCCGAGTTCACCCAGTTGCTCAAGCAGCAGCCGACCTTTGCAGGAGCGGTCCTGGCGATCTACCACACCCGCATGCGCCACCTGGCCGAGGCGATCAGCTTGGCGTCATCGCCGGTTGAACGGCGCCTGGCCTACACCTTGCTGCGGCTCAAGAGCTCATTCGGGAAGACCATCCCAGTGACGCACCAGGAACTGGCCCGCATGGCAGGAACCAGATGGGAAACGTCAATTCGGACGATCGCCTCGTTCAAGCGCAAGCACTGGCTGTCCACCTCACGGGGCAAGATGACCATCCTGCGTCCTGAACAACTCAAGGTCTTGTTGGGCCATTCGACGACCCGCAACAACTTCGCACACCCTGGGGATGGCCGTGCGCGAATCGGAGAAGGATGATCTGTATCATAGAACCATGCGGCGTGTAACGCTACAGTTCAATCAACAGGAGGGGGCGCGATGCGGGCTATTGACCGGCTGAAACGAGACCATGAGATCTTGCGAACGAAACTTGATGTCCTCGAGGCCACGCTGCGCATGACGCCTCCGACCACGTGGTTCATCTTACGCGAACTCTGCTACACCCTTTCGCGCCAACTGCAGGATCACATCCGGCGAGAAGAGGAGCTGGTGACGGCTTGCCAAGAGAGCCTGAGCCCTGACGTGCGGTCTCACGTGCGGCTTGAGCATGATGAAGAACCGCAGCTTTTGCGGACGGTCAACCACTTGTTTATCGAGGAAGGTGGCAAAGCCATCGAGCAGGTCCGTACGGTGTTGGATGAGTTGATCCCCAGGCTTCGCCGCCACATGGAAGAGGAGGAAGCTGGGCTGTTTCCTGCGATTGAGGAGATTCTGGGTGACCAGGAAGAGCCCTCCGCGCAAGAATCGTCCACGGCTGTCAAGCTCCATGAGGAGATGACAGTCAATCACATCCTCCACACCTATCC